>NZ_CP098604.1:2147121-2453852 GCF_024499015.1 Xanthomonas hortorum pv. pelargonii | reverse complement strand
GCGATGACAGCGCGTCCAGCATGGGCACACTTCACTGCAGGAGCAGTCTCATGGCACATCGATTGATGAAGACCGCGCTGATCGGCGCACTCGCGCTGGCATCGCATGGCGCATTTGCGCAGGCCGCTGCTGATAAGCCGGCCAAGGCGCTGACGTCCGCCGAAATCACCAGCATGCTCACCAGCAAGGGTTACACCAAGGTGCACGACGTCAAGTTCGAGCACGGAGTGTGGACTGCCGATGCGCGCAGCGGCGATGGCAAGGATGTGGATGTGCGTATCGACCCGGTGACCGGGCGCGTGTACGGCGACCAGACCACCTCCAAGTTGAGCGAGGCCGATATCCGCGCGGCGTTGTCGACCAACGGCTATTCCAACGTGCACGACCTCAAGTTCAAGGACGGCCTGTGGAAGGCCGACGCCGAGCAACGTGGCGGGCAGAAGGTCGACCTGCACATCGATCCGGAAGATGGGCACGTGGTCAGCGCGGACAACGACTGATCCATCACTGACGCAATCGCGTGGTGGTGTTTGAGCACGTTTGCCGGGCAGAACTGCAGCACTGAACAGGGCCTCCAACTGGAGGCCCTGTTTACTGATACCGCAGGCTGCGCGGCCTTGTTATCACCCGCAGCGCCGCAACTCGATCGATCGCAACACGACTCCACACATGCGTGCTTGAGGCCATGCGCGCACTCGGTGTACTCAACGCGCCGGCGCTACCTGCTTGCCATTAGCCTGTTTGCCATCAGCAGCAGAGGCAGGTGCCTGCGGATCCGCTACTGCACTCGCACCCGGCTTGCCGACCATCATGCGGTCGCGCGCGGCCTTGAATGGATTGCCGGCATACCAGTTGGGCCAACGCTCGCCAGCGGCGACTTCCTTGCCCACGCCATACACCGCCTGCAGATCTTCGATGGTGCCATCGAGTTTCCAGGTGGCCGCATCGTACTGATCGCCAGGGGCATGGTAGCGATTGCGCCCATAGTCTTCGGCGGCTGCACGTCCGGCAGCGGTGCCGCCCTCGCGCAGGTCTTCGCCGCCATCGGCGTACAGCGCCGGCACACCGGCCTTGGCGAAGTTGAAATGATCCGAGCGGAAATACGAGCCGCTCTGCGGTGTGGCCTCAGCGTGCAGGGTGCGGCCCTGCATCGCGGCGATCGGCTTGAGAATGTCTTCCAGCTCCGAGCTGCCCATGCCCACTACGGTGACATCGCGCGCACGTCCGGCCACCGACATCGCATCCAGGTTGATCACCGCGGCGATCTTGTCCAGCGGGAAACTCGGGTTGGCCACGTAATACTTGGACCCGAGCAAACCGGATTCTTCCAGCGTCACCGCCACAAACACCACCGAGCGTGCCGGCTTGGGATCCTGATGCGCGAACGCATCGGCGATTTCCAGAATGCCGGCCACGCCGGTCGCGTTGTCCACCGCGCCGTTGTAGATGTTGTCGCCGCTCTCGCCCGGATGCTTGCCCAGGTGATCCCAATGCGCCATGTACAGCACCGCCTCATCGGCGTGGCTGCTGCCCGGCAGCACCCCGACCACATTGCGTGAGGTCTTTTCGGCGATGGTGCTCTTCAGGTCCACCGACCAGCTGGCCTTCAACGGCACCGGCTTGAAGCCGCGCTTGCTGGCGTCCTTGTAGGCCTGCGCCAGGTCCAGCCCGGCGTTGGCGAACAACTGCTTGGCGGTCTCGGCGCTGATCCAGCCCTGCACCGGCAGGCGCGGGTCGGTGTCGTCCTTGGCCGGCAGGTCGTATTGCGGGCCGGCCCAAGAATTCTTCACCACATCCCAGCCGTAGCTGGCGCCGGGCGTGTCGTGCACGATCAGCGCGGCGGCGGCGCCCTTGCGCGCGGCCTCTTCGAACTTGTAGGTCCAGCGCCCGTAGTAGGTCATGCGCTTGCCATCGAACAACTTGGCATCGCCGGTATGGAAGCCTGGGTCGTTGACGAACATCACCACCGTCTTGCCCTTCCAGTCCTGGCCGGCGTAATCGTTCCACTGTTGCTCGGGTGCATCCACGCCGTAGCCGACGAACACCAGCTCGCTGTTGTCCAGCTTGACCTCGGCCTGGCCGGTGCGCGTGCCCACCACGATGTCGGTGCCGAAGGCCAGCGCGCGCGTCTGATCGCCGCTGCGCAGGCTGGGTGCGGTGGCTGCATCGGCGGTGGTTTCCACCATCGGCACGTCCTGGAACCAGCTATCGCCATTGCCCGGCTGCAGCCCGATGCGCTGCATCTGGTCGCGGATATAGGTAACGGTCTTCTCTTCGCCCGCTGTGCCCGGGCCGCGTCCTTCGAAATCGTCCGAGGCCAGCGTCTTGACCAACTCGGCGAAATCGCCGGTCGTCATCTCCGGCGAGAACGCGTGCCGGCTGACCGGTGCGCTGGGTGCGGTATCGGCGGGAGTCTGCGCGCTGGGCGCGGCAGGTGCGTCGGCGGGCTCACGTTTGCAGCCGGCCAGGGCCAGCGTCGCGGCCAGGCACAACAGGATCTTGCGGGGCATCGGGACTCCTCGTGCGGCGAAGGTCCCCCGATTCTAGGCGCTGACTGTGGTGAGCGCGTCAGTCCCTGGGCGCCACGTCGCTGTCGAAACTGCGCGCAGTGGCGCCGGTGACCGCGCCGATCCTGGCGGTGCGATGCACATACAGGCTGACCTCGCGCTCGAACTGCAGCTGCCCATCCACCACCGCATTGGGGCCGATCACCACCCGCGGCTTGCGCGATGGCTTGAACGAAAGACTGAAATTGGGCTTGGTGACCTCGATCCCGCCATGCACATGCGAGCCCACCCCCACGGTGATGTCGCCGTTGACGGTCTCGATGTCCTTGCCGAGCTCGGTTTCCACCAGACCGATGCTGCCGTTGACGGTTTCCACGCCGCCGCTGATCTGGCTGCCGCGCTCCACCAGAATGCTGCCGTTGACCGTTTCCAGCCCGCCGGACACCACCACTTTCTGGCCCAGCGTGATCGCACCATTGACGGTGGAGACGCCACCGGTGCGCGCGCGCTCGCCGATCTGGATGCTGCCGTTGACGGTTTCCACGCTCTTGGTCTGCGCACCGGCACCGATTTCGATGGAGCCGTTGACGGTGTCCAGGGCGCCATAGGATTGGCCGGCCTCGGCGCTGATGCGGCCGTTGACCTTGCTGATGTCCTCGTTGGCCCAGGCGCTCGTGCAGACCAGGGACACCATCAGGAGAAGATGCTGGGACTTCATGCTGAACCTCGCGCGGCGGCGGCTATCTGGGGCGTGGCGGCGATCACACCATGCTTGGCTACAATCGCGCACCTGCCTGAAGTCACTGGACCGTTCGTTGCCTCCTTCGCCCGCACCGCGCTCGCGCCTGCCGCTTGCCCCTGCCACCGGCCGCTCACGCGCGTGGCTGGCGGCGGCCATGCTGGCTTGTGCGCTGCTGGCTTGCACACTGCTCGGCAGCGCCGGTGCAAGCGCGCAAAGCCAGCGCGAGGCCGAGCGCAAACTGCAGCAGCTGCGCGATGAATTGAAGACCATCACTGCCGACCGGCGCGAACTGGAAGGCAAGCGCGGCACCGCCGCCCAGCAGTTGCGCCAGGCCGATGAAAAGGTGGCCAAGACCGCACGCGCACTGAGCGAGACCGAATCGGCCATGCGCGAGCAGGAGCAGCATCTGGGCAAACTGCAGCAGGATCGCGCGCAGTTGCAGCGCGGCCTGCAGACCCAGCGCGTGCAGCTGGCCGCGTTATTGCGCGCCGCCGATCAGGTCGGTCGCAATGCGCCGTTGAAGGTGCTGTTGTCGCAAGACACGGTGGGCGATGCCACGCGCAGGCTGGCCGACCATCGTTACGTGCAGAACGCGCGCGCGCAGCGCATCCAGGCGCTGACCACGCAGCTGGAGGCCTTGGCGAAGGTAGAACAGGACATCGCCAGCCGGCGCCAGGCACTGGATAGCGCGCGTGCGCAGCAAAAAGCGCAGGCCTCTTCGCTGCAGAAGGATCGCTCGCAGCAGGCGGTCACCGTCGCCCAGCTGGACGACCGCTACAAACAGCGCGCCGAACGCGAAAAAGCCCTGGGCCAGGACGCCAAGTCGCTGGAACAGTTGCTCGCCAATCTGCGCGCGGCCGCCGCCAAGGCCGAAGCCGAACGGCGCGCGGCCGCCAAGCGCGCCGCAGCCGAAGCCGCCGCGCAGGCAAAGCGCGCCAAAACCGATCGTCCCGATCGCTCCGACCGGCCGGGCAAGACGCCGCCCAAGGTCATCGCCAGCGCGCCGGCCCCCAAGGTCGGTGGGCTGAGCTGGCCGGTGTCGGGCAACCTGCTGGCCCGCTTCAACGCCACCTTGCCGGACGGCCACACCAGCAAGGGCGTGCTGATCGGCGCGCCCAAGGGCAGCACCGTCAGCGCAGTGGCCGATGGCACGGTGGTGTTCTCCGACTGGATGACCGGCTACGGCATGATCCTGATCGTGGACCACGGCAACGGCTACATGAGCCTGTACGCGCACAACGACACGCTGTTGCGCGATGCTGGCGCCTCGATCAAGCGCGGCGAGGCGGTGGCCAAGGTCGGCAGCTCGGGCGGGCAGGGCGTGCCGGCGTTGTACTTCGAACTGCGTCGCAACGGGCAGCCGGTGGATCCGTCGAGCTGGTTGCAGCGGCGCTGAGTGCAGGTGCGGTGTGCGGTGAGCCGCGCGCTGCCGCGTCCCGGCGACCAGACGTGCATCGCGTTGAAGCGACCATTGAGGCGACCACTCAGGGAACCGGGACAAGCTGCTTGCGCAGCCATCGGGCGGGCGCTCCCGGTACGGTGTCGCCAATGCCCGGCAGCGCGTCTGGGCGCGTCATCGCCAGCACGATGCGCACCGCACAGCGACGCCACCGCGCATGCACCTGCGCAGTGGCGGCCGGCAACGGCAATTCAACGCGGATTTATCGCTGCTTCGCGCATAATCCAGGCGGCGCCACGTTGTGGGGCGTCTTCTCTCTTCCGGAGTGCTTCATGCGCGTAGCTGTCCTGTCCGTTGCCCTGTCGCTGGCCTTGTTCGCGTCGCCCGGTTGGGCACAGAAGGCCGGCACCGCCGCCGCCCAGGCCACTGCGGACGATCCGGAAGCCAATGAAGCCGCCGTGTCCAAGGTGCCGCTGGAGGAGATCCGCCGCTTCGTGGCGGTCTACAACGCGGTCAAGCAGGCGTATGTGGATCCGGTCGAAGACAAGAAGCTGATGCATGCCGCCGTACGTGGCCTGCTCTCGGATCTGGACCCGCACAGCACCTATTTCGACAAGGAAGACGCCGAGGCCTTCGACGAGCAAGCCACCGGCGCCTACGACGGCATCGGCGTGGAATTGCTGCAGCAGCAGGACAACACGCTCAAGGTGATCGCCCCGATCGACGACACCCCGGCCGCGCGCGCCGGCATCCGCGCCGGCGATGTGATCGTGGCCATCGACGGCAAGCCGATCGACGCCAGCAAGGCGATGGAGCCGCTGCGTGGCGAATCCGGCAGCAAGGTCACCCTGACCATCCTGCGCGAGAAGACGCCCAAGCCGTTCGACGTCACCCTGCAGCGCGAGACCATCCGCGTGGCCAGCGTGCGCAGCAAGCTGCTGGAACCGGGCTACGGCTATATCCGCATCAGCACCTTCCAGGCCGACACCGGTGCCGACTTCCAGAAGAACCTCAAGCAACTGCAGGCCGGCGGCAAGTTGCGCGGCCTGGTGCTGGATCTGCGCAGCAATCCGGGCGGCCTGCTGACCGCCGCGGTACAGGTCGCCGACGATCTGCTCGACAAGGGCAACATCGTCAGCACCCGCGGACGTATTTCGATCAGCGATGCCAAGTTCGACGCCACCCCAGGCGATCTGCTCGGCGGGGTGCCGGTCATCGTGCTGGTGGACGCCGGCTCGGCCAGCGCCTCGGAAGTGCTGGCCGGCGCGCTGCGCGACAACCAGCGCGCGCGCATCATCGGCAGCCGCACCTTCGGCAAGGGCTCGGTGCAGACCGTGCTGCCGCTGGACAACGGCGACTCGGTCAAGCTCACCACCGCGCGCTATTACACGCCCAGCGGCAAGTCGATCCAGGCCAGCGGCATCGTGCCGGAAGTGCTGCTCACCCCGGAACCGCAACCGGGCGACGCCGACCTGCCGGCCAGCCTGACCGACTACAGCGAAGCCACCTTGCCCGGCCATCTGCGTGGCGATGCCGAGGGCGAAGAGGGCTATAGCGCCGGCGACGTACTGCCGGGCGATGGCCCGATCGCCGCCGCATTGGCCGAACTCAAGCAGCCCGGCTCGGCCGCCAAGGCCCAAGCCGCGCTCAAAGCCAAGGCACAGGCAGCGCAGAAGGCCAAGGCCGCCAAGACAGCGGCCGAACCCAAGCCGGCAGCAGCGCGTCCGGCGACCGGCGACAAGCCCAAGCCCACCGACAAGCCCACCGAACCGGCTGAAAAAGCCAAGCCAGCGGCGCCAGCCGAACCGACCGCGCCTGCGGAAAAACCCAAGCCGGCCGAACCGGTCAAGTAATCCGGACACGGCGCAGCGGGTGAGCTACACCCGCTGCGCACTCGGCGCGATCGATGTGCGCAGGCACTGCAACGCCATCTACCCGCACACCTCGATCACCCGGCAACCGTAGCGCTGACCGGATGTAACGTCACGCAACGAGCCGCGCCGCAGCGCTGATGCTTTTGTAGGAGCGACCTTGGTCGCGAGAAGCCTTCCCGAACGCGATCACCACTCAAACAACCGCTATCGCGCAATCGCCAACGCCTCGGGATTGACCAGATTGCGCGGCGTGCCTGCGGCAAACGCCAGCACATTGTCGAATGCCGCTTCGAAGTACAGCGCGTAGCTGTCGCGTTCCACATAGCCCAAATGCGGCGTCGCCAACACGCGCGGGTGCTGCAGCAACGCATCGCGCGCATCCAGCACCGGCTCACGTTCGAACACATCCACCGCCGCCTGCGCCGGACGGCCTGCGTCCAACGCGGCCAACAGCGCACCTGGCGCGATCAATTCGGCGCGGCTGGTGTTCACCAGCAAGGCATCGCGGCGCATGCGCGCCAGATCGTCCACGGTCACCTGATGGCGTGTCTGCGCGCTCAGGCGCCGATGCAGCGACAGCACATCGCTGCGTTCGAACAGGTCCTCGCGGCTGGCGGCGATCTCGAACCCATCGCCCGCGGCCTGCGCGCAGGAGGCTTCGCCGCCCCACACCAGCACCTGCATGCCGAACGCACGCCCGAAGCCGGCCACGCGCTGGCCGATCCGCCCATAACTCCAGATGCCCAAGGTGCGCCCGTGCAGCACGCGTCCCAACCCGGGATCACCCAGCGCCTGCCAGCGGCCCTGATGCAGCGCGCGCTGGTACTCGGTCAGCCGCCGGCTGGCCGACAGGATCAAGGCCCAGGTCAGCTCGGCCGGCGCCACCGGCGAGCCGACGCCTTCGGCCACTGCCACCCCGAACTCGGTGCACGCGGCCACATCCACATGTGCGCCCACCCGCCCGGTCTGGCTGATCAACTTGAGCCGTGGCAAACGCCGCAGCAGCGTGGCATCCACGCGGGTACGCTCGCGAATCAGCACCAGCGCATCGGCTTCCACCAGCCGCTCGGCCCATTCGTTGGGATCGGTGGCCAGCGCACCCAGCACCTGCACATCGTGCCCTTGCAACCGTTGCAAACAGGGCAGCTGGCGGACGGCGCCCTGGTAATCGTCGGGCACCAGGATGCGCATCAGCGCGGCTTGGTCGGCAGCGGGAACGGCGTGACCACCTTGTCGCCGGTGGTGGCATCGCGGATCACCGACTGGCCTTTCTTCTCGACCTCTTCGATCCGCACGATGCTCTGCATCGGCAGGTGCAGCGTCTTGGTATTGCCGAACTCTTCGCGCAACCGTTCTTCGGTGGGATCCACCACCAACCCGTCGTGCACGTCGAACACCAGCTCGCCGATCTGGTTGAAGCCCCACAGATGGCTGCTGGTGACCTCGCGCGCGTAAAGCTCGTACACCTTGCCATGATTGTGGAAGGTGACTTTGTACAAAGGTTTGACCATGCCAGCGATTATAGGCGCGCCAGCATGGCCGAGGCAGCGCAACCGGTCACTGCCAGAACGCAACGCCCGCATCAGCGTCGTCGGGCCATCCACCACGCGTCGCTCGCCGCGTTAAAACCCGTGGCGCTTGCGCAGCCGCCGCGCGATCGCCGCGCGCACGTACAGGCCATAGACGATCCCGAACACGAAACCGGCGATATGCGCCGACCACGCCACCATGCCGAACGCCGGGCCGATGTAGGCGAACACCACCTGCAGCATCGCCCACACCCCGATCAGCAACGGCGCCGGCACCCGGATGAATTCCAGAAACACCCCCAGCGGCAGCACCACGCCCAGCTTGGCGCCGGGAAACAGCGCCAGATAGGTGCCGATCAATGCCGACACCGCGCCCGAGGCGCCGATGATCACCCGGTCCGGCGTGCCGATCGCAAAGATCGCCGCCAGGTTGGAGGCCGCGCCGCCGACCAGAAACAGCAGCAGCAACCGCCACGGCCCCAGAATGCGCTCGGCCGGCAGCCCGAAGATCAGCAGGAACACCAGGTTGCCGAGCAGATGCGACCAGTCGGCATGCAGGAACAGGGCCGTGAACAGCCGCAGCACGCTGCCGTCGCGCAGGGTCGCCCACCAGTCGCCCAGGTTGGAGACGCCGCTGGACAGCGCGCCCCAGTCCAGCCATAGCGTGTTGCGCGCCTCGCCTGGCCGGCTGATCGACCACAGGTAAGCCAGCCAGACGGTTGCGAACAGCAACGGCACCGCCCAGCGGGGGGTAGGTTTCTTGCGGGAGGGGAGAGAGACGAACATCGGAGTGGCACTCTAGCGGGTTCACGCTCCTGAACCCATCCCCAACCTGTCCAGCCAGCCAAAACGCACTTCGTTATTGTTCGGTTAATCGTCGTGGTTATACTGCGTACGGCGTCGTATGTCGGGGGGGGGTCTCCGGCGCGCTCCAGCTGCTGTTTGGCGCTGGGCGCGGGCGCTGTACCGACCACTGCAGTCTTTATCCGGAGAGCAACAACTTATGCCTACCGCTTCCACTCTCAGCCGCGCCACCCTGTTGGCCGTTGGTATCGCCGGTGTGCTGGCCGTTGGCCAAGCCCACGGCGCCGCGTTCCAGCTGAAGGAAAACAGCGCCAAGGGTCTTGGCCGCGCCTTCGCCGGTTCCGGCAGCGCCCCCGATGACGCCTCGATCATCGCCAACAACCCGGCCGGCATGCGTCAGCTCGACGGCCGCCTGTTCCAGGCCGACGTCAGCGCCATCCACTTCTCGGCCAAGTTCCAGCCCGACACCGCCACCTACGCCAACGGCGCCCCGGTTTCCGGCGGCAATGGCGGCGATGCCGGCATGATTGCGCCGGTCCCGGCGATGTACTTCCACGTGCCGTTCGGCGAAAACGACAACATGCACCTGGGTACCTCACTGACCGTGCCGTTCGGCTTCAAGACCGACTACGACCGCGACTGGGTCGGCCGCTACCACGGCACCAAGACCGAGCTGCAGGCGCTCGACTTCAACGTCGCCTTCTCCTACGACGTGAACCCGTACGTGTCCTTTGGTGCCTCGGTGTTCGCCGAGCGTCTGGATATCGACCTGGCCAACGCCGTGGATTTCGGCAGCATCCTGGCCGCCCGCCGCGTGCCGGGCTTTGCGCCGGGCAGCGCCGATGGTTACTCGCGCATCAAGGGCAACAGCACCGAAGTGGGCTTCACCCTGGGTGGCTTGTTCAGCATCGATGAGAACACCCACATCGGCTTCAGCTACCGCTCGGAAGTGGAGCACAAGATCACCGACGGCGATGCCGACTTCACCACGCCGGGCAATGCCGCCAGCGTGCTGGCTGTCGCCGCACCGGGTACCTTCGTCGACACCAAGGGCCGCGCCACCGTCACGTTGCCGGCCAGCGCCACCGCCAGCTTCACCCACAACGTGAACGAGCAGTGGTCGATCATGGCCGACGTCACCCGCACCGCCTGGAGCAAGTTCGACCAGGTGACGGTGGACTTTGCCTCCAATCAGCCCGACAGCGTGCTGGACTTCTCCTACCGCGACACCACCTTCGCCTCGATCGGTGCCGACTACCGCATGAGCGAGAGCCTGACCCTGCGTGGCGGCCTGGCCTACGACCAGACCCCGACCACCGCCGAGCACCGCGACGTGCGCGTGCCGGATGCGAGCCGCAAGTGGCTCTCGCTGGGTCTGAGCTGGCGTCCGTCGGACAAGGCCGAGTACAACTTCGGCTACACGCACCTGTTCACCAGCGACCCGACCAGCGACACCCGCAGCGCCACCGGCGACCGCCTAGCCGGTAGTTACGAGGTACAGGGCAATATCCTGGCTGCCTCGATCAACTACAAGTTCTGATCGGCGCTTCAAGGTATGCATGATGCTGTGCATTTAGATTTCTGATCAAAGTTGGTACAGCTCGGCATCGTCGCAAGGCCAACTAAAACGGCGCTTCTCCCGGTAGGTAAAAGCGCCGTTTTCCTTAAGCGAACAACATTACAACGCATTCCATTGAATGTTCCTCAAGACTCCAGTGCATGACGAATCTTTCGGGCTCTGGAAGCTTCAATTGAAATGCTATAGCTTTTCTCGCGCTCGACCCGAAACTGCTCCAGTCTGCTGCTTAGTGACTCCTTGTAGCGAGCGGATCTGCCGGATCTGACATCAGTATCCGATGCGCCAGGCTGTGCCGCATCGAGTTGGTCGATAGTACGACGGGAATGCGCATGCTTGTAGAAATTTGCAGGCAATAAGTCAATCCCGCAAAGCACGTACACACCAAGTCCCATAAGGTACGAATTTTGTGGACGCATTTTCTGAATCTTTCCCTTTTTCCGCAGATCTTTATGCCATTCATCGAAGCTGTTTCTTTCCTGGTATGCCGCCAGGGCGTAGTCGAGCGAAAACAGCACACAATCATCCTTTGACTTCTGTGCTTCTGCCTCAATGACTGCGAACGATATATTTTTACCGAACTGGGTTGCTAGGTTTTGTCTCATCTTCACAAACCCCGGCATATGTTGTGGATTAAGTGCAGACGCAGGCTCCAGTGCAATGATGCTCGTGTGACCACTTTCATGGTTGCGCACGTCGAAAGCCACCCGATGCCACCGTCCGGCTTCTTCGTCAAGCCTTACTACCGCCCTGCAAGGCAGTCCTGTCTTACGCCAGCGATGCAGATCTTGAACAAACTCATGCGGTGAGTCATAACAGCGTAAATTGAGATTATTTAGCCTTGTGTCGTATGACCGGACAAGATGAGGCAGATTATTTATTTCCATTGTTAAAATTTGAGCACTTATTGGCTCATTTCTCTGCAACTGCTCCAGCGTTGCGTTAGCATAAGTCACAAGGTCCGGCGGAGCTGAATATGCATGCGCTTCCACCGCCGCCGATAACGCCTCGGCTTTTTTGCGAGGCCGGTTCGGGAGAGCAGAAAACGCCGGATTACTGGGTGGAGATGCGGGGGTGTAGATGCTCTGCTACTGGCAGGCGAGTTTGGCTCCGGAACATTATTCCGGGAACGACTGCTGCTTGCATTGCCTGCGCCAAACGCCCTTAAAAAGCTTTTCATCTCATTTCCTAGTATTACCAGCTAATCGACAACATTGCCGGCGGGCAGGCTATTTTTTCTCTTGAAGAGTGAAGTCAGTAGCGCGAAAAAGGTCACTTAGACACGAAGTATTGATGTATGCAGTCTCTGGACAACGCGCCGCCGCTGCGCGGCTCTCTTGCCACAGAGTGAGGCGTCGTTCCACTTTGCCGGCAGCCCCAGCCTGCTCGCGCGCACGCCGTGGCGGGATTACTATCGTCATGACATGGACCGACCCGACTTCATCCAGATCACCGACAACGCCATCGCGCGCGAGGACTGCGCGGCCATCGTGCAACGCATGCGCGCCAGCCAGCAGCTGCAGCCGGGGCGCGTGGGCAGCGGCGTGTTTCCCGAACTCAAACACAGCCGCGATCTGCGCATCAGCGGCGTGGCCGAGTGGGCGGAAGTGGAAAACCGCCTGCAACAAGCGGTGTTCGAAGGCCTGCTCGGCTATCTGCGGCGCTATCCGCAAGCGTTGATCTCGCCGCTGATGCTGCAGGTCACCACCGACGACGGCAGCCCGCATCGCCTGGTTGCCGAAGACATCGTGCAGATGAGCGATCAGGCACTGGGCGATCTGGCGCGCACCTGCCTGCGCCCGGCAGCGATCAATCTGCAGTGGTACGCCGCCGACCAGGGCGGTTATCCGTACTGGCATTGCGAGCTGTATCCACGCGATGCCAGTGCCGAAACGCTGCACCGCCATCTGCTATGGACGCTCTACCTCAACGAGGAGTTCGAGCACGGCGAAACCGAGTTCCTGTTCCAGCAACGCAAGGCCCGCCCACGCACCGGCAGCCTGCTGATCGCTCCCACCGCATTCACCCACACCCACCGCGGCAACCGCCCGGTCGGCGGCGACAAGTTCATTGCGACCAGCTGGATCTTGTTTCAGTCGGCGCAGGCTTTGTATGGCGGGGATTCGTGATTCAGGATTGGGGATTCGCAAGAGCGGGGACTGCAGTGCTGCTGCTGTGACGCATCCCTAATCCCGACTGCCGAATCACGGCTGCTCTTACGAATCCACAATCCCGAATCACAAATCCCCGCCCCTAAAACAACTGCCCCTGCGGCGATTCCTCGATCGGCTTGACCGGCTTGGCCGGCGGAGCAGGGCGCCGAAACTTCCCCGTGTCCAACGGCGGCATCTGGCGTGCATCGAAACCGGCGCGGCGGTGGGCCAGCGCGAAGCGTCTCGCCAGCAGATCCGCATACACGCCTTGTCCGCGCATGCGGGTGCCGAAGGCGCTGTCGTAATCCTTGCCGCCGCGCAGCTGCTGGATCGTGCTCATCACATGCTCGGCGCGTTGTGGATGATGGGTCTGCAACCAGTCGCGGAACAGCGGCGCCACTTCATGCGGTAGCCGCAGCAATACGTAGCCGGCACTGTGGGCGCCAGCATCGGCGGCGGCCTGCAGGATCGCTTCCAGTTCGTGATCGTTGATCCACGGAATCACCGGCGCGGCCATCACCCCGACCGGCACGCCGGCCTCGTGCAATGCACGCATCGCGCGCAGGCGTGCATGCGGCGCGGACGCGCGCGGTTCAAGCTTGGCCGACACGTGCGGGTCGAGCGTGGTCACCGAAAAGTACACGTTGACCAACCCCTCGCGCGCCAGCGGCGCAAGCAGATCCAGATCGCGCGTCACCAACGCGTTCTTGGTAATCAGCGTGAACGGATGCCGCGTCTCCCACAGCACTTCGATCAATTGCCGCGTCAGCGCGTGCTTACGTTCGATCGGCTGATACGCATCGGTGTTGATGCCCAATGCGATCGGGCTGGGTACATAGCTGGGCCGCGACAACTCGCGCCGCAACACCTCCGGCGCATTGGTCTTGGCGAACAACTTTGTTTCGAAATCCAGTCCGGGCGAGAGATTGAGATACGCATGCGAGGGCCGCGCAAAGCAGTAGCTGCACCCATGCTCGCAACCCCGATAGGGATTCACCGATTGCGAGAACCCGATATCCGGCGATTGATTGCGGCTGATGATGCTGCGTGCGGTTTCCTCGGTGACCTGCGTGCGCAATGCGGGCGAAGCGAACTCTTCGCTGTCGTCGGCGTGCCAGCCATCGTCCACCGCCTGCTGGGTGGTGACTTCGAAACGTCCGGGCAGATGGCCGGTCGCACCCCGGCCTTTGATCGCAGTTGCCATTGCGCCATCGTACGGCCGGCAGGTCTCACGTGGCGCGACCGCGCACGCGACCCGATGACGCTTTCATCCCCGTGCACCGCCGTCGCGTTGGCTGCCTGGTCATCGCGGTAAAGCGTGCGGGCCGTAGAATCCGCGCATGCTCGCATCTGCACAGGGCGAGTGGGACTGGCTGGCCACCATTCCACACCTCGAAGCGCTCCTCCTGGCCGCCTATGTGTTGTACCTGCTGTGGATCGCCAGCTGGATCGTGCTGCAGAAGCGCGAGCCGGTGGCCACGCTGAGCTGGGTGCTGTCGTTGGCCGCGCTGCCGTATCTGGGCCTGCTGATCTATTACTGGCTCGGCCCGCAGAAGGTCAAGCGCCAGCGCCTGCGCCGCGGCCGTTCGCGCTCGGGCATGGAAAGCTACGACAGCGTCTGCCCACCCGACGCCGACTGCACCGAGCTGGCCAGGATCGCCCAGTCCACCACCGGCCTGGCGCCCAGCAGCGCCACCGAAGTGCACTGGCTGGTCGACGGCGCGGCCACCTACGCCGCCATCATCGAGGCGATTCATCACGCGCGCGACCACATCCATCTGGAGTACTACATCTTCCAGCCGGACCGCAGCGGCACCGCAATCTGCGAGGCCTTGATGGAACGCGCGCGCGCCGGCGTCAAGGTGCGCTTGTTGCTGGATGCGGTGGGTTCTTCGGCGATGACACGGCGCAGCCTGCGCACGCTGCGCGAGGCCGGGGTGGAGACCGCCTGGTTCCATCCCTCGCAGTTGCTCAAGCCGTTCAAGCGGCCGTGGTTGAACCTGCGCACCCACCGCAAGGTGATCGTCATCGATGGGCGGATCGGCTTCACTGGCGGCATCAACGTCACCGACGACGAGAACGAGCAGGTGCGCAGCGACGCCTACCGCGACCTGCACGTGCGTCTGCAAGGCCACGTGGTGCGCAGCCTGCAGCTGGTGTTCCTGGAGGACTGGCTCTACGCCACCCGGCAGGGCCGCCCGGCCTTCCACGGTCAACAGCTGTGGCCGGAGGATGTGCCGACCCGCGCGCAAGGCGATGTCGATGCGCAGGTGCTGGTGTCGGGGCCGGATTCCTCGTGGGAGGCGATCCATCGGCTGATGGTCGCTGCGATCCACGAAGCCAGGCATCGGGTCTGGCTGGTCACGCCGTACTTCGTCCCAGGCGAGGCCGCGCGCATGGCACTGACCTCGGCCGCATTGGGCGGCCTGGACGTGCGCCTGCTGGTGCCGCGCGTCAGCGATTCGCGCCTGGTCACCTACGCGGCACGCTCGTATTTCGACGAACTGCTCGAAGCCGGCGTGCGCATCTACGAGTACGGCCCGCGCATGCTGCACACCAAGGCGCTGCTGGTCGACGATGAGATCAGTATCGTCGGCAGCGCCAATTTCGACAGCCGCAGCTTCCGGCTGAATTTCGAGTTGTCGATGCTGTTTCGCGACCAGGCGGTGGCGGCGGAACTGGCGGGGCTGATCGGCAGCGACCTGGAAAAAGCCCAGGAAGTGCGATTCGTACGCCGCCGCCCCCTGTGGCGCTCGCGCCTTCCCGAAGCCTTCGCACGGCTGCTGTCGCCGTTGCTCTGAACCTTGCCCACCGCGCCCACGTGGAACCGCACCGGGCGCGGCGCTACACTGCCGCCACTGATTGGGGAGCTCGTCATGCACTGGCTGTTTCTGCTTATGGCACTGGGTGCGCTGGTGCTGGCTTTCAGCACGCCGCACGTGTGGTTGCTGGTGGTCTCGCTGCTGGTGGCATTGCTGCTGCTGTTGCTGTGGACGCGCGGCTGGTTCGCATCGCGCATGGACGATACCCAGCGCGATACCAGCAGCATGATCGACCCGGCAGAACTGCGCCGCCTGCGCGAAGTGGCCGAGGCCCGCAAAGCGGCCGCACTCAACGCCACGCGCGATGGCGAGCCGCAGGCCTGAGAGCGACGTCGTGACCACCCAGCTCAGCGTCAACGTCAACAAGATCGCGGTGCTGCGCAATTCGCGCGGCGGGCACGATCCCGATGTCGTGCAGGCCGCACGCGCCTGCATCGCGGCAGGTGCGCACGGCATCACCGTGCATCCGCGCCCGGACCAGCGGCATATCCGCGCCGACGACGTGCTGGCGCTGAGCGCGCTAACACGCGAACACGCGGTTGAGTTCAATATCGAAGGCAACCCGTTCGCGCCATCGCGCGACGGTTATCCCGGGCTGCTGGAGCTATGTCGCCTCACGCGCCCCGAGCAGGTCACCCTGGTGCCCGACGGCGACGGGCAACTGACCTCCGACCGCGGTTTCGACTTTTCACAGGACACCGCACAGCTCGCCGCACTGATTGCCTCGTTCAAGGCGATTGGTGCGCGCGTCAGTTTGTTTGTCGATGCCGGTAATGCCGAGATCGCTCAAGCGGCAGTGCTCGGTGCAGATCGCATCGAGTTGTACACCGGCCCGTATGCGCAGGCGCATCTGAGCGGGCAGCCGGATGCTGCATTCGCGCTGTTTGCCGGTGCCGCACAACGTGCCAGCGCCGCAGGGTTGGGCATCAATGCCGGGCATGATCTGTCGCAGGACAACCTTGGCGATTTTCTCAACGCCGTCCCCGGCGTGCTCGAAGTCTCGATCGGCCACGCGCTGATCAGCGAAGCCTTGTATCGAGGTCTGGAGGCGACTGTGCGCGCGTATCTGGAGATATTGCGCAGTCCATCGGCTAGCGTTTGAGAGATTCAATCGTCTAAGCGCGTCTATCGAAGCGACGGCACTTACCGAAACACGGAGCTCGGCGGTCTTGAGGTCGCAGATGACACCGAATTCTCGCATGCGGTCCAGACGCCTGATGGCGCCGGCCGCTGCGTTTTGTCGTTTTTCTCGGTTGCTTTAAGGCAGCTGCACGTTATGCATCCCATTACTCGCAACGGAGCAGAGTTTTTCTGCCCCGTTGCGCTATTTACTGCACCATTTACTTCAGTAGTAACTGCATTATCTACTGTACAAAACCGATGCTATCGGCCTGCGCGTTCTTTGCCGCAGCCAATACCTTGGCCATCACTGCATATTCCGCATTTGCACTGGCCGCAGTGCAAAAACAATGCTCGAACACCGAGCCGAAGCGTCGGGCTGCGAATCGATCACGCATAAAAAAACGCCACCGTTTCCGGTGGCGTTTGCAGTCGCGTCATGACTGTTGTGTTGCGGTCTTGCGATGTCTTACTGCATGAAGCCGATCTTCTTCATCTGCGAGTTCTTTGCCGCAGCCAGGACTTTGGCCATCACCTCGTACTCCGCGTCCTGGTTCGCATCGATGCGCAGTTCCGGCTGGTTGGTCGGATCGCTGGCGATCACTTCTTCCATCTTCTGCTGCAGCTGAGCCACCGGCACTGGACTGTTGTTCCAGAACACCTGGTTGCTGGCGTCGATCCGCAACTCGATCGGCGGCGGCGGTTCGGTCGTCTGCGGTGGCGGGTTGAGCACCCGCTGCGGCAGATCCACGGCGATCGGATAGGTCATGATCGGCGCGGTCACGATGAAGATGATCAGCAGCACCAACATCACGTCCACCAGGGGCGTGACGTTGATATCGGCCATCGGGCCACGGTTTCCACCGGTACTGAATGCCATGGCTTACTGCCCCTTCTCTTTGGTCGCGACGAAGCCGATGTCCAACATGCCCTGACCCTGCGCGATCTTGGTGATCTCGTTGATCGTACGCATCTTGGTCGTGCGGTCGCCACGCAGGTTGAGCGGCGGTTGCGGTGTCTGCTGTGCGGCGGTGGACAGGCGCGACTCCAATGCTTCCTTGGAGACCGGCTCGTCGTTCCAGTACAGCGACCCGTCTTCCTTGACGGCCAGGGTGATCGGCGCGGCACGTTTCTCCGGCTCTTCCTTCTGGACCAGGTTGGCCTCGGGCAGCTCCACCTTGACCTTATGGGACATCAGCGGTGCCGTAATGATGAAGATGATCAGCAGCACCAACATCACGTCCACAAGGGGCGTCACATTGATGTCGGCCATCGGGCCACCGCTGTTTCCACTACTGAAGGCCATAACGGGCTCCGTCTAAATCGTTGCGAAGTCGTTCTTTACTACGGATTAGCGAACGCGCGAACCAGTGGCGAAGAAGTCGTGCAGGTCGTGAGCGAAGGTGTCGAACTTGGCGATCACCGAGCTGTTGACCTTGGAGAAGAAGTTGAACGCGAACACCGCCGGGATGGCGACGAACAGACCGATCGCGGTCATGATCAGCGCTTCACCCACCGGGCCGGCAACGGCGTCGATGGAAGCCGAACCGGTTGCACCGATCTTGATCAGCGCGCCGTAGATGCCCCACACGGTACCGAGCAGACCGACGAACGGTGCGGTCGCACCGACGGTGGCGAGCAGGGTCATGCCGGACTGCAGACGGGTGCTTTCGCGGGTCACGGCCTGACGCAGGGCGCGATCGACGAACTCGGAACGGCTCAGGCTCTCGCCCAGACCGCCGGCGCTGGTGCCTTCGGCACGCTGGTGGTGAGCGGCGGCCTGGGCTGCGTCCAGCGCGATCTTGGAGAACGGCTCGGAAGCGGGCTGCTCTTCCATGGCGCGGATGGCGTCCTGTGCATTCGGGGCATCCCAGAACGCGGTGGTGACGCGGTCAGCCGCGCTCTTCAGACGGGTGGCGCGGAAAATGTTGATGACGGTCCAGTACCAGGAGGCAGCGGACATGGCGATCAGGGTGATCAGAACGACCCAGGACACGGCGAAGTCGCCGGGCTGAGAGGTCATTTCGGTGATCAGATGCTCGAAGCCCATCTGCGAAAGAGCGGCCGACGGATTGGAGCCCCCTGCAGCGGCGGCGATAAAGAATTCCTGCAGCATGACGCTTACCTTTGTTGTGTGTGGTGATGAAGGGTGGAGCGAAAGGAAGACAGGATCCTGGGCCGGCCGTAGCCGGCCCGTGGATCAGTTCAGAGCAAAGTTGACCGGGACGCGGACACGTCCGGCGGCTTTCTGCCCGTTGACAGTGGAAGCATTGAACTTCCACTTGCGTGCTGCGTCCATCGCGGCACGGTCAAGGTCGCGGTTGCGGCTGGACTTTTCGACCGACACATTGGTCACGTTGCCGCTTGCATCCACATCCACGATCAGGATGACCTCACCTTGTACACCGGCACGGAATGCAGCCGGCGGATACTTCGGCGGGTTCATGTTCTTGGACGAGATATCGACACTGGCGCCGATGTCATTCGGCGGTTGCGGCGGAGACGGTGGGCTCGGCGGCGTGACGATATCGCTGGGACGCGGTTCGGGAACGTCGACCACCGGAGCTTCCGGCGGCGGCGGAACCGGTGACGGCTTCGGCGGCGACAGATTCTTGACCGGCGGCGGCGGCTTGTCTTCCGGCGGCGGCGGCGGCGGCGGCGGCGGGGGAGGAGGCGGTGCATCCACCAAGGTGACCATGGTGGTGCGCTCCTTCTCAGCCGGAGCCTTCGGCGCCACTGCAGGGATCAGCAACATCATCAGTGCAGTGAGGTGCAAAGCAATTACAAACGCGATGCCGATAATGCGGGCCCAGCTCAGACCCTGGTTCCCGGCATCATAGTCATGCCTGTGGATAACGAGTTGTTCCGTCATGCGCCAATGGCTCTTTCAGTGGGGGCCCCGGATCACGGTGATGATCCCCAGGTTTTCGGACGGCTTTGACACCGCAGGAACTCCCAAGCTTATACCAATCCCGAGTCCTGTAACCACTAAAAACACAGGGATTTCGGGGGTTTATTTTCTTTTTTACTTCAGGTTGATGATCTTCTTTGCGTCTTCAGGTTTTTTGACGCCTTTGGCGATCGCCTGCTGGGCAGCCTGCTTGGCTTCGGGGATACGCCCTTCCGAATGCAGCACCTTGGCCAGATTCAGATAGGTCTCGCCGTCCTTGGAAAGTGGTGCGGCTTTCTGCCAATTCTCGACTGCCTTGGGCACATCCTCGCTGTAGTAATACGACTGCGCCAACGCGAGGTATGTCTGATAATCAGGCTTGAGGATGCCTTTTTGCATACCTTCGTTGATGACAGCGATGACGTCCTTTTCCTTGTTCTCGGTGTTGGCGTAGATCGAGTACAGCTGCTTGTACTCCTTCTCCTCGGTCAACTGCCCGGCAGCGCGCAGCTTGTCCATGACGGCTGCGGCCTTGTCCATCTGGTCGGCCTGCATATACATGCTGGCCAGATTGAGCTGGGCCTTTTTGTCGTTCGGCGTCTTGGCGGCGATCGCCTCGGCGGTCGCGACGGCCTCGCCGGTCTGGCCGGCCTCGGCGTAGGCAGCCATCAACAACTGGTTCCACGTGTCCTTCGGCTCGGGCGAGGCGGCGATGGCCTGCTTCAGCACCGGAATCGCCTCCTTGTACCGCTCGGCCTGATACAGCGCCTGGCCCTTGAGGATCAGGTCTTCCGGGCGCTGCGACTTGCTTTCGTCCAGGTACTTGTCCAGCGTGGCCAGGCCCTCGGCCTGCTGGTCGTCCTGCATCTGCAACTGCGCCAGCATCAGCATCGACTGGAACTGGCCGTTGTTGTCCAGCGCATTCAGACCGATCGCCTGCTGCAGGTATTTCTTGGCAGCGGCGGTGTCGTCGGTGTTGTACGCGGCCTGTGCAGCAAGCTGCGCGGCCAGCGCCTTGTCGGCTTCATTGGCGGCGGAATTGGCCAGGATTTCATCGGCCTGGGTGCGCACGCCATGGTAGTCCTCGCCCTTGTTGAAGGTTTCGATCAGCTTCTGCAGCTTGCTGCCCAGCTTGGACGAGGGCTTGATCGTCGGCGCGGCGCGGGTGGACTGCGGGTACAGCTCTTCGGCCTTGCCGCTGCTCTTGGACTTGCGGCTGGCACGCTCGGACGAGCGGTCCGACTGCGCGACCGCATCGGCGACGACTGCCCCGCCCAGCGACGCGGCGATGAACAGGGACAACAGGGCTTGCTTGCGCTTGAGCAGTTTCATGATTCACCTCGGACGAGCCGCCGTCGGGCGGTACGAAAAGCGGAATGGAAGCTGTACGAAAAATCTGAGCCGGCAAACTTAGCAGAAAGTCTCAGTTCCCGAAAACGGTTTCCATGCTGTGTTGCGATATTCGGTACGTATCAGGGGCGGTTTCAGCCACAGCGTGGCGCCCGGCCGTCTTGTCGCGCCTGCGTGTAGACCGGCTCGAGCTGATTGACGTCGGCCTGCAGTTCGCGGATGCGATTGGCCGGATCGGGGTGAGTGGACAGCCATTGCGGCTGACGGTTGCCACTGGCGGCCATCATGTTCTGCCACAGCGTGACCGCCTGGGCAGGGTCGAAGCCGGCCTGCGCCATCAGGCGTTGTCCGACTACGTCGGCCTCGCTCTCCTGCGTGCGCGAGCCGGGCAGCAGGAACACCGTCTGCGCGGTCATGCCACCGACCTGGTTCACCGCGCTGGCCGCGCCATCGCCGTAGGCCGCGCCAGCCAGCGCGCCGATGATGCCCAGGCCGGTCTGCGCGCCGAGCTGGCGGGTGATGCGCTCTTCATGGTGCCGCGAGATCACATGCCCGATTTCATGACCGAGCACGGCGGCCAGCTGATCCTGGGTCTTGGCGACGGTGAAGATACCGGTGTTCACGCCGACCTTGCCGCCGGGCAGCGCGAACGCATTGGCTTCGTCGTCGACGAACAGCGCGGTTTCCCAGCGGGTTTCGCGCCATTGCGGCGGCAATTGCGCCACCAGGGCATTGACCACGCACTGCACGTAGGCGTTCTGCTTGCCGTCGGTGCTGACCTTTTCCTTGGCCATGGTCTGCGCAAACGACTCCGCGCCAAGCTTGTCGAGTTGGTCTTGCGTGACGCCTCCCACCACCTGTCGGCGGCCGGTCGGCGAAGTTGTGGTGGCACATGCCGTCAACGTAAGGACGGCAACAACGATCAACAGCCTAGCTTTCATTCAATCCCCCTGGAACCCTGGGGGCATTTTGGCAGGCTCGTCTTAACTTTTCGTCAAACGGGTCAGCCGACCCCGAAAAAGTACAGCGCGGCCAGGGCCGTGGCGTTGTTGATGCCGTGCGCGGCGATGGGTGCCCACAGGGTGCCAGTGCGCCAATACAGCCATGCAAATGCCGCACCCATGCTGCCGTAGATCAGCCACAACTGGGCGATGGCGGCCGGACCGTTGCCGCTGATGCCGGGCACTTCATGCACCAGCGCAAAGATCGCGCTGCTCAGCGCGATGCCCAGCCACGGGCGCCCGGCGGCCAGCAGGCGGCCGAACAGCACGCGCCGGAACAGCAATTCCTCGTACGCCGGGGCGATGACCACGGCGAACACCACCAGCGCCAGCGGCCATTGCTTGATCGCTTCTTCCATCAGCGGCAGGTTGGTCGGCACCGGTTTGATGCCCAGCGCCGATGCCGCGACGCTGACCAGATTGCTCAGCACGAACACGGAGACGGCGATCAGGCCGGTCCAGCCCCAGGTCGAGGCACGCCGCGTGGCGGCACGCGAGGCAGCCTGTTCGCCAGCGGTGGCCCGGCGACGCCAGTAGTACAGCAGCACGGCCGGCGTGGCGGTGCTGACCAGTGCAGTGAGCAACTGCACCAGCACTCCGGGTTGACCGATCGCGGCCATGATCTGCGCGGAAGAGGGCGTCAGGCCCTGCGCTTTGGCCGCCTGCACATAGCTGAAGCCGCGTACCGCCCCCCACAGCGCAAAGCCGGCCACGCTGAGCGTCAGCAGCAGGCCGGTGGCGATCAGCACGTCGATCCAGAAGCCGAGCAGTGCGGGAAACAACCGGGACTTGCCGGCAGCGGAGGCCGGAGCCGGGGTCGTTGGAGAATCTGCGCTCATCGTCGTCCTGCGAAAAACCGCGCCCGCGCGGGCATCGCCAAGGCGACGCGCGCGCGTACGACGGAAGGCTCAGATATCCAGGTTGGACACCTTCAGCGCGTTGTCCTCGATGAAATCGCGGCGTGGTTCGACCACATCGCCCATCAAGGTGCTGAAGATCTGATCGGCGGCCACCGCGTCTTCGATGCGTACCTGCAGCAAGCGACGCGTATCCGGGTTGACCGTGGTTTCCCACAGCTGCTCGGCGTTCATTTCGCCCAGGCCCTTGAAGCGCTGCACCTGGCGACCCTTCTTGGCCTCTTCCAGCAACCAGGCGTGCGCCTGCGCAAAGCTGGTGATCGGATGGGTCTTGTTGCCACGCACGATCTGCGCGCCTTCGCGCACCAGACCATCCAGAGCCAGTGCCACCTCGCGTAACGGGCGCAGTTCGCCGCTTTCGAACGCGCCCATCGGCAACACCTGGGTGAATTCCTCGCCCATGTGCTTGCGCACCGCAACCAGCGTGGCAGAGGTGCTGTCGGTGGCCGGGTCGAAGCGCAGCTGGTAGCGCGCCGTGCCCAGGGTGCCGCGGTTGAGCACCGCCTGCAGCTTGTCCAGGGTCGGATGCTGGTCGCCCTCGGCCTGCAGCTTTGCCACGTCCAGCGGCGGCAGGTCGATCAACGCCGTCATCAGCGCCGGGTCGTAACGATGCGCGTTGCGCGCAATCGCCTCGTTGGCGCCGGTGAACAGCATCAGCAGCTTCTCCAGCGCCTCGCCGGTGATCGGCGGCTCGTCGCTGGCCGGAATCAGCGCCGCACCTTCCACCGCGTTGCTGGCCAGGTAAGCGTTGAGCGCCGCGTCGTCCTTGAGATAGAGCTCGCTCTTGCCCTGCTTGAGCTTGTACAGCGGCGGCAGGCCGATATAGATGTAGCCGCGCTCGATCAGCTCCGGCATCTGCCGGTAGAAGAACGTCAGCAGCAGGGTGCGGATGTGCGAGCCGTCGACGTCGGCGTCGGTCATCAGGATGATGCGGTGGTAGCGCAGCTTGTCCGGGTTGTACTCGTCACGGCCGATGCCGGTGCCGAGCGCAGTGATCAGCGTGCCGACCTGGTCGGAGGCCAGCATACGGTCGAAGCGGGCACGTTCGACGTTGAGGATCTTGCCGCGCAGCGGCAGCACCGCCTGGTTCTTGCGGTTGCGACCCTGCTTGGCCGAGCCACCCGCCGAGTCACCCTCGACGATGAACAGTTCGGACAACGCCGGGTCCTTTTCCTGGCAGTCGGCCAGCTTGCCCGGCAGGCCGGCGATGTCCAGCGCGCCCTTGCGGCGGGTCAGATCGCGCGCCTTGCGGGCGGCTTCGCGCGCACGCGCGGCGTCGACGATCTTGCCGGTGATGGCCTTGGCTTCGTTCGGGTTTTCCTGCAGGAATTCCTGCAGGCGCGCACCGAAGGCGTTTTCCACCGCCGGGCGCACGTCCGAGCTGACCAGCTTTTCCTTGGTCTGCGAGGAGAAGCTGGGGTCGGGCACCTTCACCGACAGCACCGCGATCATGCCTTCGCGCATGTCGTCGCCGGTCAGCGCGACCTTGGCCTGCTTGGCGATGCCGTTCTGCTCGATGTAGTTGCTGAGCACGCGCGTCAGCGCGGCGCGGAAACCGGCCAGATGGGTACCGCCATCCTTCTGCGGGATGTTGTTGGTGAAGCAGTACATGGTTTCCTGGTAGGCGTCGGTCCACTGCAGGGCAACGTCCACCACGATGCCGTTGTGCTCGCCGGTCACCGAGATCACATTGGGGTGCAGCGGCGACTTCAGCTGGGCCAGATGCTCCACGAAGCTGCGGATGCCGCCTTCGTAATGGAAATCGTCGCGGCGGCCTTCGCCACGTTCGTCGATCAGCGCGATCTTGACGCCGGAATTGAGGAACGACAGCTCGCGAAGGCGGCGCGCCAGGATGTCGTAATGGAACTCGACATCGCTGAAGATGGCCACGGCCGGCTTGAAGCGCAGCGTGGTGCCGCGCTTGGTCGAGGCTTCCAGCTGCTTGAGCGGGTACTGCGGCTCACCCAGCGCGTATTCCTGCTGGTAGTGGAAGCCGTCACGCCAGATATCCAGCCACAGGTGCTCGGACAGCGCATTGACCACCGAGACGCCCACGCCGTGCAGGCCGCCGGAAACCTTGTAGCTATTGTCGTCGAACTTGCCGCCGGCATGCAGCACGGTGAGGATCACCTCCGCCGCCGATACGCCTTCTTCCTTGTGGATATCGACTGGCACGCCGCGTCCGTTGTCCGACACGGCGACCGAGCCATCGACCAGGATCTTGACCACGATGTCGTCGGCATGGCCGGCCAGGGCCTCATCGACCGAGTTGTCGACCACCTCGAACACCATGTGATGCAGGCCGGTGCCGTCATGGACATCGCCGATGTACATGCCGGGGCGCTTGCGGACGGCTTCCAGGCCACGCAGTACGGTGATCTTGCTGGAATCGTAGGTGCTGTTGGGTGTGGTCGGGGTGTTTTGATCTTCGGTCATGCGCGTGCCGTTAGCTCCACAACACGGGCGAGGGCGGCAGGAGCCGCTTCGCGCCGTGGGAAAAGGGGGATAGCGCATAAATTATACCAGTCGGCCCACCTGTGCCGTGGTTGCTTACTCCGACGCGGCTTGAACGGCGATTTGCCCGTGTTCCACGTGGAACCGATGGAGCAGTTCGCCTGAGTCTGCAAGCCCCGGCGGCATTTCGGTCGCGGTGATGAGTACCTGCGCAGGCGCCGAGGCGAGCCGCTGCAAGACGCGCGCCTGGTGGTGTCGATCCAGCTCAGAA
Source organism: Xanthomonas hortorum pv. pelargonii (assembly GCF_024499015.1). NCBI lineage: Bacteria > Pseudomonadati > Pseudomonadota > Gammaproteobacteria > Lysobacterales > Lysobacteraceae > Xanthomonas > Xanthomonas hortorum. The sequence goes on along the minus strand of NZ_CP098604.1, from coordinate 2,428,444 downwards.
CCCAGATCGTCCAATGCAATTACCGGCCATTCGCCACGTTCGTGGGCAAAGTCCTCCGCCTGGGCCAGCAGGCAGGCGAGGGCGGTGAGCTTGGCCTGGCCACGCGAGAGCGCGTCCTTTCCCGGCAGCGCGTCGAAGGCAGGCGTCCAGTCGGCCCGGTGCGGGCCTTGCGAGGTATAGCCATTCTGACGGTCGCGCTCCCGTGCCAACAGCAACGCGTCGGCGAGCGAGACCTCATGGCGCTTCCACCCCGGCGCGAACGTCAGCGCAGACAGGCCTAACGAGGGGGCGATCGCGGTTGCAACGGGAATCAACCGTTCCTGCAGGCGATCCAGGTAGCGAAGGCGCCGCGACGTCAGGGTTTCACCGGATTCGGCAAGCTCGTGATCCCACGCATCGAGCATGCGCGGCTGCGCGCCCTGCTTGAGTAGGGCGTTGCGCTGCTTGAGCGCACGTGCATAACGCCGCCATAGCGCCAGGAAGTCAGGTTCCACGTGGAACAAGCCCCAATCCAGGAAGCGTCGGCGTGGTTCGCCACCGCCGCTGATCAAGACATGGCTGCCCGGCTCAAACGTCACCACCGCCAGCGCGGCACATAACGATCCCAACTGCGCGACATCTTCCCCATCCAGCCGGCCGGTCCATTCCTGGCCGCTATGGCGCAGACCTGCGCGACGCGAGCGTTCGCTGGTCTCGCCGCTGCGCTCGCGCCATTCCACGAACACTTCCAGATCGTCGGCGCCTTGCTGGATCAGCCCATCGCGCACCCGCCCACGGAAACTGCGGCCATAGGCCATCAGATGCAGCGCCTCGAGCACACTGGTCTTGCCTGCGCCGTTATCGCCGGTGAGCAAGTTCAAGGAACTGGCGGGATGAAGCTCGACGGTCTGGAAACGACGAAGTCGATGGATGGACAACCGCACAACGTGCATCGATCGGTTTGCTCTGAGCTAATCCGGCGTCCCGGTCGGGGCGCAGGATACGTGATCGCTGCCAGTTCCGTGCAAACGCCTGTGAAGGCCGGTCAAGGACAGGCAGGGGATAACGTGTGGATAAGTTTGACGCTCAGGAGGGTCCTTCTACTTACCCACAGGTTACAGGCCTGTAAACAGGGCTGAAAACACAGGGTTTCGCGACCTAAAACCACTTTTGAAACAAACACTTAAGGTAGTTTTCGGCGAAATCTGGCCCTACCATCACCACCAAGCTCTTAAGTTATTTCTAGATTTAAAAGCAAAGCTAGATGTGCATAAGTCAAAAACGTACTTGAAATGCCCACAAGCTCGGACGATGGAAGACACCGGTTCGCCTCAGCCGCCGATGTTCCTGATTGCTCGAAAGTGAACTTGTTCAGATTTGTGCCGCGGATGTCATCTTGTTCTTACCGCGATTGGCCGACGGCGCGCTGTTACAGGCCGAGCACTATTTCCGTAAACACGACCTAACCCTCACCGTTGGCAGCCTCGCCTCAGAATGCGGTGCACCACCGACATCGGACAGGCACCCAACTGCGACTCGACAATGAGAGTGGAATCACAGCAGAGCAGGACCGCTTTGTTTTCGATAGTCCGATACTGCGTGGCTTCAGACTTGCTGCCCCGCAAACAAAAAGCCCGGCAATGCCGGGCCCTTCGTGTTCCACGTGGAACGCAACGTCAAAGACGCAGCGGCATCACCACATGACGCGACTTCTCGCTGCTGGCTTCACGCACCAACGCAGAAGAGTTCGCATCACGCAGCTGGATCACTACATGCTCGTCGCGCAACGCGGAGAGGGCATCGAGCAGGTAATTGACGTTGAAGCCAATCGCCAGATCGTCGACCTTGGTATCGGCCTCGATCTCTTCCTGCGCTTCTTCCTGCTCCGGGTTGTGCGCGCTGATCTTGAGCTGACCAGGCGAGACTTCCACACGGACACCGCGGTACTTCTCGTTCGACAGAATCGCAGCACGCTGCAGCGAGGCACGCAACGCTTCACGGTCAACCTTGACCTCGCGATCGGCGCCAATCGGGATCACTGCCTCATAATCCGGAAAGCGGCCATCGATCAGCTTGGAGGTGAAGGTCACATCGCCGCGCTTGACGCGGATATGGCTGCGGCCAACTTCCAGCTCGACTTCGCGGTCCGCCGCTTCCAGCAAACGCAACAATTCGGTCACACCCTTGCGCGGCACGATGATCTGGCGCTTGGCGCCGCCGGCCTTCTCCAGCTCCATTTCGCACAACGCCAGACGGTGGCCGTCGGTGGCCACACAGCGCAGCAGGCCGTCGCGCAGATCGAACAGCAGGCCGTTGAGGTAATAGCGCACGTCCTGCTGGGCCATGGCGAACGCGGTGCGCTCGATTAGCTCCTTCAATCCGGCTTCCGGCACCACCACACGCTCGGTGGCCTCGACTTCGTCCACCGATGGGAAGTCGTTGGCAGGCAGCGTGGCCAGGGTGAAGCGGCTACGCCCAGCCTGCACGGTGACCTTGTCGCCGGTCTGCGAGATGGTGACGCGGCTGCCGTCGGGCAGGGCGCGCAGGATGTCGAACAACTTGCGGGCCGGGATGGTGGTTTCGCCGTCCTGCGCGTCTTCCACCATCGTGCGCGAGATCATTTCCACTTCCAGGTCCGTGCCGGTCAATGAGACCTGTCCGTCCTTGACCTGCACCAGCAGGTTGGCCAGAACAGGCAGGGTTTGACGGCGTTCGACCACATTGACCACTTGGGCCAACGGTTTGAGGAAGGCTTCGCGCTGCAGTGTAAAACGCATGTGGTTCCGTGCCCCTATGCTTTAAAAGATAATGGAATAAATCAAAAGCTTGGTGGTGATGGTAGGGCCGTTTTCAGCGGATAACCACCATAACTATTTGTTTCCAAAGATATTTCAGCGCCTGAAAGTCGTTGGACTAGTGCCCCTGGTCTAGCGGTAAAACCTGTGGATAGTTTTTCGCTCGAACCGCGAGGCAACGTTATCCACAGATTCTCCCGCATTTGACCCCAACGTTTCCACGCTTTTCTCCAAGCGGGCCGTCAAGGGCCGAAACGACTCACTCGCTGAGCTTGCGAATCAGCTTTTCCCAGTCCTCGCGCAGCTTGCCGTCGGCTTCCATCAGCGTGCGGATCTGCCGACAGGCATGCAGCACGGTGGTGTGGTCGCGGCCCGCAAAGGCGTCGCCGATCTCCGGCAGGCTGTGTTCGGTGAGCTCCTTGGCCAACGCCATCGCCACCTGGCGCGGACGCGCCAGCGAACGGGTGCGCCGCTTGGAGAGCAGATCCTTCATCTGCAGGCCGTAGTAGTCCGCCACGGTCTTCTGGATATTGGGGATGCCGATCGCCTGCTGCTGGGCGCGCAGCAGGTCGCGCAGCGTCTCCTGGGCGAATTCCACGGTGATCGAGCGCCCGGTGAAGTTGGCACGCGCCACCAGGGTGTTGAGCGCGCCTTCCAGATCGCGCACGTTGGAGCGCATCTTCTTGGCGATCAAAAACGCCACGTCGTCCGGAATGTCGGCGCCGCGCTCGCGCGCCTTGGCCAGCACGATGGCCGCGCGGGTCTCGAAATCGGGCGGATCGATCGCCACCGACAGGCCCCAGGCCAGGCGCGACTTCAGACGCGGCTCCAGGCCCTCGACTTCGCGCGGATAGCGATCGCAGGTGAGGATGATCTGCTGGCGACCATCGAACAGCGCGTTGAAGGTGTGGAAAAACTCCTCCTGCGTGCGGTCCTTGCCGGCGAAAAACTGGATGTCGTCGATCAGCAGCGCGTCGATCTGCTGGAACTGGCGCTTGAACTGGTCCATCGCCTTGTCCTGCAGCGCCCGGATCATCGCGCTGAAGAACTGTTCCGAACGCAGATACATCACCTTGGCTGCCGGATTGGCCTGGCGCAGTGCATTGCCAGCGGCGAACATCAGGTGGGTCTTGCCCAGGCCGGTGCTGCCGTACAGCAGCAGCGGGTTGTGCGCACGGTCGCCCGGCTTCTGCGCGGCCTGGATGGCGGCGGCCAGCCCCAGCTGGTTGCTGCGGCCTTCGACGAAATTGGCGAAGGTGTAGTGCGAATCCAGGTTGCCGGCAAACGGCACGATCGGTGCGGCAGCCGGCGCACTGGGCGCGGCCATCGGTGCCGGCAACGGGTCTGGTGCACGTGGACGCGAACCGACCGCCAGCGCCACTTCGCCATTGCCGACGAAGTACGCCACCAGTTCGCGGATGCGCGGCAGATAACGTTCACGGACCTGGTCGACGATGAAGGCATTCGGCGCGTACAGCACGATGCTGTCGCCGCGGTCTTCGGCTTGCAGGGGTTTCAACCAGGTGTGGACGTCTTCGGGCGGGAATTCAGCTTCGAGACGTTCCAGACAGCGGGGCCAAGCATCCATCAAAGTATGATCATCTGTTGCTGGCTGCGGCGCGCAGAAAAGCGCCGTGCTCGCAGCCCGGTAGTGAAAAGAGGATGGGCCAGACTAGCACCGAGGGCAGGGTTTTCCCAGACTTATTCACAGGTCCATCCACAGGCTGCTGCCATCCTCACCTGCGGTAAAGCGTTTGGGGAGTTGACCGGCGCTGTAGAGGTCCTATAGAATTTCCGGTTCTATTCGTCTCCATCCATGCAGAGGGCCCCATGGCCACCAAGCGTACTTTCCAACCCAGCAACCTCAAGCGAGCACGCGACCATGGCTTCCGCGCACGTATGGCAACTGCCGACGGCCGCAAGATCCTGGCTCGCCGCCGCGCCAAGGGCCGCAAGCGCCTGAGCGCTTGATTGCCGCGCCGCTCCCCGCGGCCGAGGCAGTCCCTACCGTGAACGCATCGAACCCGTGCAGGCGATTTCCTCGCTCTGCGCGGGTTCGTACGCGTGCGCAATATACGGTCGTTTTCGATACTGCACGTCGCACCTCGGACCCGTTGCTCAGCCTGCACTGGCGGACCGGCGATACGCCGCCGCGCCTGGGCATGGCGGTGTCGCGCAAGGTCGATACGCGTGCGGTTGGACGTAACCGCATCAAACGCGTGTTGCGCGATGCCATGCGGCACCTGTTGCCCGAGCTGGCCGGTGGTGATTACGTCATCGTGGCGCGCTCGGCCGCCGCAAAAGCGACCAATCCACAGATTCGCGACGCCTTCCTGCGTCTGCTGCGCCGTGCCGGCGCATTGCCCCTGCCTGCTGCGCCCGGCACAATGCCGCCCGCCAGGACGATGCACCCATCCTCCCTTTCCCCGACAGAGCCGGAACCCAGTTCCGACTGAGCGAGTTGCTGCCCGATGAACCAGACCCGTGTTTTCCTGATTTTTGCCTGGCTGATGGTCGCGGCGTTGCTGTGGATGGAGTGGGGCAAGGAGAAGACGGCTGCCAATGCGCCGGCTGTGGCAACGACCCAGTCGGTGCCGGCTGCGCGCGATCTGGATGCAGCTGCGACCGCGGCCAATGTGCCGGCGGCCCAGGCCATCCCGCAGGCGGGCGTGCCAGGCACGGTGCCGGCCACCAGCACCACCACCGCGACACCAGCAGCTGCCGGCGCTGCACCGGTGGTGACGCTGACCTCGGACGTGCTGCGTCTGAAGCTGGATGGCCGCAGCGTGCTCGATGCCGAACTGCTGCAGTTTCCGCAGACCAAGGACGGCACCGCGCCGGTCAGCCTGCTGACCGAAGACGCCGCGCACCCATACAACGCCACCAGCGGCTGGGCCAGCGAGCATTCGCCGGTGCCGGGCGTGGGCGGCTTCCGTGCCGAACAGCCGGGCACCGCGTTCGAACTGGCCAAGGGCCAGAACACCTTGGTGGTGCCGTTCGTGTGGACGGGCCCCAACGGCGTGTCGATCCGCCGCACCTTCACCCTGGAACGTGGTCGCTATGCGATCTCGATCAAGGACGAGGTGATCAACAAGAGCGGCGCGCCGTGGAACGGCTATGTGTTCCGCAAGTTGAGCCGGGTGCCGACCATCCTCAGCCGCGGCATGACCAACCCGGATTCCTTCAGCTTCAACGGGGCGACCTGGTACAGCCCGCAGGAAGGCTACGAGCGTCGCGCGTTCAAGGACTACATGGACGATGGCGGCCTGAATCGCCAGATCACCGGCGGCTGGGTGGCGCTATTGCAGCACCACTTCTTTACCGCATGGATTCCGCAGAAGGACCAGGCCTCGTTGTATGTGCTGAACCAGGACGGCCCGCGTGACGTGGCCGAGCTGCGCGGCCCGGCCTTCACCGTGGCGCCGGGCCAGACCGCCAGCACCGAGGCGCGCCTGTGGGTGGGCCCGAAGCTGGTCAGCCTGATCGCCAAGGAAGACGTGAAGGGCCTGGACCGTGTGGTCGATTACAGCCGCTTCTCGATCATGGCCATCATCGGCCAGGGCCTGTTCTGGGTGCTGAGCCATCTGCACAGCTTCCTGCACAACTGGGGCTGGGCCATCATCGGCCTGGTGGTGCTGCTGCGCCTGGCGCTGTATCCGTTGTCGGCCGCGCAGTACAAGTCCGGTGCCAAGATGCGCCGCTTCCAGCCGCGCCTGGCGCAGTTGAAGGAGCGTTATGGCGACGATCGCGTCAAGTATCAGCAGGCGACGATGGAGTTGTTCAAGAAGGAAAAGATCAACCCGATGGGCGGCTGCCTGCCGCTGCTGATCCAGATGCCGATCTTCTTCGCGCTGTACTGGGTGCTGGTGGAATCGGTGGAACTGCGTCAGGCGCCGTGGCTGGGCTGGATCCAGGATCTGACCGCGCGCGATCCATACTTCATCCTGCCGGTGCTCAACATCGCCATCATGTGGGCCACGCAAAAGCTGACCCCGACCCCGGGCATGGACCCGATGCAGGCCAAGATGATGCAGTTCATGCCGCTGGTGTTCGGCGTCATGATGGCCTTCATGCCGGCCGGCCTGGTGCTGTACTGGGTGGTCAACGGTGGCCTCGGTCTGCTGATCCAGTGGTGGATGATCCGCCAGCACGGCGAGAAGCCGAGCAAGATCATCCAGGCCAACGCCAAGTGATCTGAAGAAGGCCCGCCGCAAGGCGGGTTTTCTGCATGCGCGCCTGCAAGCCACGTTTCTGACCACACGCCGTACCAACAGCCTATGTCTTCTTCGCCATCGACCATTGTTGCCATCGCCAGCGCCGCCGGAACCGGAGGCATCGGCATCGTGCGGCTGTCCGGCCCGCAGGCTGCGCAGATCGCCGCCGCGCTGGGCATTGCCACGTTGCAGCCACGGTACGCGCGCTACGCACGCTTTCGCGACGCACAGGGCGAGGTGATCGACGACGGTATCGCGCTGTGGTTTCCGGCGCCGCACAGTTTTACCGGCGAAGACGTGGTGGAGTTGCAAGGCCATGGCAGCCCGGTGTTGCTGCGGCAGGTGGTGGCGCGCTGTATCGCACTGGGCGCACGGCAGGCACGCGCGGGCGAATTCAGCGAGCGTGCGTTTCTCAACGGCAAACTCGATCTTGCGCAGGCAGAGGCCATCGCCGACCTGATTGCCGCCGGCGATCTGCGCGCTGCGCGTGCCGCGCGGCGCTCGCTGGATGGTGTGTTCTCGCGCCGCGTCGATGCAGTCAGCGACAGCCTCACGCGTTTGCGCATCCATGTGGAGGCGGCGATCGATTTTGCCGATGAGCCGCTGGATACGCTGGGCGGCACGCAGGTGCGCGATGGACTGACGCATGCACGCAGCTTGCTCGCGCAGCTACTGCGCGATGCCGAACGTGGACGCAAACTGCGCGACGGCCTGCATGCGGTGTTGATCGGTCCGCCTAACGCCGGCAAGAGTTCCTTGCTCAATGCACTGGCCGGCAGCGAGCGCGCCATCGTCACCGATGTCGCTGGCACCACGCGCGACACATTGCAGGAAACCATCCAGCTCGATGGCTTCGAACTGACCCTGGTCGACACTGCGGGCTTGCGCGATGGCGGCGATGCGATCGAACGCGAAGGCATGCGCCGCGCACGCGCGGAACTGCAGCGCGCCGACCTGGCGCTGATCGTGCTGGATGCACGCAACCCGCAAACCGCACGCGATGCGATCGGCGATGCCATTGATGCGGTGCCGCGGCAGCTGTGGATTCACAATAAATGCGATCTGCTGGTAGATGCTCTGAAACTCGATAGCGATGCAATCGCGGTCTCTGCAGTGACCGGGCAGGGTTTGGAGCAGTTGCACGTGCGTCTGCGCGAACTCGCACTGGGCGATGGCGTAGAAAGCGTGGAAGGCGAATTCTCCGCACGCACGCGGCATGTCGAAGCACTGCGTCGCGCCGAACAACACGCGGATGCGGCGGATCTGGAACTGGGTTTCGAACAACTCGAACTGGCCGCAGAAGAACTGCGCCTGGCGCATGAAGCGCTCGGCGAGATCACCGGCAAGCTGAGTGCCGACGAGTTGCTGGGCAAGATCTTTTCGAGTTTTTGTATTGGTAAGTGATGCGGCGCTGCGCAGCGTGCAGCTGCGATCTTGCATTCGCCAATTAAAAAATCCGGCCTCTTACGAGACCGGATTTCGTATGTAAAACGCTGATACCGCGACTTAGAAGTCGTAGCGAGCGGTCAACCGGAACGAGCGCGGCGTCTGATAATTGACATCGTTCAAGTAGTTCGGGCTGATCACATCACGCGAGGCCTCACTGAACTCGTTGTACTCGGTGACCCGGTCGTTGTTGAACAGGTTGAACACGTCGAGCTTGAAGCGCAGCTTGTTGTCGGCCCAGTTGGGGATGTACGCCGCCGCCAGATCGAAGGTCCAGGTCCACGGTGTGCGGCCTTCGTCGCCACGCTGCCGAAGGACACGTGTGCCCTCGGCGTTCAAGCAATAGAAACTCGAACCACTGTAGTTAGGGCCTGTTAACACTAATGGCCCGAGCGATTAAACTATTGGTCATGGAGATCACGCCAGCACAATTTTCTCTGATCGAACACTGCCTGCCGGCGCAGCGCGGCAATGTCAGCATGACCAACCTGCAAGTGGTCAACGCCATCCTTTACGTTGCCGAGCATGGCTGCAAATGGCGCGGCCTACCCAAGCGCTTTGGCAACTGGCATACGGTCTACACACGCATGAACCGTTGGGCCAAGGCGGGTGTGCTGGACCGGATGTTCGCCCAATTGCAGAAGTCCCAGATCGTGCGCATCAAGATCGAAGCAGTCTCGCTGGACTCCACCAGCGTCAAGGTCCATCCCGATGGCACGGGTGCATTAAAAAACGGCCCGCAGGCCGTCGGCAAGTCTCGCGGTGGATGGAACACCAAGATTCATATGGTTGCCGCAGATGCTCGAACAGCCATCACCTTTGGATTGACGCCTGGCAACGTGCATGACGCACCTGCAGGCCGCGCGTTGCTTGAACACCTGGGGCCAGTGGAGCGGCCGATTCATTTGTTGATGGACCGTGCTTACGAAGGCAACGAAACCCGCCAGTTGGCGCTCGATCTTGGCTTCGTGCCGGTGGTCCCGCCGAAATCCAATCGGGTCGAGCCTTGGGAATACAACCGGGAGATGTACAAGCGGCGTAACGAAGTGGAGAGACTGTTCCGTCGCTTGAAAGGCTACCGCCGGATTTTCTCGCGCTTCGAGAAGCTGGATGTCATGTTCCTTGGATTCCTCAGCTTCGTCCTAGTCGTTGATGGGCTTCGGATGTGTTAACAGGCCCTAGTCAGCGACCCTTGGTCGGGCTGCGGGATGTCGTCCAGCGGGATGTAGCCTTGGCAATTGACCGGGCGACCGGACTGCAATACCAGGTTGCCGCCGAACTGCCATTCCGGTGTGAGGTTGTAGGCGCCGAACAGCTTGAGGGTGTGCTGGCGATCGTTCGGTGTCGGCCCGTAGGTGCCATCGGTGAACAGGCGGTGGTCGAAGTCCTGCGTCAAGCCCGGATCTTCCTGTTCCAACGTGGAATTGACGTAGCCCTCCACATTGCCGCGCGTTCTGGCAAACGTGTAGGAACCCTGGAAGTTGAACTTCTCCCCGGTGCGCTCCCAGAAGAACTCCAGCGCGGTGTGGATACGCCGATATTCAGGCAGGCCGAGATACGAAGCCGGCAGGGTCGCCAGTTCCACTTCGCCATCGCCATTCAAGTCGACATTGAGAGTGACGTCGTTACCCGGATTCAGGAAATAGCAGCTCGGGACCGAACTCGGATCGAAGTCGGTAAAGCCGTTGTCTGCAGCCCAGTCGATCCAGGGATTGGTTGTGCAGGTATCGTCCATGCCGGACTTCACTTCGCGGCGGATCATGCGAACGCCCGCCATCCAGTTTTCCGTCAATTGCAGCTGCCCGCCCAGAATCACCTCGTCCTGGTACATGGGCGAAAGATTGGTGGATGCAACCGAGGCCGGGTTTGGCGCAACCAGTGAGCCATTGGCCTGGGTCGCGCCAATCTGTGCGCCCTGACCGACCGGCGTGCCGTCGGCTTCACTCCACCCATTGACGAAGTACCAACTGGACACAGTCGACTCTGCGCCCGTTGCACGGATACTGGAGTTTGTGGCGACCGGGATGTAGTAGCGGCCGGCGGTACCGAATAGCTTCAAGCTGGCGTCGCCGAGCACATCCCATGAGAAACCGAGTCGCGGTGCGAGTTTATAATCGGATTCGACCCAGGCAATACCATCGCCATTCTTGTTTTCGAACTTCTCGCCGCGCAGACCGAGCACCGCGAGGAAGTTTTCCGTCACTTGCCAATTGTCTTCAAGATAAAACGCGCTGTTGGTGTTTTCATAGCTGGAACTACTGGTCTGATAGACGCGCGAACGTGCGTAAAGCGCGCCACGCGGAACCAATTGACCGTTCACAGTACGACCCGGCTGCCCTGCAAATGCGCCAGTGGCTACCGAGTTGCCTGGGACTAAGTAATACGCCCAGTTGATTCCGCCGGCGTAGGTCTGACCGCGATGGCTGGACTCGTAGTTTTCCTGGTCGACACCGAAGCGTAGCCGGTGATCGCCTAGCACCCATTCACCGTCGACACGGAATGCCTTGCGGATGTCTTCGTCCGGTTCGGCATTCAAATCGGCGATGGTCGAAATGGTTCCTGGATTGCAGCCGATGTAGCGATCCACCGTGCTGGTGGTCAACCCGAAGCTGTACGCCCATGGGCACTCGCCGCCCGCAGGATTGGCCGGCAGGCGCGAGTCGATCAGATTGCTCAGATAGCCGTACTGCGCCGATAGCGTGAAGTTATCGGTGAAGTAGCCGGTGTATTTGAGGATGCCGACCTTGCCGCCGTTTTCCATCTCGTACTGCTCGATCGGCACTTCGTGCCGGCCAACGTTGTAGCGGTTATCGCCGTTGGCGTCGGTGGCGTATTCGTAGGTACGGTACTTGGTCTTGGCCTGGTTGTAGATGCCGGTGAATTCGACCAGATTGCTGTCGTTGATATACCAATCGAGCTTGACCAAGCCCTGCGGGGTCGTGTCACTGACGCGCCGGCTGGTCAGCGCGTAGAAGTTGTCTTCAGTCTCCTGGCGGCCTTCCACCATTGCAAAGAAAAACAAGCGGTCCTTGACGATCGGGCCGCTGGCATACGCAGAGTAAATGGTGCTGTCGAACTGATCGTCGCTGCGGTACTGGTACAGCGGGTCTGACGCGTCGGGGTCGCGTTCGCGGACGTTTTTACCTGCCGCCGCGCCCCAGTCTGGCGCCCATTCGACACTGCCGCCGTAGTGCCAGTCGTTGGAGCCGGCTTTGGTGACGATGCTGACGATGCCGCCCAGCGAGCGACCATATTCTGCGCCGTAGCCGCCGGTCTTGATCTGCAGCTGTCCAATGCCCTGGAACGGCACATTGGCGAAGGACAGGAACGTGCGCATGTTCGTGACGTCGAAGCCGTTGATGTAATAGCCGTTCTCGGCCACCGACGAGCCGCCGAACGAAGCGAGATTGCCTGCGCCCAGGCCGCTATCGCCGCGGACTGCGCCAGGCGCGAGCAGCGCGACCGAGGAGACATCGCTGGCAACCGGCAGCGAAACCATCTGCTCGGCAGTGAATACCGTGGTGGATTCCACCGAGGACACGTCGATTGGATTGAAAGCACGCGCGCCTACCACCTCGATCCGGTCAAGCGTTTTGGCCTGACTGCCGAGCAGTACCTGCGAGCCGCTGCCGACCTTGACCTCGACCTCGCGAGTGACCCCGTCCGCAGTGATTACGTATTTACCCGGCGGCAGCTGGCTGAACGTGAATCGGCCATCGGCAGCGGCAGTGGCTGAACGACTCACGCCCGTCTGCGGGCTTTGAATGGCGATGGTGCTGCCAGGCTGCCCGGTACCGAAAATGGAGCCCACCGCGCTCTGCGCCTGTACACCGCCGGCAACACACATACTCAGCGCAATGCTCAAGGCACTACGTGTGATGTTCTTGGACAAGGCACTACGAACCCCTGGACGTGTCATTCCTCTCTCTCCTGATGAAGTACCGTCACACCGACTGCAAGACGTAAAACTCAACTGCCTGTGGCAATTGAGGGGGGAAGGCGCTTCGAGAAAACCTGACCAACCGAGCTCGTCACTTTCCTGAAGGCTGTCTGAAGATTAACCCAAGATTTACGGAGATGTCATCTTCCGGGAACTTTTTGATGAAACAGGGCTTCCTGGCCAGGAATTGCTTGTCGGATTCATGTAGTGAGCGCCTGTCCCCCGGTCCAACGCGGCTGGTGTCGTCGTCCCACGTCTTCGTCCAGGCGACGAGTACGCATCCGGCGCCTTCGCCGACAGTGAGCACGCTGCCCGACCGAGCGAAGCGCCGCTGCGACCTGTCATCGCGGTGGGGACGGACAGCGAGATGTCTATTGCCGTGAACGGGCAAGTGCCAGGCCGGTCGGCCGGGTTGGTGAGCATCGGCTCGCATTGATCATGCAGAACATGCGGGAGGGGCTGGCGCCGGACGCGCGCGTGCGCAGAGTGATCGAGGCCAGGCGGTCTCGATCAACGTAGTCGATCTACTCAATGCGTCTATGGCCGGCCAGTGTCCGGCGGAGTGATGCCGAGGCCGGGATCAGTCGAGGTCCAATACCGCGTATTCAACAGACGTTGGATGCATGGTCCAACGCGCAGTGGCCGAGCGTTGTCTGGAGCAGGTTGCAGTGATCCGATCCTGTCGTATCGCTTACATCACACCCGGCAACACCGTCTGCAGTGCCGCGTTTTCGGCATCGCACGCTTGCGGTGTGTGCGTCGCTGATTGCTTCGCACGCGCCAGCGCGATCTCGCGGCGTGCGGCGGCCATGTCTTTCTGGAATTCGGGGTTGTCGTGCAGGGCGGCGACGGTGGCGGCGGCCATCATGCGGCCCTGGATGACATCGCTCTGCCAGTGCACGTTGCAGACCAGGCGGCTGTCGCCGAAGGCGCGGCCGCGCGCGAGCAGGGCATCGCGTTGTGCAGGGGCGAGTTCGGCCAGGATCAGGCCCCAGCTCCAGCCGATGGCGGTGTGGCCGGAGGGGTAGGAGCCGTTCTTGCGCAGCGCGTTGTCGTCGGCGGGCGTGCACATCGGTTGGTCGTTGCGCATGAACGGTCGTGGGCGTTGGTAGCGTGCCTTGGCCGCGCTGGTGCTGCTGCTGGCGTCGCGCATGCTGCGTTCGAGCAGGCGCAGCAGGTGTGGGGTGCTGGTCTGGTCGATCTGCACGCCAAGCGCGCAGCTGAAGTGACTGGCGGCAGCGGGGAAAGTCAGTGCGGCGTCCTGTGTGGCCAGGTTCCAACGCGGTGTGCCGCGCAACGCGAGCATGGCCTTGGCGATGGCTTCGTCGTTGGCCAGCGCGGCGCTGCCGTCCTGCGGCGGTGGCGGCACCAGGCGCAGGCTGTCGGGCAACTGTTCTTTTTCAAGATATCCACGCGCATCGGTGGCGATCACCGAGCCTGTCGATGCTGGTTTTTCCCGCGCGCTCAGCATGCCGCTGCCGACGACTAGCGCGGCGATGGCGATGCCGGTCAGCGTCCGAGAATAAGAGCGAGCAATGCGATGCGACATGGACCAACCCTCAACAACGCGCATGGAAGAGTCCGCAGATTACGACGCGCAGATGACATGTGCATGCCAGCGCAACGCAGCACTGGCGCGGGATACGCAGCGACTGTCGCAGCACTGTCATGTCCCGGTCGCATCGGCGCAAGACAGCTGTCGCACGCTTGCCGTCATCTTTTGACTCGTCTCCCATGCCGCTCATGCCCAAGACCCATCTCTTAAGTGCCGCCGTTCTTACCGCGCTCGTGTTGTCGCCGGCTGCCCATGCCGCCGATCCCGAGGTGACTGCCGACACTGGCACGACTGTGCAGCAACTCGATGCGGTCTCGGTGATCGGCCAGGGCGAAACGCGTCAGGTGCAGCGCATCACCCAGCAGGACATTCCGGTGTTGCCGCCTGGCACCAGCATCCAGAAGCTGCTCAACCGCATGCCGGGCGTCAACGTGCAATCCAACGATGCCTTCGGTGCCAACGAAGAGTCGCAGACCATCAGCCTGCGCGGCTTCAACGGCACGCGCCTGGGCTATACGCTCGACGGCCTGCCACTGGGCGACAACGCCTGCGGCAACTACAACGGCCTCAACATCAGCCGCGCGCTGATCGCCGAGAACTTTGGCGGCGTGGAGCTGGCCTCGGGTATCGGTGCGCTGGGCACCGCCTCCACCAGCAACCTCGGCGGCACTATCCAGTACTACTCGGCCGATCCGTCCAGCGTGTTCGGCGGGCAGGTATCGCAGACGCTGGGGTCGGATGCCAACCGCCGCACCTTCCTGCGTGTGGACACCGGTGACTACAACGGCTTTTCGGCATATGTGTCGGGCATCAACGCCGAAGCCGACATGTGGGCGCGTCCGGATTCGCCGACCACCACGCGGCAGTTCAATGCCAAGGGTGTGTACCAGTTCGACGGCGGCAAGCTGACCGCGTTCGCCGATACCTCGCGTACCTCGCAGGCGGATTATTCGTATCTGTCCAAGAGCGGCATGGCGCGTGGCCTGGGTTGGGACTGGAATCTGTACGCGCCGGACTGGAACCGCGCATTGGCCGCGGCGTATTGCGCACCGGCCACGCGGAATGCGGCACGCTGTGGTTTCAGTGGCGGCGTGGACAACGTCGACGATGCCTATTACCAGAGCCGCGCATTGCGCGACGACGATCTGTTCTACGTGGCCGGCGACTTCCAGCCCAACGATGCGATCAGCCTGCACACCCAGGTCTATCACCACGAAAACAAGGGTCAGGGCCACTGGTGGTCGCCGGGCCAGGCGTCCAATCCAGGCACGCCGCAGGCATTGCCGATCTCGATCCGCAGCACCAATTACTGGATCAACCGCACCGGCGGCATCGCCTCGCTCGGTTGGAATCTGGGCCCGCATCACCTCGAAGCCGGGCTGTGGTACGAGCGCAACCACCACGATGTGGAGCGCAATTTCTACTGGATCGATGGGCCGGTCAGCGACGACAAGTTCCTGCAGGATCCGGACCGCCGGTTGTTCTCGCAGAACTACGTCATCACCACCCGGCAGTTCTACGTGCAGGGCAACTTCAAGTTCTTCGATGAGCGCCTGAGCGTGGATCTGGGCATCAAGAGCCCGAGCACCGAAATGACCGCACGCGAGACACCGGGCATCGCAGTGGAAGCGCCGGTGGCGACCGGCTCGATCAAGGCCAGCGAGTCGGTACTGCCGCAGATCGGTTTGGGCTATCGCCTGGCCGAAGGGCAGGAAGTGTTCGCCTCGTACGCGGAAAACATCGCCGCCTTCCAGGGCGGCGGCGCCGGCGGTCCGTTGCTGGTGACCCAGGCCTCGTTCGATGCCAGCGTTGGTGCGCTGGAGCCGGAAAAGTCGCGCACCATGGAAGCCGGTTATCGCTTCGTGCGCGATCACTTCGAAGCCTCGCTGGTCGGTTATGACGTCACCTTCGATAACCGTCTGCTCTCGCTCAATCCCTGCGCCAGCATCCAGCAGGGCACCACGCCGGCGTGCACCACGCGGTTCTTCAACGTGGGCTCGGTGAGCAGCCGCGGTGGCGAACTGACCGTGATCTGGAAGCCCACCAGCTACCTGCAGTGGTACAACTCGGCCTCGATCAACCGTTCGACCTACGACGACAACTACGTGCAGAACGGTGTGACCATTGCCACTGCCGGCAAGACCACAGTGGATACGCCCAAGCGCATGTTCGCCAGCGAAATCGCCTTCAACTATGCCAACTGGAACGTCAATCTGCGCGGCAAGTACACCGGGCAGCGGTATTACACCTACACCAACGACCAGGGCTTTGGTGGTTACACCTCGTTCGATGCAGGCGCCGGGTACGACTTCGGCCAGGCCGGCGTGCTGCAGGGGCTCAAGCTCTCGCTTAACGTCACTAACCTCACCGACAAGCGTTACGCGTCCAACCTCACCGCGTTCGCCAACAGCGACCCGAATGGGCGTCAGTTGGCGTTCCATGCCAGCGCGCCGCGGCAGGTGTTTTTGACGCTGGATGCGAAGTTCTGAGTTAGGGATTGGGGAATCGGGATTGGGGATTCGTAACAGCGGGCCTTGTTGCTGCTTACTGATCTCCGATGCCGATCAACGTGGATAGTTTTAGAGTGGCTGACAAGACTTAGCGCGTGGCTGTCAGGCGGGTGCGGACGATGTGGAGGAAGCGGGGGTGTACGCGTCGTACATGCCGCAACGCCAATCGGCCGCGTTTGCCTGGCGATCACGCCTTGGTTTTGATGGCTGCTTTTTCGTTGGAGAAATGCATGATGCAGATCCACCGTGTTCTAGTGTTGGGAGCGATGATGGTCGGCATGAGCGGCCCCGCAGTTGCAGAAGCGCCGTTGGCGAAAACGGTGCAGATCTTTGCGCACCGTGGTGCCAGCGCGTTGCGCCCGGAACACACGTTGGCCTCGTACGCCAAGGCCATTGTCGATGGCGCCGATTTCGTCGAGCCGGATCTGGTGTCGACCAAGGATGGCGTGCTGGTGGCGCGGCACGAGAACGAGATCGGCGGCACTACCGATGTGGCCAGCCACCCTGAGTTCGCCGCGCGCAAGACCCGCAAGACCATCGATGGCCAGCCGATGGAAGGCTGGTTCACCGAAGACTTCAGTCTTGCCGAATTGAAGACGTTGCGCGCGCGCGAGCGGCTGCCGCAACTGCGTGGCACGCGTTGGGATGGGCAGTTTCAGATCGTGACCTTCGACGAGATCATCGATTTTGTCGCGGCCGAATCTGCAGCGACCGGGCGCACGATCGGGCTGATTCCCGAGATCAAGCACCCGAGCTATTTCAGTGCGCTGCATCTGGCGATGGAAGACAAGGTGCTGGCGAGCTTGCGTGCGCATGCGTACACGCAGAACGCGCCGGTGGTGATCCAGTCGTTCGAGACCGGCAATTTGCGTGACCTGCGCGGCAAGATCGGACGCACCAGCAACATCCGTCTGCTGCAGTTGCTGGGTGGCGCGCAGATGGCGCTGCCCGATGCGGGTGTGGGCAACGCGCCGCGCACGTATGGCCAAATGGTGACGCCCGAAGGGCTGAAGCAGATCGCCAGCTATGCCGATGCGATCGGCCCGGACATCCGCAGCATCATTCCGTTGGACGCGCAGCAACGGCTGGGCACGCCGACCAGCCTGGTGCACGACGCGCATGCGGCTGGATTGCAGGTGCAGCCGTATACGTTCCGTCCGGAGAATTATTTTCTGGCGATCAACAATCGCAGTGCCGGCGCGGTGACCGAGCGTAACGAGGCGGGCGCTTTGGCCGAGCTGAAGGCGTATCTGGATGCCGGTATCGATGCGTTCTTTGCCGACGATCCGGGACTGGCGCGGCGTGCGTTGAACGCGCATACAACGCGTTAAACGCATATGCGGTCTGTAGGAGCGCGCTTGCGCGCGATGAAGCGTTCCCGATGACGCCCCATCGCGCGCAAGCGCGCTCCTACGCTCCTGGCGGTCGTTCGCGCGGCGGGAAATGCAGCACCACGTTGTGCGAGCCGTCTTCCTGGCGTTGCCATAGCACCGGCACCTGGCGCGGCGGCGGCGGTTCCAGCACGTCGCGCTCGGCGGTGCTGACTTCCCAGGCGGCGTCTTCGTCCTCGTCGTCCCAGCTGTAGCGCGGCTTGGCTTGTTGCGGGTCGCGCAGGCGCAGCAGCAGTGCGGCGATCAGGCCGGCCACGGCGCCGCCCAGGTGCGATTGCCAGGACACGCCGGCTTCGTGCGGCAGGATGGTCAGCAGCATGCCGCCGTAGAACAGGAAGGCGATCATGCTGGTGGCGATCGCCGGGCGGTCGCGGCGCAGCAGGCCGAGCACGAACACCAGAAACATCAGCCCGTGGGTGACGCCGCTGGCGCCCAGGTGGCGGCTGCCGGGTTCGCCCAGCAGCCAGGCGCCCAGGCCCGAGCCCAGCCACAACAACGGTAGCGCCATGGCGGTGGCGCGCGGATACACGCTGCCGGCCAGCGTGCCCAGGATCAGCAGGGCCGCCGCGTTGGCGCCCAGATGCGCGAGCGAGCCATGCAGCAGCGGTGCGGTGAGAATGCCGAGCAGGCCGTCGGCCTGTAGCGGTGCCACGGCCCAGGCGCGCCAGTCGAACATGCCCTGGGCGGTGAATACCGCCACCAGCAGCAGCACGGCGGCCAGGCTGAAGTTGAAGGCACGCAAGACCCGGGAGCGATCCAGGCGGTCTTGGGTGGTGGCGTCGGCGGTGGCAACAGGGTGCGATGTCATACCTTCACGGATGGCGTCACCCGGGTTTTTTACAAGCCTATCCGGCGCGGGATAAGCAGGCCCGGCGACGGGATAATCCACTCCCGGCGACGATCTTTTGCGCATCACCCTGCGCCAGTGACCGGGCAAGGACCAGTGGAGATGGTCGGTGTGCATGTTTTCAACAAAGCAGCCGACCAACTGTCTGGTGCGGTGTCCTCGCCGATTGCGGGACCGTGTGGCGGCATGGATGCCGCCACCGAGCCTCCACGGACGGATTCACGGCGTGTCCCGCGAGCGGTGAGGGCACCGCGCCCTCGACTCACCTAGCTTTTGACTGTTGATCTGTCGCTTGGCTGCATGGCCCTTGCCCGCCCACCGTCGCGGGACACGCTGCAAGTACGTCCTTGTAAGCTCTTACGCGGCATCCATGCCGCGTAAGGTCCCGGGACGGTGGGCGGGCAAGGACCAGTCGAGATGGTCGGTGTGCATGTTTTCAACAAAGCCACCTACAAACTGTCTGGTGCGGTGTCCTCGCCGCTTGCGGGACCGTGTGGCGGCATGGATGCCGCCACCGAGCCTCCACGGACGGATTCACGGCGTGTCCCGCGAGCGGTGAGGGCACCGCGCCCTCGACTCACCTAGCTTTTGATTGTTGATCTGTCGCTTGGCTGCGAGGTCCTTGCCCGCCCACCATCGCGGGACACGCTGCAAGTACGTCCTTGTAAGCTCTTACGCGGCATCCATGCCGCGTAAGGTCCCGCGACGGTGGGCGGGCAAGGACCAGTCGAGATGGTCGGTGCGCATGGTTGGGAGCAGTGCATGCGGCGCTGCCATTTACGAATCCCCAATCCCCAATCCCGGCCCGTCAGTGCCGCGCCGGCTTTGGCGGACGCAGCAGGCTCAGCACGATGGTGAAGATCAGGATCGCCACCACCGCCGCCAGCGAGACCAGCACCGGGATCTTGTACAGATCGATGATCATCATCTTGGTGCCGATGAACACCAGGATCACCGCCAGGCCGTATGGCAGCAGGTGGAAGCGGTCGGCCATGCCGGCCAGCAGGAAGAACATCGCGCGCAGGCCCAGCACTGCGAACACGTTGGAGGTCAGCACGATGAACGGGTCGGTGGTGATCGCGAAGATCGCCGGAATGCTGTCCACCGCAAAGATCACATCGATCACCGCAATCAGGATCAGCACCACGAACAGCGGCGTGAACCAGCGCTTGCCGTCCTTGATCACGCTCAGCGCGTTGCCGTCGTACTGCGGGCTGAGCCGCAGATGGCCGCGCATCCAGCGCAGCACCGGGTTGGCTTCCAGATCCGGCTCCTTGCCGGCGGAGAACCACATCTTGATACCGGTCAGCAGCAGGAACGCGCCGAACACGTATAGCAGCCAATGGAACTTGGTCAGCAGTACCGAGCCTGCAAAGATCATGATCGCGCGCAGCACGATGGCCCCCAGTACGCCGATGATCAGCACGCGCTGGCGCTGTTCTTCGGGCACGCCGAAGTAGGTCATGACCATCAGGAACACGAAGATGTTGTCGACCGCCAGCGATTTCTCCACCAGATAGCCGGTCAGGAACTCCAGCCCGATCCGGTCGGCCGCCGCGTCGCCCATGCTGCCCTGCAGGTACCACCACAGCCCGGCGTTGAAGGCCAGTGCCAGCAGCACCCAGCCGATGCTCCACCAGGTGGCTTCCTTGAAGGTCACCTTGTGCGCGCCGCCATGGCGCATCAGCACCAGATCGACCATCAGCGCCACGATCACCACGATCGCGAAGCCACCCCATAACCAGACATTGCCAATGGTTTGCATAAAAGAATCCCGAAAAGTGAAACGACCTGGACAGCCGGTGGGCTGAGGCCTTGTGACACGGAAATCGTGGATTCCGGGTGACGGACCTTCGCCTGCGCGGCGAAGGTCTCGCTCGCAACCGGTGTGGGCCGGTTGCCGTTGCACCGGAGCGCCTGATGACAGGGCTCGTAATGACGGCGACAACGCTGGAGCGACTTCCCGAACGATGGCATGACCGCTGCGACGTTCTGTTGGCCGTTCCTGGGAGCTACTCCCCTTCTGAGCCCGATTCTGCGTTGCGGGCTCAGGCACGTCAATCCAGCCGGATACAATGGGCGGATGAATACTCCTGTCCCCGTCGTCCGACTCAAGAATGCGTGGCGCTCCAGCCACCCGTGGATCTTCCAGAAGCTGGTGGAAAAGCCCGCCGCCAAGCCCAAACCCGGCACCATCGTCGATGTGGTCGGCGTGGATGGGGAGTGGATCGGCCGCGGCTTCTACAACGGTCATTCGCGCATCGCCGTGCGCATCCTGGAAACCGATCAATCGGTGCCGGTGGATGCGGGCTGGTTCTCGCGCAAGATCGCCGCGGCGGTGAGCCTGCGCCGCGACTGGCTCAAGCTCGATGGCGTGTCCGACGCCTGGCGCGTGGTGCACAGCGAAGGCGACGGCCTGTCCGGCCTGGTGGTGGACCGCTATGGCGACCTGGTGGTGGTGGAGTTCTTCGCCGCCGGCATGTTCCGCCATCGCGAATGGATCTACGAGGCGCTGCGCGAGCAGTTCCCGGGTTGCCGCTTCCACAGCTTTGCCGACGAACACGTGCAAAAGCAGGAAAGCTTCGATTTCCACAGCAACACCACCACCGAAGCGGCGGTGATCACCGAGTACGGCATCAAGTTCCGCGCCGACCCGGCCGGTGCGCACAAGACCGGGTTCTTCGCCGATCAGCGCGAAAACCGTCAGTGGCTGAGCGAGCAGGTCAAGGACAAGACGGTGCTGGATCTGTGCTGCAACACCGGCGGCTTTGCGGTGTATGCGGCCGCACGTGGCGCCTCGGAGGTGCTGGGCGTGGACATCGACGAGGATGTGATCGCGTTGGCCAAGGGCAATGCGAAGCTCAACAACGTGCGCCCCAAGTTCGTGCAGGCCGACATCTTTCCGTGGCTGCGCGATGCGTCCAATCGCGGCGACCAGTTCGATGTGGTGATCCTGGACCCGGCCAAGATGACGCGCGACCGCGAGCAGGTGATTCCGGCGTTGAAGAAATACCTGGACATGAACAAGCTGGCGTTGGGCGTGGTCAAGCCCGGTGGCCTGTTCGCCACGTTCTCGTGCACCGGGCTGGTGGCCGAGCAGGAATTTCTGGACATGCTGCGCCGCGCCTCGTATTTCTCCGGGCGCACCATCCAGATCCTGAAAGTCGCCGGTGCCGGCCCGGACCATCCGTTCATGGCGCACGTGCAGGAATCGCGCTATCTGAAGGCAGTATTCTGCCGCGTGATCTAGCGCGGCGATCAAGAGCGACTAACAAACTACTGCGCGGCCGCCAGACGGGCGCGGCCGGTGCTCGGAATCGGCATGTACCACCCGTACACTCCGGTTCTGAGCGCGCCGTCCACGCCCACCTGACGACTGCTCGCTACGTTTTGTTAGCCGCTCTAAAAAACGCAGTCAACCCGTGGAGCGGCCAGTCGATGACACCGGACGATGACGAACGCAAGGCGCTGACCCGGTTGCTGCGTGAGATCGAGCGGCCCAATGCCAGTCTGCTGGCCAGCAACTGGCCGGTATTCGGCGTGTGGCTGCTGTTTTCCGGGGCCTTCATGTATCTGTTCCAGACCGGCAGCGGCTCGCCGTTGCATCCGTTGCTGCTGGCGCTGGGCTCGACCTGTCTGGGCGTGTTCGGCGCGTGGATCGTGTTCCGTTCGGTGTGGGCGCGGCAGTGGCCGCATGTGCGCGAGCACATCGATGTCGAGAGCGTGCGTGCGCGTTTGGCCGAGCTGGGCGACTGAAACCGCGTGTCACAGGCCATTCCCGGCCTGCGCGTATCGGTCACATCAGGCGATGACCTGCGGTTGGTTGCAGCTGCAGCGGTAACCGATCACCAACCCGCCGGCCGCGCGGTGATGTCCGACACCGCCTGGTGCAGATCGGCCCCGAATTCGGGATTTGTCATGGTCTCCGGATCGACATAGCCGTAGAACACGCCCGGCCCCCATAAACACCGTACTCGCTTGCGCATTGGCGCCGATCGTCGCGCCCGGATGCCACACGGTCAGACCGCCAAGTACCGCATTGCCGTGCACGGCTGCGCCCATCACCGTGGCGTGGGCAGTCGCGTGGCAGCGCGCTCTAGTGCGTGGCGCGCCTGCATAACCCAAAGCAGTCAGGTCATTGCCAACGGCCATTTCGTTGGCCGCATCTGACCGGACATTGTCGATTTCTGACGCGATCTGCGCGGGTAGTGCCATCGCAGCGAACCACCCGTCGGATGGCATGGCGGAGGTGCGTCGCTGACGCATCGTGACTTCAAGAGCAGGTCATTCGCTCGAATCCCCCGGAGAACGCAATGACTTCCTCACTTCGACGTGCGGGCACGTCAGCGGCCGCGCCCTAGATGCCGGCCATCGATTCCCAGCGTGCCACCTGGCTGGCGACGCAGATCCTGCCGCACGAGCCGGCGCTGCGGCGTTGGCTGCGCAAGCACGCCCCTGGCACCGTCGATTGCGACGATGTGATCCAGGAGACCTACGCCATCCTGGCCGGGCTGGGCGAGGTCGGCCATATCGCCAACCCGCGCGCCTATCTGTTCACCGCCGCGCAGTCGGTGCTGTTGCAGCAGGTGCGCCGCGCCAGAATCGTTTCGATCGAAAGCGTGGCGGAAATCGAGCGCCTGGACATCACACAGGACGAGCGCTCACCCGAGCGCCACGCCATTGCCGGTCAGGAGCTGCGCCGCATCGGCGAAGCGCTGTCGGCACTGCCGGACAAATGCCGCCAGGTATTTCTGCTGCGCAAGGTCGATGGACTGTCGCAGCGCGAGATCGCCGCGCGGCTCGGAATCAGCGAGAACACCGTGGAAAAACACATCGTGAAAGGATTGCGCCTGCTCATGGCCCGCATGGGCCATACCCGCGCATCTGCACCGGCCGCCGCACACGATGCGCTGCCCACGCGCCTCGCCGACCCGCAACGCGGCAGCTGAGCATGCGCACCATCGACGACATTGCCGCCGCCTGGGTGGCACGCGAGGATGGCGACCGGCTCACGCCGGCCGAGCGCGTACAGCGCGACCGTTGGTTGGCCGAAGACGTACGTCATCGCGGTGCGTATGCACGTGCGCACGCGGTGCATCTGCATTTCGATCGCGCGCGTGCGTTGGGCCAGGGTTTTACCGCCGAAGCGACGCAGGCACGGCGCACGCATCGACGCGGCACCTGGCTGGCCGCACTCGCTGCCAGCGTGGTCGCTGCGGCCACCGGCATGCTGGCATTGCAGCAGTCCGTCCCTGGACATGGCGCGCCGGGCAATGCAGCGCCCGGTAGCGGCCATCACCTCACCCGCATCGGCGAGGTGCTGCGGCTGCCGCTGGAAGACGGCTCGGCAGTGACGCTCAACTCCGGCTCGGAAGTAGTGGTGGAGTACCGCGCCGACCGGCGTCAGATCCAGTTGTTGCGCGGCGAGGCTTTGTTCGACGTGGCCAGGGATCGCCATCGTCCGTTCGTGGTGATGGCGGCTGGCTCGGAAGTGCGCGCGGTCGGCACCAGCTTCAGCGTGCGCCGCCGGCAGGACGATGCAGTCAAGGTCCTCGTGCGCGAAGGCACCGTCGAAGTGGATGCCGACCAGCGCGTACCGCAACGGGTGGCAGCCAACATGTTGGCGATGGTCAGCCCGACGCGGGCAGTGCAGCTGCAGCCGCTGGATGCGCAACGCGTGCAGCAGCTGTTGGTCTGGCGCGACGGCATGATCGCCTTCGATGGCGACACGCTGGCGCAGGCCGCTGCCGAATTCGCCCGCTACAACGACATGCGCATCCTGATCGACGACCCCGCCGTGGCGCGACGCACCGTGGTCGGCCTGTACTCGGCCAACGATCCGGAAGGCTTCGCACGCTCTGTCGCACTGAGCATGGGCCTGCAGATCGAGCACACCCGTGGCGGCATCCATCTGCGCGGGGCAATCGCGCAGTGATGCGTATCGATCGGCAGCGCTGCCGCCAGCACCTGCGATGGGTCCATGGCGGAAAAGCGGCGGCGACGCATCGAACACACAGGGGAGCCAGACAGCAACGGTGACAGCGATCAAACAGCGGCGCACGCGCGCCCGCGGAGAACAGTGATGCAGGCAGCAACAAGGCGTTTGAGCAAGGCCATCGGCACGGCCGTGGCGATGATGGCAGCGGGCCATGCGTTGGCCGCCTCACCGCAGGGGCGCACGTTCTCGCTGCCGGAGAGCAATGCCGTGGTGGCGTTGCCGGAGTTCGCACGGCAGGCCGGCGTGCAGATCGTGGCGCCGGGCGAGTATCTGCAGCAGGTGCGCACGCCGGCCGTGCAGGGCACGCTGGAATCGCGCGCGGCACTACGGCAATTACTGACCGGCACCGGATTGAGCGTGGTCGAAGACGACGGCGAGCGCATCACGCTGGCCTCGGCGCAGCCGATGACGGCCGCCTTGCACGGCCATCCCGGCGTGGGCTATGCACAAGTGGACGCACCCGCGACCACGCCGCCCGCAGACGCCGCAGTCGGCAATCTGGACGCCGTGGTGGTCACCGGCGCGCGCGGCGTGCAACGCACCGTCACCGAAAGTCCCACCCCGATCGATGTGATCGGCGCGGCGGAACTGGAAAAGACCGGTCGCCCGGGCCTGCTCTCGGCGCTCAACGATCTGGTGCCTTCGTTCAATGCGCCAGCCAAATCCGGCAACGGCACCTCGTATGTGATCGCCACCGGCGGCCTGCGCGGGCTCAACCCGGATCACACCCTGGTGCTGGTCAACGGCAAGCGCCGCCACCGCACCGCCAGCATCAACATCGCCGGCATCGTCGGGCGCGGTTCGGTGCCGGTGGACATGAGCCTGATCCCGGTGTCGGCGGTGGACCATATCGAAGTGCTGCGCGATGGCGCCGCTGCGCAATACGGCTCGGATGCGATCGCCGGCGTCATCAACATCCTCCTCAAGTCCGATGCCGACGGCGGCAAGGCCGACCTCCTGTGGGGCCAGAACATCGACCGCGCCGATGGCGACAGCAGCAGCGCCAGCATCGGCAAGGGCCTGGCGCTGGGCAGCGACGGCTTCGTCTATCTGGCCGCCGACGCCCGCTATCAACAGACCTCCAATCGCGCGGTGCCGGTGGCCGACGATTACCGGCTGTACTACCCGGTCAACGGCCAGCCGGACCCGCGCGAGGCCAGCGCCGACCGGTTGATCACGCGCAACTTCGGCCAGCCCTGGCAGAAGGGCGCCAACCTGTCCTACAACGCCGAACTCGGCCTGGGCGGCGACCTGCGCGGTTATTCCTATGCCACCTACAGCCGCCGCCTGAGCGACCTGGAATGGTCGTTCCGCAATCCCAATGCCAACAACACGCTGCAAGAGATCTACCCGGACGGTTACAGCCGGCGCCTGCGCATCGACGAGACCGATTACGAGTTCACCGCCGGCATCAAGGGCCTGTGGGGCGAGTGGGATTGGGACCTGGCCACCAGCTACGGCAGCAACGCCTCCGAACGCGACGGGCTGCACACGCTCAACGCCAGCCTGGGGCCGACCAGCCCCACTGAGTTTTATCTCGGCCAGCTGACCTCCACCGACTGGACCACCAGCCTGGACATCACCCGCGGCCTGCAACTGGCCGAACGCCCGCTGCAGGTATCGCTGGGCGTGCAGCACCGCTACGAAAAATACGAGATCCAGGCCGGCGAGCAGGCGGCGTATGCGGCCGGCAGCTACGTGTTTCCGGCCGGCCATCCGCGTGCCGGGCAGGCACCGCCGCCGGGTGCGCAGGGCGCAATCACCTTCCAGCCCGACGAAGCCGGCAGCCTGCATCGCAACAGCGGCGCAGCCTATGTCGACCTGACCTGGGACGTGGCCGACAGCGTGTCGCTGGGCCTGGCCGGCCGCTACGAGCGCTTCGACGATTCGGCCGGCGACACGGCAGTGGGCAAGTTCACCGCACGCTGGGCCATCACCCCCACCTTCGCGCTGCGTGGCGCCGCCAGCACCGGCTTCCGCGCGCCGGCATTGGCGCAGGCCTTGTACGCGGCCACCAACAGCAGCTGGCGCACGCTGGACAACGGCGATCGCGAGTTGTTCCTGGCCAAGACGCTGCCGGTGGATTCCCCCGCCGCGCTCGCACTCGGTGCCGAACCGCTGAAGCCGGAAGAATCCACCAACGCCAGCATCGGCTTCACCTACAACCCCACCCGCGCGCTCAGCCTCACCGTGGATGCCTACCGCATCGATCTGGACGATCGCATCGGCATGACCGGCTACATCACCGGTGCAGCGATCACCGACCTGCTCACCCGTGCCGGCGTGTCCGGGGTCGACAGCGCGCAGTACTTCACCAACGCCATCGACACCCGCACCGAAGGCGTGGACGTGGTGGCGACCTGGCGCATGGAAGCCGGCGACTGGGGCCGGGTCAACTGGAACCTGGGCTACAACTACAACAAAACCGAGATCACCCGCATCGCCGACAACCCGGCCGCACTGGACTCGCTGGGCGCCGGCTACGAACTGTTCGACCGTGCCTCGCGCGGCTATCTGTCGCGTACCCCGCGCAGCAAGTTGCTGCTGGGCGGCAATTGGGTGATCGGCGACTTCGCGCTCAACGTGCGCGTCAACCGCTTCGGCAGCTTCGACGTGCTGGAGAACAACCCGGCCAACGACGAGCACGTGCCGGCCAAATGGATCACCGATCTGGAGGCGTCCCATGCACTGTCCAATCGCATCACCTGGACGCTCGGCGCCAACAACCTGTTCAACCAATACCCCAAAAACATCGGCGTAGTCGCCAGTACCGGCAGCGGTTTCTACGTCACCAGCGTGCCGTATGGCTTCACCGGCGGGTCCTACTACACCAAGTTGACGTACACCTTTTGAGGAGTGATCCAGTGCCGCAATTGTCTTTGATGCGGGCGCGTTCGCGCAGCGCGTTCACCTACGCAGGGTTGCTGTTGATCGCGCTGGTATGCGCACCGATCGCTGCTCTCGCCAGCGCCGGCAAGGACAAAGGCGAGATCCTGTGGGATCGCTACGGCGTGCCGCATGTCTACGCCAGGACCGAGGCCGGCACCTTCTACGGCTTCGGTTGGGCGCAGACGCACAGCCACGGCAATCTGCTGCTGCATCTCTATGGCGAAGCGCGCGGCCGCGCCGCCGAATACTGGGGCGACACCTACATCGAACAGGATCGCTGGCTGGCCAGCAACGATGTCTACGCGCGCGCGCAGCAGTGGTACCGGCAGCAGGATCCAGGCTTTCGCGCCGATCTGGACGCATTCGCGCAAGGCATCAACGATTACGCCGCCGCACACCCGGATGCCTTGGACGCCGAGGTCAAGGTGGTGCTGCCGATCACCGGCGTGGACGTGGTGGCGCATGCGCACCGGCTGATGAATTACGTCTACATCGCCTCGCCTGCAAAAGTGCTGGGCGAGCCGCCCAAAGACGGCCAGGCGCGCGACGGTTCCAACGCCTGGGCGCTGATGCCCAAGAAGACCCGCGACGGCCACGCCATGCTGCTGGCCAACCCGCATCTGCCCTGGGGCAGCGGCTTTTTCACCTATTACGAAGCGCATCTCAACGGGCCCGGCGTGGATCTGTACGGCGCTACCCAGGTGGGCCTGCCGATCCTGCGCTTCGGTTTCAACAAGCAACTGGGTTTCACCAATACGGTGAACACGCTACTGGGCCAGACCACTTACAAACTCACACTGTCGGGCGAGGGCTATCTGCTGGACGGCAAGGTGCTGCCGTTCAAGCGTGAGACCAGGACCTTGAAGATCCGTCAGGCCGATGGCGCGCTGAAGGAAGAGGCGCTGCAAGTTCGCCAGAGCGTGCACGGCCCGGTGTTCGAGCGTTACGACGGAGCCACCGTGGCGCTGCGTGTGGCCGGCCTGGATCGGCCCGACATGCTCAAGCAGTACTGGGACATGGGCAAGGCGCAGGATTTTGCGCAGTTCCAGCGCGCGCTGAAACAGCTGCAGGTGCCGATGTTCAACATCGTCTATGCCGACAAGGCCGGCAACGTGCTGTTCCTGGACAACGGCATCCTGCCCAAGCATGCGCAGGGCGATTTGAAATACTGGAGCAGGCTGGTGCCGGGCGATACCGCGTCCACGTTGTGGAGCGAGGTGCACGGCTACGACGAGCTGCCCAAGGTGATCAACCCGGCTGGCGGTTTCGTGCAGAACACCAACGACCCGCCGTGGCTGGCGAGCTGGCCGCGCGTGCTGGAACCGAGCGCCTTCCCCGCGTATGTCGCACCGGTCGGGCCGATGTCGTTGCGTGCGCAGAACTCGGTAAAGATGCTGGCCGAACACGACAACATCGACTTCGACCAGTTCGTCGCGCTCAAGCGCACCGCGCAGGCGCTGGCGGCCGATCGCACATTGCCGCAGCTGTACGCTGCCGCCGCAGACAGCACCGATCCGGACATCCTCGCTGCGATCGCCGTGCTCAAGGCCTGGGACCGCCACTTCGAAACCGATAGCCGCGGCGCGTTGTTGTTCGAGGAATGGGCGCGCTTGTTCACTGGCGATGCGCGTTACCTTTCGCAAGCCGGCTATGCCACGCCGTGGTCGCTGGCCGCGCCATTGACCACACCCAGCGGCTTGAAGGACCCGGCACTGGCGCTGCGTCAACTCAAGCAGGCCGTGACCAGCACCAAACAGACCTATGGCGCGATTGATCGGCCGTACGGCGAGGTCTCGCGTTTCCATCTGGGCGAGGTCGATGTGCCTGGCCGCGGCGGTTTCGGCAACCTGGGCGCGTTCGATGTGATCACCTGGAATCCGCCCAACGCCGATGGCCAACGCCTGCCGCAGCACGGCGAAACCTGGGTGTCGCTGGTGGAGTTTTCCACGCCCATCAAGGCCAAAGGCTTGATGAGTTACGGCAATGCCAGCCAGCCCGGCTCGGCACACATCAGCGACCAGCTCGAGCTGCTTTCCAAGGGCGAGTTCCGCACCTTGTGGACCACCCGCGAGCAGGTCGAACAGCACCTGGAATCGCGCACCGACTTCTGACCATCACCTTCCGACGATGGCCCCACCTGAAGCCGCCACCCGGCATAACCGCCTGACATCCCAGCATCCAAGGACACTGCCCATGCGCACCTTTCTGACCACCGCCTTGTTCGCCATCGCAACGCTGACCGCCACCTCCACCGCATTCGCGGCCGACCCGCACGATGGCGCCTGGACGTTGGTGGAATCCAAATCCAATTGGAGCGACGGCAAGTTCCCCAAGGGCATGCGCCTGACCATCAACGTGCAGTTCTCCGACAACCGCATCGAATACCACTCCATCAACACCACCCGCCCGGCCACCCCGTACAAGGTCGATTACGTCACCACGCTCGATGGCAAACCCAGCCCGCTCAACGAGCAGGCGCGCTTCAACCAGATCGCGGTGAGCAAGACCGGTGCCGATACCTACCAGATCCTCAAGATGAAGGACGACGACGTGATTGTCGGCGAGTTCTGGACGTTTTCTGCCGACGGCAAGACGCTGATCCGCAATGGCGTGGGCAAGTCGCCGGAAGGCAAATCCAAGGCCTATCACGAGTTCTTCGAGCGCAAGTGATGCGTTGTGCGTGGTCGCAGGCGCTGGTGTCTGCGACTGCGCATCGCAGCGCGCCGCGCCGCGCCCCGCGTTCTGCGCAGAGATCGGCCGATCCTTGCGCGGCTATGATCGATCCACCCCCACCTTCTGCGAGCCGCCATGACCCTGCACCGCCTGTGCACCGCCATCTTCCTGAGTCTGGCCGTGGCTGCACCCAGCCACGCGCTGGAGTTTTCCAAGGCCGAGCTGGCGCGCGCCACCGCCTTGCAACAGCGCCTGGTCACGCTGGATTCGCATCTGGATACGCCGGCCAATCTGGAGCGCCCCGACTTCGACGTCTTGCAGGCGCATGCCGGCAACCGGCTGTCGCAGGTGGACTACCCGCGCATGGTCGCAGGCGCGCTCGATGGCGGCTTCTGGGCGGTCTACACCGGGCAAGGCGATCGTAGCGCGGCGGCGCATTTGCGCGACCGCGATGCCGGCCTGCAGCGGCTGATGAAGATCCACACGCTGCTGGCCGCGCAATCGCAGCAGTTTGCCTTCGCCACCACGCCCGCCGATGCCGCGCGCATCAAGGCCGATGGCAAGCGCGTGGTGTACATCAGCATGGAAAACGCCAGCCCGCTGGTGGCCGACCCTACGCTGCTGAGCTTCTATTACGCGCAAGGCCTGCGCCTGATGAGCACCGTGCATTTTCTCAACAACGAGTTCGCCGATTCGGCCACCGATCCCAAGGGCCCGGAGTGGAAGGGCTTGAGCCCCGCCGGCAAGCAACTGGTGCAGCAGGCGCAGGCGCTGGGCATCGTGATCGATCAATCGCACGCCTCCGATGCGGTATTCGACCAGTTGATTGCGCTATCGCCAGTGCCGATCGTGCTCTCGCACAGCGGTGCGCGTGCGGTCTTCAACCATCCGCGCAATATCGACGACGCACGCTTGAAGGTGTTGGCCGCGCATGGCGGCGTGATCCAGGTGAATTCCTATGGCGGCTATCTGGTCGACAGCGGCGCCAGCCCCGAGCGCAAGGCCGCCGAAAAGGCGCTCACCGACCAGTACGGCGGTTGGGAACACGTCAAGATCGCCGACGGCACCGCCCTGAGCGCCGCACTCAAGGAGCTGGATGCGCGCTACCCGATCAAGCGGGCGACCGAAGAGGATTTCTTCGCCCATCTGGAGCATGTGCTCAAGCTGGTCGGGCCCGAGCACGTGGGCATCGGCATGGACTGGGACGGCGGCGGTGGCGTGGTCGGCCTGGAAGACGTCTCCAAGCTCCCGCGCATCACCGCCTGGCTGCTGCGCAAGGGCTACACCGAACAGCAGATCGCCGGCATCTGGGGTGGCAACCTGTTGCGGGTGATGGGCCAGGCGCAGGCGTATGCGGCGGGGAATCGGGAATCGGGAGTATGGAATCGGTAGAGCGGGTTGTGCGGGGAGTCGGGAGTCGGGATTTGGGATTCGCAAAGCCAAGGCGGTCTACCGTGCGGGTGCGGGTGCGGGGTGCTGCGTCGGCTCGGCGGTATGGGGTATCCGCGCGTTGCCGCACTGGCTTCTCTGCCGGACGGGCTGACCGGGTGACTGGAGTGCACCGGCGCTGGCCGTCAGCCAGACGGTGACCTGGCCGTCGCCTTATTGGGCCAGCCAGCCCTGCATCCAACAGCATGATCGCCGTGGCGTTTTTCCTGGCCCGGCACGCGCCGAGCGTGCCCCCGATGGAAGTTGGGCATTTGCACAAAAACTCACACCTGCCTGCCCGCAAACAGGCAGCACCCTGACGATGCTTCCGGGAAAACGCTCAATCTAGAATGCGCCGACCCCCGAGTGTGGCGCCGCCGCGCCGTGCACCGGTGGGCCCACCGACTGCTGGAGCGTGCGATGACCCAAGCCACCCGGCCCCTGCCGCCCCCCGACGGTATGGGCCCGACCTACCGCAAGATCCTGTGGCGGCTGATCCCGTTCCTGTTCGTCTGCTACCTGTTCAATTACCTGGACCGGGTCAACGTCGGCTTCGCCAAGTTGCAGATGCTCGGCGACCTAGGCATGAGCGAGACCGTGTATGGGCTGGGCGCGGGCATTTTCTTCATCGGTTACCTGGCCTGCGGGGTGCCGAGCAATCTGATCCTGCAGCGCATCGGCGCGCGCCGCTGGGTGGCGATCATGATGGTCAGCTGGGGCCTGCTCTCCACCTGCCTGATGTTCGTGCGCACCCCGGCCGGCTTCTACACCCTGCGTCTGCTCACCGGCGCGGCCGAAGCCGGTTTCTTCCCCGGCATCGTGCTGTATCTGACGCGCTGGTTTCCGCGCGCCCAGCATGGCCGGGTCATGACCGTCTTCATGTCGGCCATCCCGATCTCCGGGGTGCTGGGTGGGCCGTTGTCGGGCTGGATCCTCAGCCACTTTTCGGCCGGGCAGGGCGGTCTTGCCGGTTGGCAATGGATGTTCCTGCTGCAGGGCCTGCCCACGGTGCTGCTGGGCATCGGGGTGTGGTTCCTGCTCAGCGATGGCGTGCAGCAGGCGACCTGGCTAGATACGCAGCAGAAACGGGCACTGACTCGCGCGCTGGCAGACGACGAAGCACGCAAACCGGCCGGCGCCTCCACCTCGCTGGGCGCGGTGCTGCGCAACCCGGCGGTGTGGATGCTGGGTACGGTGTACTTCTGCATCCAGAGCGGGGTGTATGCGATCAACTTCTGGCTGCCCTCGATCATCCAGGGCAGCGGCGTCACCGACCCGACCCGGATCGGCCTGATGAGCGCCATCCCGTATCTGGCCGCAGCGGTGTTCATGGTGCTGATGGGCCGCTCGGCCGACCGCCGCGGCGAGCGTCGCTGGCATCTGGTGATCCCGTTGCTGATGGGCGCAACCGGGCTGTGCATCGCCGCCAGCGTCACCGACAACCTGGCGCTGGCCCTGTTCGGCATGACCCTGGCCACGATGGGCGCGGTCAGCGGCTTGCCGCTGTTCTGGCCGCTGACCAATGGCTTTCTCACTGCCGCCGCCGCGGCCGGCGGGCTGGCGCTGATCAATTCCACCGGCCAGGTTGCCGGCTTCGTCAGCCCGTATCTGGTGGGCTGGATCAAGGACACCACCCACAGCACCGAGCTGGCGCTGTACGTGCTGGCCGGCGCCATGCTGCTGGGCGCCGCGCTGGTGCTGCGGGTGCCGGCGCGCGCGGTGAACCAGTGATGCGCCCATTCAAGCGAGTGTCCCCATGAAGATCGTCATCGCCCCCGATTCCTACAAGGAAAGCCTGTCCGCGCTGCAGGTGGCCACCCAGATCGAGGCCGGCTTCCGCGAGGTGTTCCCCGACTGGCGGTACCGCAAGGTGCCGGTGGCCGATGGCGGCGAAGGCACGGTCGACGCGCTGGTGGCGGCCACCGGCGGGCGGGTGATCGCCTGCACGGTCAGCGGCCCGCTCGGCAGCCCGGTGCCGGCGTTCTTCGGCCTGACCGGCGACGGCCGCACCGCCGTGATCGAAATGGCCGCCGCCAGCGGTCTGGCGCTGCTGCCGCCGGCCGAGCGCGCGCCGCTGCGCACCAGCACGGCCGGGGTGGGCGAGTTGATCCTGGCCGCGCTGGATGCCGGCGCGCGGCGCTTCATCATCGGCATCGGCGGCAGCGCCACCAACGACGGCGGCGCCGGCCTGGCGCAGGCCTTGGGCGTGCGGCTGCTGGATGCGCAAGGCGCGCCGATCGGCCCGGGCGGCGGCGCGCTGGCCGCCTTGGCGCGCATCGAGACCGACGGCCTGGACGTGCGCCTGCAGGACTGCCAGTTCGAAGTGGCCTGCGATGTGGACAATCCGCTGATCGGCCCCACCGGCGCCTCGGCCGTCTTCGGCCCGCAGAAAGGCGCCACCTCCAGCATGGTGCGCCAGCTCGATACCAACCTGCAGCACTACGCAAATATCTTGCAGCGCGACCTGGGCGTGCAGCTGCACGACCTGCCCGGCGGCGGTGCGGCCGGCGGCCTTGGTGCAGCGCTGGTGGCCTATCTGGGCGCGCAGTTGCGGCCCGGCGTGGAGATCGTGGCGCAGGCGCTCGGGCTGGAGGCGCTGGTCGCCCAGGCCGATCTGGTCATCACCGGCGAAGGCCGTCTGGACAGCCAGAGCCTGCACGGCAAGACCCCGGTGGGCGTGGCGCGGGTGTCGTTGCGGCATGGCAAGCCGGTGATCGCCATTGCCGGCTGCCTGGGCAACGGCGCCGCGCTGCTGCATGGCCACGGCATCGATGCGATGTTCGCAGTGGTGCATCGCGCCTGCACGGTGGAACAGGCGCTGGCCGAAGCCGCCAGCAACGTGCGCATTGCCGCGCGCAATGTGGCGGCGGCGCTGCAGGTGGGCCAGGCATTGGCGCAGGTGCCTGCGGGTGCCGACGTGCAGTGACGGCAGCGCGCGGGTGCGTCGCACGGGCCGTGTTCATGCGGCTCATCTCGACGCGGCACGAGAGTGAGGTTGCATGCCTGATGCGTGCGACCGATGCGCATCGGTCGGTGGTGCTGGCCTGGTTGGTACGAATTGCCTGCAGCTTCAAGCGCGCCGGTCTGCGGGCGCTGCAGCGCAGGGCACGTTCACCTAACCCGCACCCAGTCGAACCGCGAGCGGCCGCATCCTGTCAGCACAGTTGGAACACGCGCCGGGACACAGGCCGCAGCACACCCTCCACACAGTCACACACGTGCCGACCACGCACGCACCGAACATGCCACCGTGACCTCCCTCGACCGCGTCAACAGACCCCAGCCCATGCTCACGCTCGACCGCACCCTGGCGCAGTCCATCGTCGACCGCGCGATGACCATCATCGACGGCAACGTCAACGTGATGGACCACACCGGCGTCATCATCGCCAGCGGCGAGGCGGCGCGTCTGGGCCAGCTGCACGAGGGCGCGCTGCTGGTGCTGTCCCGACAGGGCCGGGTGGAGATCGATGCGGCGCTGGCGCAGCAACTGGATGCAGTGCGCCCTGGCGTGAATCTGCCGCTGATCGTGGATGGCCGCATCGTCGGCTGCGTCGGGCTCACCGGCGACCCGCAGCGGATCGGGCAACAGGCCGAACTGGTGCGCATGGCCGCCGAAGCCATGCTGGAACAGGCCGGCCTGCTGCGCCTGTTGGCCCGCGATGCGCGCCTGCGCGAAGAAGTCACGCTTGGCCTGATCCGCACCGACGGCCCGACCCCGGCGCTGGCCGGCTGGGCCGAGCGGCTCGGCATCGCGCTCGACCTGCCGCGCGTGGCCGCCGTGATCGAAGTGGAAAGCGACACCCTGGATCTGGACGCCATGCTGGTGGAGCTGCAGCGCCTGCACACGCTGCTCTCCACGCCCGAACGCGGCAACCTGATCGCGGCCACCGCGCTCAACGAACTGGTGGTGCTCAAACCGGCGCTGGACCGGCGCGGCCACTGGGACGTGGGCGAACAACGCCGCCGCGCGCACACCTTGCTCGAGCGCATGCGCGCCAGCAGCCCGCTGCGGATCCGTCTCGCCCTGGGCCAGTATTTTCCACAGCCCAACGGGCTGGCGTTGTCGCACCAGGTCGCGCGCACCACCATGCGTATCGGCAAGGCGCGTGCGCCGCAGGCCGATGCGTTTTTCTACGACGACTATCGCTTGCCGGTGCTGGTGGACGACCTGCGTCAGGCCTGGCAGGCCGATGAACTGCGCAAGCCGCTGCAGGCCCTGCTGGCACAGGAACGTCGCAGCCAGTTGTTGAAGACCTTGTCGGTCTGGTTCGGCGCCGGCATGCGCATGGCGCCCACCGCCAAGGTGCTGGGCATCCATCGCAACACGCTGGATTACCGCATGCAGCGCATCCAGCAACTGTGCGCGGTGGACCTGAGCAATACCGACGATTGCATGCGCCTGTATCTGGCCTTGCAGATGCGCGACGACAGTGCCGCCACCGAGGCGAACACGGACGCCAGTGCCACCGGCTGAGATGGCGCAATGGCCGCAGTGTCGGCGCGCACGCGCAGCTGTGTGCGATAGCGCACGGAACCTCGCATCGCCAGTCCCTGCCAGGTATGCCCACTCCGCTAGACTGAACGCATTGCCCGGGGCACGAGCGAGCTTTCCGTTGAATCAGTGCGACACCGCCGTGTCATCCACCGCCAGCGAGGCCGAGCGCCTTGCGCGTCTGGCGTTGTTGCAGGTGGTCGACACCGACGCCGAACCGTTCTTCGATGCGCTGGCCGCCGCCGCGCAGGCGATCGCCGGCACCCCGATCGCGCTGGTGTCGCTGGTGGACGAGCGCCGGCAATGGTGGAAGGCCAACATCGGCCTGCCCGGCGTCTCTGAAACCCCACGCGAACTGGCGTTCTGCGCCTACACCATCCAGGGCGATGTGGTGATGGAAGTGCGTGATGCGCCGGCCGACCCGCGCTTCTGCGACAACGCCCTGGTCACCGATGCCCCGGGCATCCGATACTACGCCGGCGCGCCGATCGTGCTGCCCGACGGCTTGCGCATGGGCACCGTGTGCGTGATCGACCAGCGCCCGCGCGCGCTGGAGCCGGCGCAGCTGCAGGCCTTGCAGCAGTTGGCCAGGGTCGCCGCCGAAGGCCTGGAGCAGCGCCGCGTGATGCTGGAACGCCAGGCCGCCAACGAACAACTGCAACAGCGTGTGCGCGAGAGCGAGGCGTTTCTGGAACGTACCGGCCGGGTCGCCGGGGTGGGTGGCTGGGAAGTGGATGTGGCCAGCGGCACCTTGACCTGGTCGGATCAGACCTGCCGCCTGCACGATCTGCCTCCGGGCTACAAACCGACCTTGAACGAGGGGATCGGCTTCTACCCGCTGGAAGCGCGCGCAGTGATCACCGAGGCGGTCGACGCCTGCGTGCGCGACGGCACGCCCTGGGATCTGGAACTGCCGCTGATCAGCGCCACCGGCCGGCGCCTGTGGGTGCACAGCACCGGCTCGGTGGAGCATGTGGACGGACGCACCCGCCTGATCGGCGCAGTGCAGGACGTGACCGACCGCCATCGCGCAGTGGATGCGCTGGCCGCCAGCGAACGCAAGTTCCGCAACATGTTCCAGTACAGCCTGGGCCTGATCTGCACCCACGACATGGACGGCCGCCTGATCAGCATCAACCCGGCCGCGGCGCGCTCGCTCGGCCGCCAGGTGGAGGGCATGGAAGGCCGCGCGTTGCAGGAGTTCGTGCGCCCCGAGCGGCATGCCGCCCTGCAGGGCTATCTGTCGCGCATGGTGCTCGACGGCCAGGATGCCGGGGTGATCGAGCTGGTCGCCAGCGACGGCAGCCTGCGCCACTGGCAGTACCGCAACGTGCTGGATATCGACTCCGAGGCCACCATCGTGCTGGCGCATGCCCAGGACATCACCAACCAGTACCAGCAGGAAAAACAGCTGCTGGAATGGTCGTTCACCGACCCGCTCACCAACTGCTACAACCGCCGCTTCCTGGACGAACTGGACAAGCGCGACCCCAGCGTGCGCTGGGGCTGCATTGTGGTGGATCTGGACAAGTTCAAACTGGTCAACGACACCCACGGCCACCAGCGCGGCGACGAGGTGCTGGTGCAGATGGCGTGGTTCCTCAATCAGCCGCTGCGCACCCAGGACCGTCTGGTCCGGCTGGGCGGCGATGAATTCCTGGTGCTGCTGCACCAGCCCACCCAGCCGCAACTGGACGCCCTGGCGCGCGACTATGTGGCCGCCAGCGCCGAGGCACCGATCCAGTTCACCCTGGGCACCGCCTTGCGGCATGACGGCGAAGCGCTGGCGGCGGTGGTCGATCGCGCCGACCGCTCGCTGTACAGCTTGCGCCGGGCACGCCGCGGCAGCGGTCTGAACGACCAGCGCTAGCGCCGCTCACCCGCCGCCCCGGCCGCGTGCCTCCAAGCTGACTGATCCGCCAGCGGAGCACGGCAGACAGCGCCAAAACGCGTGCCGATGAATACGCGATCGCCTATCATGTAACCGTTTTCAACTACATGGTTTGGAATGGACACCTTAGATCGCACCCAGCTCAGTCCCAAGTGGCAGTTCCGTTTCGATTTCTTCGACCGTCACGGCGGCCCCAAGGAGCCGGCCTACAAGGAGGCGCTGAAGACCCTGCCGTTTGGCGAAAAGGTCAAGGTCGGCATGAACTTCTATGCCTTCTTCTTCGGCGTCATCTATTTCTTCATCATCGGCCTGTGGCGCAAGGCGTTGAGCCTGATCGGCATCAGCCTCGTGCTGAGCATCGTGGCCTCGTTCCTGCCGGCCGCGTTTCAGAATGTGCTGTGGCTGCCGCTGTCGTTGTTGACCGGCATGATCGCCAACTACGCCTATTACCTGGACAAGGCCAAGGGCAGCACCAGCTGGAACCCGTTCGAAGGCATGCGCTGGATCTGAGCAACTGCGTCATCGGCGCGTCGGCCCCTCCCGCCGCCACGCCAGCGTCGCCCGGCCCGGTCACTGACCGGGCTTTTTTATGCGCGTTGTGTGCGCGATCGTCGGCGAGCAGACACGAACTGAAGCCCTCTCCCAGCGTGGCGATAATGCATTGCTTGCGCGCCATTGGCGCGCGTGCCTTGGAGCGGAGCGGGGGTTGGGGTGAGGCTACGGCCTACCGATACCGGCTCCTTTCCGGTGCGCTTTCCACCAGTACCGGCAACTGAAAGGCCGGCCGCTCTGCATGGAAACGACCTCATCCGTTAGCGCAACTGGCAAGTTCAGTGCCGCACCGGCTGAACGCGCCAACCGCCTGATCTCCAACGAATTGATCCAGATTTCAGCCGCTAGAGCCCGCCCGCTTTACTGCGCCGCAGTGTGCAGCCGGCATTTCAGAATGCTTAATCTTTGCCAACGCATCACATATTCCCGGAGCCGATTTAGGTCGATCCAAGCCAGCTAATCCCCGCAAGTGTTTGAAAGACGAAGTCTTTCCGTCGCACCACCACCCTCGACGAGACGCTTGAATGACCGATTACCGCCGTTGTCGCCCGCAGCTGCTTGCCCATGCCGTGCTGCTCGCATTGCTGTCACCCTCGCCCGCACTGGCCCAGCAGGCCAGCGCCCCGCAACAACTCGATGTGGTCACCGTCACCGGCTCGCGCATCAAGCGCGTGCAGGCCATCGGCGCAGAGGAGATCCGCGCGCAGGGCTTCACCACCGTCTACGACATGCTCGGCACCCTCAACCAGGCCATCGGCATGGTGGAGGCCGACGTCAGCAGGGGCTCGCACACGCCCAACGCCAGCCCGCTCAACCTGCGCAACCTCGGCCCCAACCGCAGCCTGTTGCTGGTCAACGGCCGCCGCGTGGCCGACTACCCGTTGCCGTACAACGGCCAGAGCAACGTCTCCAACTACAGCAACATCCCGGCCGCTGCGGTGGACCGGGTGGAAGTGCTCACCGGCGGCGCCTCGGCCATCTACGGCTCGGACGCGATCGCCGGGGTGGTCAACGTGATCCTCAAGCAGAACTACAGCGGCGACCAGTTCCGCATGCGCGGCGGCACCGCCACCGAAGGCGGCCGCGATACTGCCGATGTGTCCTGGGCCGGCGGGCGCACCGGCGCCAACTGGAGCGTGACCTACGCGCTGCAGCACACCAGCCGCGACCCGCTGTTCGGCCGCGACCGCCCGCAGATGGACGACGCCAGCGATGCGCCCTACAGCGCCTGGACCGCCGAGCAGCGCCGGGTGGGCTTTCGCCCCAGCAGCGGCATCGCCCTGATCGACAACGCCACCGGCACCTGCCAGGCCCCGCCGCCCGGCGCCTGCGAGTAGTTCGGCGGCGAGTACTATCTGGCCGACCGCCTGCTCTACAACCGCAATACCGGGGTGACCAGCAATACCGGCCAGCTGTGCGGGCTCACCGCCGACTACGGCAACTGGCTGCTGCGCAGCGGCAGCAAGGACCCGTCCGGGTATCTCTACGGCACCTGGGAATTCGGCAACGGTGTGCAGGCCTGGACCAACCTGGCGGTGTTCGATTCGGAGGCGCAATGGGGCACCTCGCCGCCCGCGGTGCAACTGCCGGCCGGACTCGATTTCCCCGCGTTCTACGATGTCACCAGCGACCAGCAACTGATCGGCGTGCGCCAGTTCACCGCCGCCGAAGTCGGCAGCCAGGCCGGGCTGCGCAACCGCAACCGCGAGCGCTCCTGGGACATCAGTGCCGGCCTGCGCGGCACCCTGGCCAACGGCCGTTTCGATTGGGACGCCTCGCTGGGCCGCTCGTATTACCGGGTGCAGGAGCGCATCTCCACGGTGAACTGGCAGCGCGCCAACGACTATTTCCTGGGCCCGCAACAGGGCAGCGTCGACGGCCTGCCGGCGTATGCGCTGGACCGTGCGCGCTGGTGGACTCCGCTGACGCCGGGGCAGTACGCGCAGATTGGCGCGCACTCGGTCAACCGCGCCGCCTCCTGGGTCAACCAGGGTGCGCTCAGCCTAAGCGGCACCCTGGCGCAGGGCTGGGCCGGGCCGATCGAATTCGCCGCCGTGGTCGAAGCCGCGCAGCAGGGCTACCGGCTCAACCCCGACCCGCGCGCCAATGTCGATTACGAAGTGCAGAACGTGGACCGCGGCGGCGGCGAGCGCATCCGCTATTCGGGCGGCCTGGAGTTCAGCGTGCCGCTGACCACCATGCTCACCGCCACCCTGGCCGGTCGCTACGACCGTTATGGCAATTACAAAGCCTATAGCGACGACGCCAACCTGCTCGACATCGGCACCCAGAAGGAATCCACCTGGAGCGCCGGCCTGCAGTGGCGGCCGATCGACAGCCTGCTGCTGCGCGGCAGCTACGCCACCAGCCTCCGCGCCCCGGACATGCATTATCTGCTTGGCCAACCCAGCTCGGCGCAGGTACGCACGCTCGACCAGTACCGCTGCATCGCCAGCGGCGCCTATCAGATCAACAACTGCACCGGCGACAACACCGCGGTGACCTATCCCTTCGCCATCAACCGCCGAGGCACCCCGGATCTGGATGCGGAGCTGGGCAATTC
The DNA here is from genome assembly GCF_024499015.1 of Xanthomonas hortorum pv. pelargonii. Taxonomy (NCBI): domain Bacteria; kingdom Pseudomonadati; phylum Pseudomonadota; class Gammaproteobacteria; order Lysobacterales; family Lysobacteraceae; genus Xanthomonas; species Xanthomonas hortorum. The sequence goes on along the minus strand of NZ_CP098604.1, from coordinate 2,387,278 downwards.
GTGGACGGCGGGGTTTGTCTGGGATGCGTTCGAGAACGTCTCGTTCACCGCCGACTTCTGGCGCATCCATCTGGAAGATGAGATCCGCGATATCGACGAGACCACTATCCTGCGCGACGAAGCCGGCTGCCGCACCTGGCTGACCATCACCCCCGGCCAGGCCTGGTCCAACCCCGGTGGCGCCGATTACTGCGCCTCGATCCTGGCCCGCGTGCAGCGCGATGGCAGCGGGCTGGACCTGTCGGCGCGCTGCCAGCTCAAGACCGCCATCGGCGATTTCCAGATGGGGCTCGATTACACCAACCTGCGCTCGATGCGCGAGCAAACCTACCGCACCGACCCCAACCCGGAGCGCCGCGACCGTGACATCCGCAGCAAGTCGCGCGGCAGCGTGAGCTGGCTGTCCGGCAACTGGAATGCCACCGTCTACGGCGACCGCGTCGGCGCGGTGCCCGGCGTGCGCTCGCACTGGGGCCTGGACCGGCTCGACAACCCCGGCGGCTGCGTGCCGTTCGCCGATGGCGGGGTGCCCGACGACCGCGCCGGCTGCACCGACACCGATCCCGCCAGCCCCCACCTTCGGCCAGAGCACCCGCAAGTATTACGGCCGCATCGGCCCGGCGATCACCTGGAACGTCAATCTGGGCTACCGCATCACCCCGGCGATGAAGCTCAATCTCTACGTCAACAACGTCTTCAAAAGCACCGGCTACAACCACAAGGACCCCTACAAGCTCGATTACGAGTTCTACAACAGCCGCCTGTTCAGCCCGGTCGGCCGCGAGATCGCGGCAGAGTACGTATTCGATTTCTGAGCCGACCATCACCCGCCGCATGTGGTCAGAATGCGGCTCGAAACCTCGGATCGGAATGGACACCTTCGGCCGCCATCGTCACAGCCGCGAGAGCAGTTCCGCTTTGAGCAGCGCAGTTGCGCGCAAACGCATCCCCGTGCTTCGGGTCCGGGGGACAGCGCCGGAACGGCTGCACTTCTGGTTAGGACACGCGGAACGCTTCGCTTGATGCGCATCACTTTCCCAGCCCTCGGTTGAATGCCAGTGGTTGTGCGCTATGTTCAGAACGACAGCTACCGTCGTCCTGCACTACCGGGTCTTATGAAGATCAACAAAGCGCCATCGCACAGCGGCATTGCCTCGTGCGATACACCGCAGTCGCCGGCACGCGGAGATGCGCCGCCGGCGCCGACGACCGCCGGCGCCGGCGGCCCCTGAGCGGCCTAAAAGGAAGGTGAGAAAGGCGCTTCCCGGCATGCTTTGTTCCGGCGCGAAAGAAACCACGAACGGTTCCGAAGCTGCGAGTCATCAGGCAGTGACAATGCAGCCGGCAAATGCGACCTTGGCAGGTATCGAAACGGCACTGTCCAGACCGGGCGAAACAGTGACCGTGGACCTGCAGCGCCACCGTCCCTCACACGCGCTGACCCCAGAGCAACGGATCAGTTCGGATGTACAGGTGCGTCTGCTCTACGCCGAAGAGCAAGGCGCACGCAGGCTGCACATCGAGAGCAGTCTCTTCCATGAGCCGGGAACTCAATCCGTCACCACGCACGGCTCCAAACCGTTGCTAAAGGCGGCGGCATCGGCGGCGCTGGCGCCGAGTACGCAGGGCCTGGACCACATGTTCACTTGCGTATCGCCACCAATCCGCAATGCACTGCCAGGACCTGTCGCGGAGAGCAAACTTTCGCCTACACAGATCGCGTTGACCGGCGTGGCACGGTGGCCAGACCCACGCGTCAACCAAGAGTCGACACCAGGAAATCAACAGTATGGTCGCCGCTTTTGTTCCACGGCCCGGGAAGGCGGCGCACGCATCGCAAGCGGGCAGATCCAGACCTTCCGGCAACTGTGGGATTTCTCGGGCGCAGCGCGTCATAGCTGGGCCACCCAGCAAACAGCGCAGCCAGGTGGTCCCGGCAAACCAAAAGAAGGGGATGCTCAGCCATTTGCGGCTGGTTACCCACGGCAGACGAACGTCACCACACCCCTCACAGCGCACTATGCGTATCTGCAACAACGAGCGCGCCAGCTTCCGCTGGTTCGGCAAGCCAATGGCCTTGCTGCGGACGCTGGGCAGACGATGCCCGACGGGTTCATGGCGCATGACGTCTTCGAAATGGTGGGCGAATTAAATGGGGAGAAGATTCCGCTCACCCAGCTACGGCTGGCAGTGAATCCAGACGACTTTCTCCATCCGCTCGCCCAACAGGGGCGGGCAGGACATCAAGGATCGGTTGAAGCCGGCGCTTTTCCGTTTTGCATCCAGCACACCCCTTTCGAACTGGTGCAGCCGATCATGAATCATGTCGAAAACTTGTTCGGCGAGCTGATTGCGCGACGCCACGATCCGGCCGAGCTGATGCCGGCGCTCGGTAACCTGCATTGGTGGATGGCACATGCGATGCCTGACCGGCGAGGAAGCGCCGCAAAGACCGAACTGGCCATCCGCGCCTTGGCTAACGCGCATGGGGTCGAACTGCCCCCATTCGCGCAGGGAAATGTGCCAGACCTGGAAGCCTTCGTTACCGATCGCGAAAGCTTCAATGCGCGTTACGCAAATCTGTTCGAACCGCCGGATCAACAAACGCCTGCATCCACGCGCGACTGACGCGCCGCCAGGAGTCGGCCGGAGTGGAAGTCGGTCCAAGAGAAGGGCAGGGCGTCATATCGTATGCCTTGCCCAATTCGTGACATACCGCCGCGCCGCCTGGGCTACTCCTCGTCTGTTTGGCTGAATTCGAGGGCAATTAGGACGTGGCAATCCTCCGCCGCGTCGCCATCGGCGCGTGACCGGGCTGATCATCATTCCCGGCGCGTGTTCTGTACCGAGTGAGTGCGGCGTAGAGCGGTGCGTCCAGACAAGGCAATTGCTGCGCCTGACGCCATCCGGGGTTGTGGCATGAGTCGGTCTTCGCGCACGCTCGTACTGCGCTGATCGCCGCGTCTTGCGGCGACCGGTACGCGCGATCCCACCTGCGGCCTCGGCCGCGCGCTCCCCCGAGGTGTCTGCATGCTCTTTGCCGTTGCGTCGTATCGCTCTTTGTTGCGTTCCCCAGCAACGCCGCGCTGGCGCCGCGCCGCCGCCGGCCTGTGCCTGCTCGGCATGGCGCTGTCCGCCCCGCTGGCCGCGCAGGACCCGGCGCAGGTCAATACCTTCATCGGCAGCAAGGACGACGGCAACACCTACCCCGGTGCGTCGGCCCCGTTCGGGCTGGTGCAGGTCAGCCCGATCGGCGCGCATTACGCCGGCTGGCGCTACGACGACCCGAGCATCCGCGGCTTCGGCCATTCGTTCCTGTCCGGGGCCGGTTGCTGGGAGCAGGGCGGCCAGGTTTCGGTGTTGCCGGTCACCGGTAGCATCGGCCCCGGCGGCGACTTCGATACCAAAGATGCCAAGGCCTTCGACCAGACGCGCTACGCCGCCCGCTACACGCATGATGGCGAGATCGGCCAGGCCGGCTACTACAAGGTGCGCCTGACCGACTACGGCGGCATCGACGCCGAAGCCACCGCGCTCACCCGCGCCGCCGCCGAGCGCTACACCTTCGCCCCCGGCGCCGACACCGGCCATGTGCTGGTCAACCTGGGCCAGGCCAACGACCGCCATGTGGTGATCGGCAGCCAGGTGCAAGTGATCGGCGACCGCGTGGTCGAAGGCAAACTGACCACGCAAAGCTTCTGCGGCGGCCACGAATACACCACCTGGTTCCGGCTGGAATTCGACCGCTCGTTCACCGCCCACGGGGTCTGGGGCGAAGACGGCGGCGTGCCCGATGCGCGCCACAGCATGGGCGGCGAACTCAAACCCAACGGCGCCTGGCTCAGCTTCCCGCTGGGCAAGGGCAAGGACGCACGTGCGGTGACCGTGGTCAGCGCCATCTCGCACGTGGACGCCGAAGGTGCACGCAACAACCTGCGCGCCGACGGCAGGCAGGGCGGCAAGCTGCTAGGCCTGGAGCAGATGCGCCAACGCGCGCAACAGGCCTGGCGCAAGCAACTGGCCAGCCTGCAGCTGGACGGCGCCAGCGCCGACGACCGCACCGTGGCCTACACCGCGCTGTATCACGCCCTGCTGCAGCCGCTGACCGGCAGCGACGCCGATGGCCGTTATCGTGGCTATGACGATGCCATTCACCGCGCCGATGGCTGGACCTACTACGAATATTTCTCGCTGTGGGACACCTACCGCTCGCAGAACCAGTTGCTGGCCCTGCTGCAACCGGCGCGTGCGCGCGATATCGGCCGCTCGCTGCTGGCCATCCACCAGCAAGGCGGCTGGTTACCGCGCTGGGGCTACGCCAATTACGACACCAACATCATGACCGGCGACCCGGTCACCCCGTTCCTGGTCGACCTGTGGCGCTTCGGCGCGCTGCAGGGCAACGAGGCCGAGGCGTATGCAGCGCTGCGCCAGAACGCCTTCGAACAACCGCCGACCAACTCGCGCCACTCCGGCCGCTCCGGCAATGCCAGTTACCTGGCCAACGGCTTCGTGCAGTACGACCGCGCCTTCCCCTCCAAGGGCATGGACGTGGACCCGCACCACGGCGGCTCGGCCACGCTGGAATACGCACTGGCCGACTGCGCGCTGGCGCAGATGGCGCAAGCGCTCGGCCACCCCGACGACAGCGCGCAACTGCGCCAACGCGGCGGCAACTGGCACCGCGTGTGGGACGCCAGCGTGCGCGATGCCGACACCGGCTTCAGCGGGTTTCCACGTCCCCGCCTGGAAGACGGCAGCTGGTACGCGCCCTCGGACGATCACTACAGCCCGCGCTCGCAGCACGGCTTCCACGAAGGCACCGCCTGGCAATATCAGTGGCTGCTGCAGCAGGACATCCCCGGCATGCTGCAGGCCATGCATGGCAGCGAACAGGCCGGCAAACGCCTGGACGCCTTCTTCGCCTACGACGACTTGCTCAAAGACCCGCTCACTGCTGCGCGTACGCACTGGGTAGTCGGCCCCTACAGCTACTACAACCAGTACCGCTACAACCCCAACAACGAACCCGACCTGCACGCCCCGTGGATGTACACGCTGATCGGCCAGCCGTGGAAGACCGCCACCGTGGTGCGCACCGCGCAGCAGTTGTTCACCAACGCCCCCAACGGCGTCACCGGCAACGACGATCTGGGCACGATGTCGGCCTGGTATCTGTTCAGCGCCCTGGGCCTGTATCCGGCGGTGCCGGGCAGCGGCGAGTTCCTGCTGCACGCCCCGCGCTTCAAGCGCGCGACGCTGGACCTGGGCAACGGCAAGCGCCTGCGCATCGACGCCCCCGGCGCGGATGGCCGCGCGCTGCAATATGTGGAGGGCGTGCGTTTCAACGGCACACCGCAGCGCCAGGTGTTCCTGGACTGGGCCCAACTGCAGCAGGGCGGCACGCTGTCGTTCGCGCTCACCAAGCAGGCGCCGACCCAAGGCTGGGGCACGCAAGCGGATGCATTACCAATCTCGTTCTGTGCCACGCCTGCAGCCGCGCAGTAACCGCAAGCATCAGGCCGACGGATGAAAGCCCCTCTCCCTGCGGGAGAGGGGTTGGGGTGAGGGTACGGGGCAAAGCCACTTACCAAATTGAATGACATGAGGCTTCACCCGGACCCTCATCCGCCCTACGGGCACCTTCTCCCGGCGGGAGAAGGGCACAGCTCACCTGCATTTGGCGGCTGAGTACTCATAGCAGCCGCGCAGCACAGCACTGCTAGCGCCAAGACCTTCCCATCGATGATTCACTCTTGAAGGCCCGTGGCGACGCGTTTGTCATGGTTGGCAATTGAAAGATGTATGAGGCGCCCCTCATCCGCCCTACGGGCACCTTCTCCCGGTGGGAGAAGGGACTAACCCGCCTTCCCCAAGCGACTATTCCGCCGCCCATACGCCACATACACCACCACACCCAGTACGTTCCAGACCAGGAACCACAGCTGCGTCGTACTCGGCAAACTCCAGAACAGATACAGACAGCCCAGGATCGCCACCGGCCCCACCACCCACGCCAGCGGCGTACGGAACGCGCGCGCGCGGGTCGGCTCACGCACACGCAGCACCAGCAGACACGCCGCCACCGCCGTAAACGCCGCCAACGTGCCGGCATTGGCCAATGCCGCAATCTCATCCAGCCGCGCTACGCCCGCCAACGCCGCCACCAGCACCGCGGTGAACAACGTCGTCGCCACCGGCGTACCGGTGCGCGCGCTGACCTTGGACAAGCCACGCGGCAGCAAACCATCGCGCGACATCACAAAGAAGATGCGGCTCTGCCCGTACAAAAACGCCAGCAGCACTGTCGGCAGCGCGATGATCGCCACCGCACCGATCACCAACGCCGCCTTGCCATGGCCGAGCTCGCGCAGGATCAGCGCCAACGGCTCCGGGCTCTTGCCGAACACGGTGAAGCTCATCGCACCCACAGCAGACAACGCCACCAGCACGTAGATCAGCGTGCAACCGATCATCGAACCGACGATGCCGATCGACAGATCGCGGCCCGGGTTCTTGGTCTCTTCGGCCGCAGTGGAGATCGCATCGAACCCGTAGAACGCAAAGAAGATGATCGCCGCCGCCGCCATCACCCCGCGCTCCACGCCATCGGGCCCCATCGCCTTGGAGAAGCCGTAGGGCATGAACGGCTGCAGGTTGGCGCTATTGAAGGCCGGCAGCGCGATCGCCACGAACACGCCCAGCGCGATGATCTTCAACACCACCAGCACTGCGTTGAGCGTGGCGCTTTCCTTGGTGCCGGCCATCAGCATGCCGGCCACCAGGAAGGTGATCACCACCGCCGGCAGGTTGACGATGCCGCCGGCGTGCGGCCCGGCCACCAACGCGTGCGGCAGCTCCACCCCCAGCCATTGCAGGAAGCCGACGAAATAGCCGGACCAGCCTACCGCCACCGTGCTCACCACCAGCGAGTATTCCAGCACCAGACTCCAGCCCACCACCCAGGCGATGCTCTCGCCGAGCGCGGTGTAGCTGTAGGTGTAGGCGCTGCCGGCGGCCGGCATCATCGTGGCCATTTCCGCATACGCCAGCGCCGCGCAGGCGCACACGATGCCGGCGGCCACGAACGACAACAGCACCGCCGGGCCGGCCTTGTCCGCACCCACGCCGATCAGCGTATAGATGCCGGTGCCCACGATCGCGCCGATGCCGAGTGCGATCAGATGCGGCCAACTCAGGCTGCGGACCAGCTGACGGCCAGCCTCGTGCACGGTGACCTGATCGATGGATTTGCGCCTGAGCCAAGACGACATGCGGACCTCGAAGGAACCAAAAGAATGCGCGAGTGTCGCCCAACGCGCTGCAGCAATGCTATCGGTGGTGATGTTGTTTGGAGTGGCGCGGAGCGGTTGCTACTTTTATGGACGGGGTTTGACGGCCTCTGAAAGGATTCCGTGAAGCCGTACCCTCACCCCAACCCCTCTCCCGATGGAAGAGGGGCTTTTGATTCCTTCTCCCATCGGGAGAAGGTGGTGCGCAGCGCCGGATGAGGGTACGGACAGGCGACGCAGCATCAGCTCGATCGCTGCCTGATCGATGCGTATTCCCCACCCACAACATGATGCGATCCGGCCAGGTCCAGCACCCCTAAGCCACCCCATTACACCCATGCAGCTGAAACCCGGCGCGCATCCCGAGCTGCGCGTAATACGCGGCCACCGCAGGCAGCACCGGCCGATCGATCGGGCTGGCAAACCAGCGCTGCGTCGATAAGCCCAACACAATATCGGCCACGGTGAAGTCTGCGCCAAGCACAAACGGACCGCCGCGCTGCAGCTGTGCGTCGAGGATGGCCATGTGCCGATTCCACTCGCGCACGCTGGCTGCAATCGCCTGCACATCGGTATGCGCCGCACTGCCACGCACCGTCGCCATGAACGCGTAACGCCAGGCGTTGTTGAGCTCGGTGGCCTGCCAATCCATCCATTGCTCGACCAGTGCACGTGCAGCGGGCGCACTCGGCAGCAGATCGTCGCGGTGGCTGCGCGCGGCCAGATACCGGCAGATGGTGTTCGACTCCCACAGCACCACCGTGCCATCGCGCATCACCGGCACCAGCGCATTGGGGTTGAGCGCGCGAAACGCCGGCGTGTCCACCGAGGCAAACCCGCTGCCATATGCGTGCAGCGTGTAGTCCAGCGCCAACTCCTCGCACAGCCACAGCACCTTGCGCACATTGATGGAGGTCGGCTTTCCGTAGAGTTCGAGCATGTGATCCTCAATAACCAATGGCGACATAGGGCGATGACGGCGGGCAATGCGCGCACAGTGTGGAAGCAGACGCTGCAATTCTGCATCCATGCCTGCCAACGTACATGCCACCACGCCCGAGTGGTCGCCCCTGCCGTAGCGTTGCCTTTACAGGGAGCTACGTGGTGCCCTGCATGCAGGTTGGAACCACGTCGGTGATAGGCGCTTCAACGCACTCTGCGCTGGCATGCCAAGCAACACAGGCAGTGAATCAAGATGAGAACTGCGCCACGGCGCAACCCGACACGCCCGTCATCCTGTGCACTGCGTCCACTCCCGACGCAGCCCTTGCGACGGTGCCCGTTACACTGCGCACATGTCATCCGAATCCCTGATCCTTCTCGGACTGCTCGTCGTAGTCCTCGTGTTGCAGCTGCTCGCGCTGCTGCGGCGTCCCTCTACCAGCGGCCTGGAGCTGGCGCTGCGCGCCGAGCAACGCGACGGGCGCGGCGAGTTGCGCGAGCAGCTCGAAGGCCTGGCAAGGCAGCAGGACGGCCGCCTGGAAACCTTCGCGCGTAATCTCACCGAGCTCTCCACGCGCACCGACCAGCGCCTGGACCTGCTGCGCGACGCACTCGGCGAAGACGCACGCAAGGCGCGCGAAGAAAGCGGCCTTGCGCAGCAACGCACCGGCGAACTGCTCACCTTGCGGCTGACCGAATTGCGCACCCAGCTCGAAGGCTTCGGCCAGCAGCAGGAAACCCGCATCCAGGTGTTCGGCCAGCAACTCACCGAATTGATCGCACGCACCGACACGCACATGGCCACCTTGCGCGAGGCACTGGCCGAAGACGCCCGCAAGGGCAGGCAAGAAGCCGGCGAGTCGCAGCAGCGCTTCACCGAGGCCTTGAGCCAGCGCTTGAACGAGCTCACCCAACGCAACGAGCTGCGCATCGGCGAGATGCGCGCCACGCTGGAACAGCAGCTGGCCAATCTGCAGAACGACAACGCCAGCAAGCTCGAACAGATGCGCGCCACCGTCGACGAAAAGCTGCAGACCACGCTCAACACGCGCCTGGATGCCTCCTTCAAGATCGTCTCCGAACGGCTGGAACAAGTGCAGCGCGGCCTGGGCGAAATGCAGCAGCTGGCCACCGGGGTGGGCGATCTCAAACGCGTGCTCACCAACGTCAAGAACCGCGGCGGCTGGGGCGAAGTACAGCTGGAGAACATCCTCGAACAGACGCTTACCGCCGAGCAGTATTCGCGCAGCGTGCGCGTGCGCCCGGACACCAGCGAAGCAGTGGATTTCGCCGTGCGCCTGCCCGGTCGTGGGCACGAAGACACCCCGGTGTGGCTGCCGATCGATTCCAAATTCCCGCGCGAAGATTACGAGCGGTTGCTCGATGCGCAGGAAGCCGGCGACATCGAGCAGATCCGCCTGCTCGGCAATCAGCTGGAACGCGCGATCCGCATCCAGGCCAAATCGATCAGCGACAAATACATCTGCCCGCCGCACACCACCGATTTCGCCGTGATGTTCCTCCCCACCGAAGGCCTGTACGCCGAAACCATCCGCCGCCCCGGCCTGGTCGATGTGCTGCAGCGCGAGCACCGCGTAGTGATCGCCGGCCCCACCACGTTTACCGCGCTGCTCAACAGCTTGCAGATGGGCTTTCGCACCCTCGCCATCGAAAAGCGCTCCAGCGAAGTGTGGGGGCTGCTCGGCGCGGTCAAGAGCGAGTTCGGCAAGTTCGCCGGCATCCTGGAAAAGGCCGAACGCCAGATCAACACCGTCGGCAAGACCCTGGGCGATGCCGGCCGCAAGACCCGCACCATCGAACGGCGCCTGCGCGGTGTGGAAACGCTGTCCAACGAACACTCGCAAGCGCTGCTGGACGACGCCGGTAGCGACGACGCCGGAAGCAGCAGCGAAGACGACAACAACGACGAGCAGGAGTAATCCGGCTGCGCACCGCAATACGGCACTGCCACTCCCAACCTGCCAACGGCACCGCAAGAGCGGGGACAACGTAGGAGCGCACCCGGGCGCGACAAGGCGTTACCGATAACGCCTCATCGCGGCCAGGGCCGCTCCTACAACGGCAGGCGTGCAACGTGTCATTCCTGCGCCCGACGCCAAGCACACCACGCAGACATCGCCACCGCGATGCTTGCACGCACCTTGTTCAAGAAGAGAGTGCCATGTCGCGTCGATGGATCTATGCAGTGGTCTGCGCCCTGCTGCTGACCGCATGCAGCAATACTCCGGCTGCCAAGCCGGGCGCTGCAGCGAGCGCCCAACCACCACCGCGCGCAGTCTCTGCTGATGCTGCCGAATGCACCGCAAAAGGTGGGCAACTACGCCCGGTCGGTCGCATGCAGACGGTGCGCTGCGTGGTGCCGTACGCCGATGCCGGCAAGACCTGCACTGACAACTCCGATTGCAGTGGCGATTGCCTGGCCACCAGCATCGTGCCCGCCGGCACCGCCACTTCGGGTACCTGCCAGCGCGACAGCGACCGCTTCGGTTGCCGCCAGGAAGTGGTCGGCGGCATGGGCCAGGCCGCGCTGTGCATCGATTGATGGCATTGCATGTGCTTAAGCGTTGGCACTGGCGGATCAGCTGATCCGCCAGTGCACGCAGTGGTCGCCAGCTGTCGCAATAGCCGGCCGCAGCAAAGCCAACTGCAGCAACAGAAAGTTGTAAGCAACAGCCAACCGCAAGCACCGTCAGACACCCGCATCGCTCGCTCGGCTTCAGCGGTTTATGCTCTCGGCTCTACCTGCCCAGGACGTACCGATGAGCCAGACGCTTTACGACATTCCCGTGGCCCGTATCGACGGTGAGCCCGCCACGCTGGCCGACTATCGCGGCAAGGTGTTGCTGGTGGTCAACGTCGCCTCCAAGTGCGGCCTGACCCCGCAGTACGAAGGCCTGGAAGCGCTGTATCGCGACAAGCAGGCGGCGGGTCTGGAAGTGCTCGGTTTCCCAGCCAACGACTTCAAGGGCCAGGAGCCCGGCAGCGAGGCGGAGATCGCCCAGTTCTGCCAGCTCACCTACGACGTGACCTTCCCGATGTTCTCCAAGATCGCGGTCACCGGCACGGACACCCATCCGCTCTATCGGCAGTTGACCAGCGCACACCCGCAGGCCACCGGCGACGGCCCGATGCGCGAAAAACTGGCCGGCTACGGCATCGAACCCAACCCGGCCCCCGGCGTGCTGTGGAACTTCGAAAAATTCCTGATCGCCCGCGATGGCCAGGTCATCGCCCGCTTCGCCCCCGACGTCCCGGCCGACGACGCACGCCTGCGGCAGGCAGTCGATGCAGCATTAGCGACTGCTTGAGCCCCTCTCCCCCCGGGAGAGGGGTTGGGGTGAGGGTACGGCGGACGGAACACGGATGCAGCAAGCAAGCCCAATCATCGCGCTAGAACAGACTCCAGTGGCCTATGTCGATGCGTTACATCCTTGTCATCCTGACGCTCCTCGGCTGCCCGGCATTGCAGGCAGCACCCCGATGCTTCAACCCAGCCACAACAGCGGAAAGCAATGCATGCTGGAATGACGAAGTCGGCCTATCGCAAGATCGTCTGACTGATTATCTGGGCGCCGCCCGCGAAAGGGCGATGACTGTCTTGAATGTTCCAGCCGACGCGTTCGACAACGCACAAGCGGCTTGGACAAAGTACAAAGATCTTCAATGCGGCAACGTACGCAAGCAGTGGGGCAATGCGACGGTTGGGCCGGCAAAGGCCGCAAGCTGCATCGTCGACCTCAACGATCAGCGGTCGCATGATCTATGGAAACACTATCTCACCTATGTCGATCGCACGCCGTCGATCAGGCCCGAACCTGCGTTGCGTTCTGGCAAATGACATTGCAGCTACGCGATGGCGCATCTGCCACGCTGATCGACTGGTCACGCAGCTGCACGCTCAAAAGAACGGCGACCTAACAAATCGCCGTTCTTGCTCAAGTGATCGAAGCGTTGCGCACACGGCGCGATGCGTCGATCAACAGGTCAACAGGTCAACAGGTCAACAGGTTGCCCAGGCGTTCGCCGATGATCACGCACGGCGCCATGGTATTGCCGGTCGTCACTCGCGGCATGATGGAGGCATCTGCGATTCGCAACCCGTCGATGCCATAGACCCGCAGCTGCGCGTCCACCACCGACATCGCATCGCGGCCCATCTTCGCCGTGCACGACTGATGCCACACGGTGGAGGCGGTATTGCGTACGAAGCCTTCGAGCGCCTTCCCGTGCAAGGCACCCGGCATGACCTCACGCTTCACGAAGGGACGCATGGATGCGCTGTTGCCGATTTCGCGACAGATCTCCACACCGCGAACCAGCGCCTGCACGTCTTCCGGTGCCGACAATGCGCCGGTATCGATCTTCAACGGGTCCATCGGGTCGGATCCGCTCAAGGTGATCGATCCACTGCTCTTGGGCCGCACCAGCCCAGGCAGCAACGACCATGCAGCAGCAGGCGGGTTGAACATCGCCTGCGCCTCGGCACTGGCGATCGGGATTTCCGCAAGGAATGTCTGCAGATCCGGCGTGTCCATGTCTGGATGACTCTTGCAGAAAAAGGTCGATTCGCCGGCATTGTTGCGCGGCGCATACGCTTGCTCATATTCCCAGATGCACCCCGACACCATCATGTGGTCCTGATAATTCTGGCCGACGCCCGGCAGGTCCTGCACCACCTCGATCCCGTGTTCGAGCAAATGACCGGCCTCGCCAATACCCGAATGCATCAGGATCTTCGGGGTGTGGAGCGCACCAGCCGAAAGCACGACTTCCTGCCTGGCTTTGATGCGACCAACCTTTCCTGCATGAAGCACTTCAACACCGACGGTACGCTTGCCTTCCAGCGCCACACGCAAGACATGGGCATGGGTCAGCACCGTCAAGTTCGGCTGTGCCATGAGTGGATAGACGTAGCGTCTGAAGATCGAGCGGCGATGCCCGTTTTCGATGCAAAGATTGGCGATGGCGGCACCGCTGCCGGCTTCCATCAAGGCACCGTTCTGGTCGTCGAATGTCGGTATCCCCAAGTGCGCTGCGGCAGACAACATGGCGGGCGCCACCGGATTCGGGTCGGGCGCCGGTTGCACCAGCACCAGGCCGCCGGTACCCCGGCGCTCGGCATCCGGCTCGCCGCGCCAGTCTTCGATACGCCGGTAGGTCGCCAGCGTCGCCTCATAATTCCAGGCCGCATCACCCGACTCGCTGGCAAAGTAGTCCCAATCACTGCGGTGCCCGCGTGCCCAGACCATGACGTTGATCGACGAACCGCCGCCAAGCACCTTGCCCATGGAGAGCGGGATCGCACGGTCATTCAAATGCGGATTGGGTTGCGCCTGAAATTGCCAGTCACGCTCGCTACCCAAATTGGTAAACCAGACCGAAGCGTCGCTGACGCTGGCCACATCGTCGCTGCCGCCCGCCTCCAGCAGCAATACGGTGATGTCAGGGTTTTGCGCCAGGCGGCGTGCGACAACCGAGCCCGACGTGCCCGAGCCACAGATAATGTAATCGTACTCGGCGGCCAGATTGTTTCTTAGGTGACGTTGATTATCGTCGACCCGCCGAGCAAACTCGGCGGTATAAAGTTCAGTGCGGTGCGCTTGCATGCAGAAATCCTAAAAACGTGTGCGGGCAGCATCGCCAAGCCCCAGGCGCGACGATACTTGCCGATAAGTCGGCGATGAAAAGAGAAGGAATGGGCGCACTCCGATTGCGCGCTCCGGGCATGAGTCAGTTGTTCAACAACGGATCGATTCTATGCCGCGTACCGTCGGATTCTTTTATCTGCAAGGCGCGTGGTACATGTCCGCAAGGCGCGTTTTGAAACGAGCAAACGCGTCTGTTTAAAGCATGCCTGCTCAACGTAGGCGCTGTACCTGCGCATTCGAAGGAGACATGGCATAGCAGGCCCGAAACGCACGGCTGAAATGTGCGGCAGTGGCAAACCCGCAACGCCAGGCGATTTCCTGGACGCTTGCGGCCTGCCCATTACTCTCGCTCAACAGGCGGTGGCCGTGCTGCAGGCGCACCTGCCAGACATACCGCATCACACCGCTGTCTTCGGCCCGGAACAGGCGCTGCAAATGTTTGACCGACACGTGCGCCGCTGCGGCAACTGCGGCGCTATCGAGCTGCTGATCGCCCAGATGCTGATGGATGTAGCGTTTTGCACGAAACACCACCGCCGCGCTACTGCGCTGCTTCACCGTCTCGGTGGGGGTGGCAAGTATCGCGTCCACCAGATTGAGCAACTGCTGCTCCATCAGATACCGCATGTGCGTGCTTGGCGAAACGTGCTGCGCGGCGATGCAATGAATCAGATCACGCGTGGCACGCATGTCCGCCGACTCCATATCCGGCACCAGCAAACCGTTCAACGCGTGGCGCAGGCCACGATCGCGTAAACCCGACTTTGGAATCCGCAACACCGTCATTTGGCTGCGTAAGGCAAAGGACTCGCTGAACGCACCACTCGGATCGAGCATGAACATGCTGCCGGCCGCAAAGCGCTGCTGCATGCCGGCCATTTCAATATCGACTTCACCGCCGGTCATGAGTTTCAGATACAGCCATTCCCCCTGCCACGAGGCCTGCTTTTCGCCAGCCGGTGCCAGGGCCATGGCGCTCAGGTCTGCCAGGGTCAACACCACATTCCCAAGATTCCAGTGTTGCGCCGTGGAATGTAGCGACTTCGATGCGTCGAACGCACAATACAAACCATGCCGCTCAAGCATGACCTCGGACCAGGCCGCTCGCGCATCGGCACTCGGTTCGAATCGGATGAGTTGTTGGTCCAAAGCGGTGACGGCCATGAAGACGTATCTCGGTGACGGCCTCGACATGCCGAGATACCGGAGGTGAGCCGACCAGGCGAGGCCACAAGGTTCCTGCGCTCAAGCCGCGTCACCCTACGCTGTTTCCCGATCAATTACCGACTGCGTGCTACGGCCCTGGTAATGGCCCAGGTTGGGGTCGGTATTGAATGGGGTAGAGGGCGCTTTTGAAATGCTCGGTAGTTTCGCCAGAGCTGTCGCACTCAGAGCCGCTCCAAAAACAAAAAAGCCCGGGATCGCTCCCGGGCTTTCGTAGTTACTTCAAACCGCAGACTCAACCGATCAACGAATCCATTGCGGAATCGGCATCGCATCCACCGGCACCGTGCTGTCCTTGTCTTCGCGCAGATAGTCGGGCAGCTCGGTGTTCTTTTCGCGATGGCTGCGCAGATCGCGCACGATCTGGTAGTTGCGGCGTTGCATCCAGGCATCGCGGGTCAGGGCGTACTCGTCCGGTGCCTGGTCGCGCAGCGAATCCAGCGACATCAGCTGCGAACGCGTATCCACCAGCTGCAAGCCCTGCAGGGCAAAGCGCGCACCGCCATCGTCGACCTGGCGCACCCACGACAGTGGAATATCGCCACCCAGGCCAACGGTGTCGCGCACGGTGCGTGGGCCGAACAGCGGCAGCTCGAAGTAACGCGAGTTACGCCAGCCCCAGGCACCCAGGGTCTGACCGAAGTCTTCGCTGCGGCGCGGAATGCCGGCTGCGGAGGCCGGGTCGAACAGACCGGCCACGCCCAACGTGGAGTTCATCACGAAGCGGCCCAGCGACTGCACCGCATACACCGGGTGGCCCTGCAGCAGCTGGTTGACCATGGTCAGCGGCGTGCCGAGGTTGTCGAAGAAGTTGGTCACGCCCAGGCGCGCCGGACTCGGCACCACCTTGGTGTAGGCGGTCGCCAGCGGACGCGCCACACCGCGGTCCACCGCCATGTTGAAGCGGTGCATGCCGCGGTTGTAGCGCTCCCACGGGTCGTAGGCCGGCGCGCCAGGCTGTGCCGGGGCATCGTTGCCGCCGGCTTGCGGCGTGGTGGGGCCATACAGCGCGTCGAAGTCGTCTTCAGCGGCGGTCGGCGCCGCTGAGCTGCCGCTGCTGGCATCGGCGCTGGCCTGGTCGCTAGGCGCAGCGGCAGTGACGGCAGTGGCCGGCAACGCGTCCGGTGCAGCGATTCCGGCAGCGGCCGGCTGCGCGGTCACTCCGGCATCGTCGCGGACCGGTGTTTCAGCGCCTGGCGCGATGCTGGTCGCAGTTGCGGGCGGGGCGGACTTCGGCGTCTGGCTGGCGCATGCACCAAGCAGCAGGCAGGCGGCCAACAAAGAGAGGGGGCGTAACTGGGTCATGGGGTGGCGCTCACGCCTGAAAATCGAAAGTAGGGGACAAGCGATAAGCGGCGCGCAATTCGTCCAGACCGGACGCCTCACCCACCACCGTAACGGTACCAGTGCTGCGCACGCGTGCAGCCAGTTCGGCCAGCATCGCCACGCCGGCACTGTCCAGGCGTTGTACACCGGACAGGTCGAGCGTGCGAATGCCGTCCAGCTGCGCGACCGCCTGCGGCCAGGCCGCAGTGACCGCCGCCCGGTCGAGCACGCCGGTGAGTGCCAGCGTGTCGCCGTTGCGTTGCACGGAGCTGTTACTTGCCATTGGCCGGTGCCGCACCGACCTGCAGATTGCCGCTGCGCAACTCTGCAGCGACCTTGGCGATGCCCTTCTCGCGCAACGGGCCGTCGAACTGGGTCTTGAAGGTCTGCACATAGGAGATGCCTTCGATCATCACGTCGAAGATTTTCCACTGGCCGCCGACGTTACGCATCATGTAATCGACCGGGGTCGGGTCGTTGCCGGCGCGCAGCAGGTCGGTGGAGACCTTGACGCCGCGGTTGCCCGGCAGCGCGCTCTCGGACTTGGCGCGGAAGGTCGGCTTGCCTTCGAAGTTCAGCAACGCGGTGCCGTAACGCTGCATCAGGTTATCGGCCAGCGCATCGGCAAACAGCTTGACGTCCGCATCGGAGGCGCCACGGCCGTTCACGCCAAGCACCAGACGTGCCGAGTAGTCGCGGTCGAAGGCCTTGTTCAATTCGCCATCGATGTACTGACGCAGCGCGGCCGGGTTGCCGCGGAACTCGGCGCGGCGCTGGTCCAGCGTGCTCAGGATGCGCGTGCTGCTGTCGATGACGGTCTTGGTGGCCGCGCCCTGTGCAGGCGCACTGGCGGCGGCTGGCTGGGCCAGCACGGTGGCCGGTGCGCACACCAGCAGGGTCGAGGCCAGGATGGCGGAGAGCAGGGTGGTTTTCATTGGTGGTGAGGTTCCGTAGAGGGAGAAGCGGGCGGGGCAGGCGGCGGGGCCTGGCCATCGGTGGCGGCCGGGGCATTGCTGCCACCACTACCGCCACCACTGAACATGTACTTGCCGACCAGCTGCAGCAGATCCACCGCCGGCTGGGTGAAGCCGATTTCTTCGCCCGGCTTGAGCGTTTCCGGGTCGCCGCCCGGCTGCAGCCCGATGTAGCTCTCGCCCAGCAGGCCGCTGGTGAAAATGCCGGCCGAGGTGTCGGCGGGCAGATCCTTGTATTTGTTGTCCAGCGACAAGGTCACCACCGAATCGAACTTGGTCGGATCCAGGCTGATGTCGGAGACCTTGCCGATGGTCACGCCACCGATCTTCACCGGCGCCTGCGCACGCAGCTGGCCAATCTGGCTGAAGCGCGCGGTCAGCGTGTACTGGCTGGAGCCGAAGCCCCAGCGCTGGTTGGTCGAGGCCACCGCCAGCACCAGCAGCGAGGCCAGGGTCAGCAGCAAAAAGGCGCCGACGGCGAATTCGAGTCGTGGTCCACGCATGGCCATAGTTATTCCACTCACCTAAACAACATTGCAGAAAGGACGAAGTTGAACATCAGCACCAGCAGCGAGGCGTTCACCACCGCGCGGGTGGTGGCGATCGAGGTGCCTTCGATGGTCGGCTCGGCGTGGAAGCCCACGTAGGCGGCGACCAGTGCGGCAGTGCCGCCGAAGATCGCCGACTTGAGCATCGCCACGCCAAAGTCGTCCCAGAAATCCACGCTGTTACTCAACCCCGACCAGAATGTGCCGTTGTCGATGCCCAACACGTGGACGGCTTCGAAGTAGCCGCCGGTGATCGCCAGCGAGCAGAACACGCCGGTCAGCAACGGCACCGTCAGCACCGCCGCCCAGAAGCGCGGCGCCACGGCCTTGGCAATCGGGTCGATGGCCATCAGCTCCAGCGCCTTGATCTGGTCGGTGGCGCGCATCAGGCCGAGCTCGGCGGCGATCGAACTGCCGGCGCGGCCAATGAACAGCAGCGCGGTCAGCACCGGTGCCAGCTCGCGGTACAGCGACAGCCCCAGTAAGGTCGACAGCGCATCCGACGCACCATAGGTGGTCAGCGTGCGGTAGCCCTGCAGGGTCAGCACCAGGCCGACGAAGGCGCCGCCGACGGCGATGATCGGCAGCGAGCGCGCGCCGACCTTGTAGATCTCGCGCACCAACTCGGCGATGAAGTCGCGCGTAGGCACCGAGCCGCGCAGCACGGTCAGCGAGAACAGCCCGGCGCGACCGAAGGCGCGGATCGATTCGACCATGGCCATCAGGCAGCACTCCGGTCGCGCCGCGGCGCCGCATCGAAGGCGATCGGGCCGTCCGGCTGGCCATGCAGGAACTGCTGAACCAGCGGATCGGTGCTGTCCTGCAATTGTTCCGGCGTGCCGGCGAACACGATGCCGCCATTGGCGATGACCACGGCCTGATCGCTGATCGGCAGGGTTTCGTGCACGTGGTGGCTGACGATGATGCTGGTCAGGCCAAGGCTGTCGTTGAGGCGCTGGATCAGGCTCATGATCACGCCCGAGGCGATCGGGTCCAGCCCGGTCAGCGGCTCGTCGTAGATCATCAGCGGCGGATCCAGTGCCAGCGCGCGCGCCAGCGCCACCCGCCGCGCCATGCCGCCGGACAACTCGCGCGGCCAGGCATCGGCAGCGGCGAGCAGGCCCACTGCATGCAGCTTCATCTGCACCAGGCGTTGCAGCACCGGTGCCGGCAGGCGGGTATGCGTGCGCAGCGGCAGCGCGACGTTGTCGGCCACGCTCAGGTCGGTCAGCAAGCCATTGCCCTGCAGCAGCACGCCGACATTGCGGCGCATCTCCAGCAGCGCACGGTTGCCGCGCGGGATCTCTTCACCAAACAGGGTGACAGTGCCGGCGACCGGACGCAGCTCGCCGGTCAGCGCGGCCAGCAAGGTGGACTTGCCGCTACCGGAGGGACCAAGCACGGCAGTGATGCTGCCGCGTGGCACGTCGAGCGAGACGTCGCGCAGGATCGTGCGACCGCCGCGATCGATGCGGACACCGGACAACTGCACGACAGGAGATGCGAACGCCGTCATCGAAGCCTTTAACAGAATTCCAACGCGATAGAGTAACCGTCACACGGCTGAACATAACCGAACCGGCGCGTGCAGTATTGTCGCATGACGCCTGTACCGCAGCAGACGGATTGCGGCCGATGCGAATGCAACAAGCCGTCTCATGCATGACGCGTTGCAACGTTCGAGCGCACGGATGTTGTGGCAGGTATGCCCGATGTGGATGATCGAATGCTCTGCCGACCAAGAGCATGCAATGGACCTACTGACCCTGGAGCACTTCGCAGGCAGCGTCAACGAAACCTTCTCGGCGGCATTGAACGAGGGCGAGATTCCATTCGTGCTGGTGGAGGCGCGCCCGCTGCCGGCCACGCAAGCAGCGCAACGCGCGCCGTTCTCGTTGTTGTTCCGCAACAGCTCGGCGTTTTTGTTTCCGCAACAGATCTATCAGCTGCGCCACACCCGGCTGGGCGAGGTCGGGGTGTTTCTGGTGCCGGTCGCCCGCGAGCGCGATGGCTTTCTGTATCAGGCGGTTTTCAACTGACGCTGGTCGGCGGCGCGTCGGCGGGCTGCCAGCGCATCGCAAGATGGGTCGCGCTGGTGTCGCCGGCAACAAACCCCAGACGTGCATAAAGGCGATGTGCAGCGGGATTGGCATGCGACACATGCAGCGCCAGGTCGCATCCCGCAGCGCGCGCCAGTGTTTGTGCATGCACGATCAGTCCCGTGCCCGCCCCTTTTCCACGCCAGGCGGGGAAAAGGCTGATATCGACCAGCAGGTGGTGCACTGGTGCGCGATGCAGATAGAACCGGCCGATGCGTTCGTGCAGCGTTTGCACGATCAGAAACTCGGCGTCGGGAAAGTGGTTTAGATAATGCGCGCGCTGCAGTGCGAACTGCTGATCCAGAAATGCGCGCTTGGCTGCTTCCTGCCAGGGCACGCCGGCGAGTTCGTCGCGGCGCGTGCTGGCGTACAGATCCCGCAGCCAGGGCAGATCTGCGTCTTGTTCGGCACGCAGGCAGAGACCTTGCGCAGCCAGCGCTGGAGCATGCAGCAAGGTGATACCCGGCGAGTCCGACGCGTTTGCAGCAAACGTCATGTGGCAGTTCGGCGTCAGCTGAATTGCGGGTATTCCCCGACCAAAGCGATGCAGAAATTCACCGCCAGATACGGCTGCTGGTTTTCGTGCGGTAAACCATTGCCGGTCGGTGTGATCATGGTTGGTGCACATGTCGCATCTGTCGGTGGCGACCCGAACGGGCGTGCACTGCCGCTGCCCATTGTCGACAGCGCCGAGCCGTTGGCGGGCATACCGGATTTCTTGGTCGCATCGGGCTGCGAGTAAGCGGTGATGCCATGATCATGAGGCGGGATCTGGGTGGTCAGCAGGCTGGCCGTGGCATTGCCGAACGTGCTGCCGATCTGCCGGGCGGTCAGGTTTGTTCCTTGTCCCTGTTCACAGCCGGCACGCCCGCTGAAGTTGGGTAACTGAAAGGTGCTCGACCCATTGCCGCCGTAAGTGATGCCGAGCAACGAGAACAACATGGTGTTCTGTTGCACGGGCAGCGTTGCGCCGTTGCAATACGCCCAATCGGCGGGATTGAAGTCGAAGCCGAACAACTGAATTTCGCCAACATACGGAGAGGTCATGTACGAGGTCCTCAAGTGCAACGGGAGAGGGGCTGTGCCCTGCCAGACGCGACAATAAAAACTCAACTCTGTTGCGGAAAGACACCGGCAGTTGCGATGCAGAACTGCACGGTCAGCGTTGGCATGGTGTTCTCGTGTGGCTGCCCGCCGCCAGTCGATGAGGTCGATTGCGGAGCCATCGCGATGGCGGTGGAGCCAGTGCCGTCAGACACGTAGAACACATCGCCACTGACAGCAGCAGGTAGCAAGCCGGCCGGTGCGGTCGAGGTCGCTGCCGCTGTCGTGGCCAATAGCGTGTGCGTATGTAAGGGCAGCTGTTGCTGGATGAGCGTGACGGTCTCGGTGCCGGAAATCTGACCGAGCGAGTAATTGCTCAAGCCGATTCCCTGGCCTTGATGGATCGGCAGGCGTCCGCGCAGGTCGGGGACGCCAAACGTGGATTGTCCGTCGCCGCCATAAGTGGTGCCGAGCAACATGTACAGCACATCGTAATCGGGAATCGACAGCAAACTGCCATCGCAGGCCTGCCAGCCCACCGGTGTGCGTGTGAACCCGAACATGCGTATTTCGCCGATAAACGGAATGCTCATGGGTGTCCTCCTTGGTCAATGCGACGGCTGCGCCTGCACTGAGGCAATGCCGGGTGCTTCTGGGCGTGGGCCTATCCCCGCGAGGGGAAGTAGCCGCTGAGTGCGATGCAGAAGTTGAGCGTGTTGTAAGGCTGCAGATTTGGATGTGACTGGTTGCCACCTGTCGGCGCGACTGTGCCCGGGCTCGTCGATACCAACGTGCCAGCGGCCGCATAGAGCGGCGTCGCTGCGCCACTGGTGTTATTGGCGAGCACGCGGCCTGCGGGACTGCGGCTGTTGCCCGCTGCAGAAGAGACATCCATCAGATGCGTGTGCGACGGCAGATTGGCTTGCAGCAGCGTCACGTTCTCGCTGCCGGCCAGCGCGCCAATCGGCGATGCTGCCGGTTGCCAAGCGGGGTCAACCGACGGCCCGTAACCAACTGGCGTGCGTCCGCGCATATCCGGCAAACCGAACGTGGCGCTCCCATTACCGCCATAACGGGTTCCCAGCAGCGAAAATAACGCTTGATTCTGTTGCACCGGAAGCAGTTGGCCGTTGCATTGCGCAAAATACTTGGGCGCGAAGCTGAAACCGGCCATCATAATCTGACCAACGAAGAGCTCGCTCATGCGGGTGTCCTTGACGTAGGTACAGCGCCGACATTATGTCGAGCGTCTCACTACAAGTAGCGTGAGGCGCGGTGCTTCGCAAGCGATTTTCTTTCGAAGCGGAGTGAACCATTAAAATATTATTCTTTATTCGTTAGTCAGTTCCTGTTCAAATGCGATCACAACGCCGGAGGGGAGAAATCTCACTAGGGCGGCGTTGTCTTCAGGCACGAGGATCGTTGCCGGCGCCGGGGTGGCGCTCTCCAGGGGTGTGGATCGTGACTACTCAGCGTGGGTTGATGACGGGCGCTACCGGCGGCCGCGTATGTTTCGTCGTGACGATGCTGCTATTTGCCTTAGCAGGGTTAATGCCGAACCTGGCAGCAGCGCAGGCGGCCTCGACATATTGCACGACCCGCAGCGCCACGGTAAATCAAAGCGGGTCAGTGACATTCGACGTCAGTAACTGCGACGGTCCGGACAATGTCGGCATGGGCGACGATCCCAGAAATCCCCTGGATGCCAACAACCGCGGCGTCACTCCGAATGGAACCATCGAGCTGAGCGGCCAAAGCGGTTCTGGCACGGAGACCGTCACCTATACCCATAACGGGAATTCTGCGACGTCGGATACGTTTTACCTGCGCGACCAGGAAGAAAATGTTCTTACCTTCAACATCACGATCACCGCCACGCGCACCGCCAGCATTGCGGTGAGCCCGGCCAGCCGCAACGAAGACAGCAATGCGGCTTTCACCTATACGGTCACGCTGAGCCAGACCAACAGCTCGGCCACCACGGTGAATCTGACATCTGGCGGTACTGCGACCAGTGGCGGCGATTACGCCGGTGCGGTGACCAGCGTCGTTGTACCCGCCAACGCCACAACGGCCAGCTTTCCGATCACCCCGGTCGCCGACGGCACTGTGGAAGCGGACGAGACCGTGGTGTTCAGCGTGGCCAGCGGCAGCGGCTACTCCATCGGCAACCCATCCACCGCCACTGCCACGATTCTCAACGACGATGCGCCTAGCGCATCGATTGCAGTCTCGCCGGCCAGTGTGGCCGAGGACGGCGCAACCAATCTGGTCTACACGGTGACGCTAGACCAGGCCCCGGTAAACGCCGTGTCGGTCGCTTTCAGCATCGGCGGCAGCGCGACCTCGGGTACCGATTACGCGGCCGTGAGTTCACCGCTGGTGATCGCGGCCGGCCAGACCAGCGGCACCATCACGATCACTCCGACCGCCGATGCCACTGTCGAAGCAGACGAAACCGTGGTGCTGACGGTAGTCGCCGGCAGCGGCTACGCGGTGGGCACGCCGACCAGCGCGACCGGCACGATTCTCAACGACGACGCAGTCGTTGTGACAGTGGGGCCAACAACGTTGCCTGCAGCGACCGCGGGCAGCGCCTACAGCCAGAGCCTGACCGCCAGCGGCGGCACAGCGCCGTACAGCTTTGCCGTCACCGCCGGTGCCTTGCCGGCCGGGTTGACGCTCAGCGCCGCCGGCGTGTTGTCCGGCACGCCCACCGCCAGCGGCACGTTCAACTTCACCGCGACCGCAACCGACAGCGGCTCGCCCACGCTCACCAGCGGCAGCCGCGCCTATGCGCTGACCGTGGCTGGCGCAACCGTGACGCTGCCGGCGACCACCTTGCCCAACGGCACCACAGGCCAGGCCTATTCGAGCGCACTCAATCCGGCGACAGGCGGCATTGCGCCGTACACCTACGCCGTCACCGCCGGTGCATTGCCGACGGGCATCACGCTCAATGGCAGCAGCGGCGCCTTGACCGGCACCCCCGGTAGCGTGGGCAACTTCGCCTTCACCGTGACCGCCACCGACAGCACCGGCGGCACGCCCTCGCAGGCTGCGCGCAGTTACACGTTGAACATCGTTGCCCCGACGATCGTTGTCGGGCCGGCATCGCTGCCGGCGGCGACCGCAGGCAGTGCCTACAACCAGACGCTGAGCGCCAGCGGCGGGACCGCGCCGTACTCCTTCGTGGTCAGCGCAGGCGCATTGCCGGCCGGATTGACCCTGAGCGCTGCCGGCGTGCTGTCCGGCACGCCTACCGCCAGCGGCAGCTTCAACTTCACCGCGACCGCGACCGATAGCGGCGCCACACCCACCAGTGGCAACCGGGCTTACACATTGACCGTGGCGGGGGCGACCGTGGTCCTGCCGGCGACCAGCTTGCCGGCCGGCACTGCAGGCCAGGCCTATTCGAGCGCGCTCAATCCGGCCACGGGTGGCATTGCGCCGTATACCTACGCCGTCACTGCCGGTGCCTTGCCGGCGGGCATCACGCTCAATGGCAGCAGCGGCGCCTTGACCGGCACCCCCGGTAGCGTGGGCAACTTCGCCTTCACCGTGACCGCCACCGACAGCACCGCAGGCACGCCTTCGCAGGCCGCGCGCGGTTACACCTTGAACATCGTTGCGCCGCCGATCGTCGTTGCGCCGTCTACGCTGCCGGCTGCCACGCGTGGGACGGCCTATAGCCAGGCCTTGAGCGCCAGTGGCGGCACCGCGCCGTACACCTACGCACTCGCCAGCGGCGCATTGCCGGCCGGCCTCACCCTGGCCAGCAATGGCACGCTGTCGGGTACCGCAACGGTGGAAGGCAGCTTCAACTTCACCGTGACCGCCACCGATGCGGGGAGCTTCACCGGCAATCAGGCCTACAGCCTGACCGTGGCCGGCCCGAACTTGGCATTGCCAGCGAGCACCCTGCCCGCAGGCACGGCCGGGCAGGCGTACTCGGCGGTGATTGCGCCCGCCACCGGTGGCACCGCGCCCTACAGCTATGCACTGACCGCCGGCGCATTGCCAGCTGGCGTTGTCGTAGACGTGGCGACCGGTGCACTCAGCGGCACGCCGACCGTGGCGGGCACGTTCAACTTCACCCTGACCGTGTCCGACAGCACGCCCAGCCCGGCGGCGCAGGCCAGCCGCAGCTACACGCTGACCATCGCGGCGCCCTCTATCGCAATTACTCCCTCTGCCTTACCTGCAGCCGTGCGCGGCACTGCCTATAGCCAAGCGGTGACGGCCAGCGGCGGTATCGCGCCGTATAGCTATGCACTCGGAAGCGGCGCGTTGCCGGCCGGTATCACCCTGGCCAGCAACGGCACGCTGGCTGGCACCGCGACGGTGGAAGGCAGCTTCAACTTCACGGTTGTGGCAACGGATGCGGGCAATTTCACCGGTTCACAGGCCTATGCGCTGACGGTGACCGGCCCGAATCTGGTGTTGCCGGCGTCAACGTTGCCGGCCGGCAACGCGGGGCAGGCATATTCGGCAGCGATAGCGCCTGCCTCCGGCGGCACCGCGCCTTACCGCTATGCACTGACCGCAGGCGCGTTGCCGAATGGCGTTGTTCTCGACACTGCGACCGGTGGGCTCAGCGGCACGCCGACCTTGTCGGGCGTGTTCAACTTCACCCTGACCGCCACCGACAGCACGCCGAGCCCGGCTGTGCAGGCCAGCCAGAGCTATTCGGTCACCATTACAGCGGCGACGCTGGTGCCGGGGCAGCCGACGTTGCCACCGGCGGTGCGCGGCAGCGCGTACAACCAAGTGTTGACGGCCAGCGGCGGCGTTGCGCCCTATCGCTACAGCATCGCCAGCGGCACCTTGCCGGCTGGCCTGACGCTGGCCAGCGACGGCACGCTGTCGGGCACGCCAACCACCCAGGGCACCTCGTCCTTCACCATCGCGGTGGCCGATGCCGGCAATGCCAGCGCCACGCAGGCCTACAGCTTCACGGTGAGTGATGCTGCGCCAGTGGCCGTGGCCGATGTGGCGGCCACCATGTCCGACACCGCGGTGACGGTGGCGGTGACCGCCAACGACACCGGCAACATCGCATCGATCGCCATTGCCACAGCGCCGACCAACGGCACCGCCGTGGTCAACGGGCTGGAGCTGGTCTATACGCCGGCCGCCGGTTTCGTCGGCACCGATGTGGTGAGCTACACAGTTACCGGTAGCGGCGGCACCTCGGCCCCGGTCACGTTGACCATTACGGTCAACGCGCGGCCGGTGGCGGTGTCGGTGACTGCCGCGGCAGTGCCGGGCGAGGCGCAGCAGGTCGATCTGACCCGCAATGCCACCGGCGGGCCGTTCGTGGCTGCGGCCGTGGTCGCGGTGCTGCCGGCCTCGGCCGGTACCGCCACCATCACCCGGACTGGCGGTACCGCCACTGCGGCGGCGGCGCGTGCCTCCGGCCCATCGCCGGCGGCGGCTGCGATGGCCGAGACGCCCACGTTCATGCTGACCTTCACCCCGAACCCGGCGTTCGTCGGCCAGGCCATGGTGCAGTTCACCTTGTCCAATGCGTTCGCCACGTCGGTGCCGGCCAGCGTGGTGTTCACCATCGCGCCGCGCCGCGACCCGAGCGTGGATGCGGAAGTGCGTGGCCTGATCGATGCGCAGTCCGAGTCCACGCGGCGTTTTGCGCGGGCGCAGATCGACAACTTCCAGCGCCGTCTGGAAGCCACCCATCGCGGCGGCAGCACCTTCAGCAACGCGGTGAGCTTCCAGCCGACCTCGCATTGCCGCCAGGCCGATCGCGGCATCAGTGCGCAGCCGTGCAGCCCGGATACGCAGGAGGCCGACAACGACTTCCGCGATGCGCCGGCAGTGGCGAGCAGCGGCAACAGCACTGCGCAGGGTCAGGGCGACCTGGGTCTGTGGGTGGGCGGTGCGATCCGCTCGGGTAGCCTGGACAAGCAGTCCAACAGCACCGGGGTGGACTTCCAGACCGACGGCCTGAGCGTGGGCGCCGATTACCGGGTGGCGCAGTCGCTGGCGATCGGTGCGGGCCTGGGTTGGGGCCGCGACGACAGCGATGTGGGCAGGAACGGCAGCCACTCCAAGGCCACCGCCTACACCATGGCGTTGTATGCCAGCTTCCATCCGGGCAAGGCGTTCTTCTTCGACACCTTGGTGGGCTACCAGTTGCTGTCCTACGACCTGCGTCGCTTCGTCACCGACGATAGCTCGATGGCCGAGGGCAACCGCGACGGCAAGCAGTGGATCGCGTCGGTGTCCACCGGTGCGGACCTGCAGCGTGGCGATCTGCAGATCACACCGTATGCGCGCGTGGATGTGGCGCGTGCCACGCTGGATGGCTATGTCGAAGACGGCGTGGTGCCGTTCGCACTGCGCTATGACGACATGGACGTGGCCACCACCACCGGCAACCTGGGCCTGCGGCTGGAATGGCGCCGCGACGTCGCCTGGGGCCGGCTGACCCCGCAGTTGCGCGTGGAATATCAGCGCGACTTCCAGGGCCGTGGCGATGCCACGCTGAGTTACGCAGATTTGAACGGCGGGCCGTTCTATCGCGCCGGTCAAAGCGCGTTCGATCGCAACCGTTTGATGGTGGGCATCGGTGCGGCGCTGCTGACCGAGCAGGGCCTGTCGACGCGGCTGGAATACCGCGGTATTACCGATGGCGACAACAACGACGATCAGACCTGGATGATCAATCTGGAAAAGAAATACTGATCGCGGCGAGCGTCATGCAATGAGGCAATGCGATGGGCCGGGCGGAAACGCTCGGCCCATCGCGTTTGTCTGCCGCGCCGATCGCCATCGTGCGGTCGCCGAGCGCATGCGCAAACAACGCAGTGCGCCTGCATCCGGCACAATGCACGTACGCATGCACGCCACTTCCGCGCCAGATTTTCGCCTCTATCCGTCAAACGCGCTGGATACGGTGGCCGCCTTGCTCGCACAGGAGCTGCGCCGGCCGGTGCCCGAACAACCGCTGCTGCAGCCGGAGGTGGTGCTGATTCCACAGGTGGCGATGCGGCGTTGGTTGCAGTCCACGCTGGCGGCCGAGCACGGCGTAGCGGCCAATCTGGAATTCCTCACCCCCGGCGAATTCGTCGCGCGCGCGCTGGAATGCAATCTCGGCCCGGCCGACGACGATCTGGACATGGCGACCACGCAGTGGCGGCTGTACGACGCGCTGCAGGCCGATCTGGGCAGCGACGCGGCGTTGGCGCCCCTGGCCGGTTATCTGTCCGACGGCGATGCGCTCAAGCCGTGGGCGCTGGCCGGCGAGCTGGGCAATGTGTTCGAGAAGTACCAGGCCTGGCGACGCGACTGGTTGCTGCGCTGGGAAGGAGGCGCCGACCCCGAGGATCCGCAGGCGCGGCTGTGGCGCAGCATCGCGTCCGGCCGGCAATACCGCGCGCGCCGCATCGGCCAGTATCTGGATCGGTTTGCGCGGGCCGATGGTCCGCTGCCGCAGGGCTTGCCGAAGCGCCTGTTTGCCTTCGCCATCCTCAACATCTCGCCCGACGTGCTGCGCGTGCTGGCCACGCAGGCGCGCGCGGGCACGCTGCATTTCTATCTGCCCACGCCCACGCAAGGCTATTGGGGCGATCTGCAAACCCTGTGGCAACGCCGGCGCGAAGACGGCGCGGTGCAGCTGTTCGCCGAGCAGGTGCAGGAAAACCCGCTGCTGCAGGCCTGGGGCGCGGCCGGGCGCGATTTCATGGCGCTGGTCGGCGACTACGAGGTGGTGCACCCGCTGGCCGAGATCGCCGCCTACGCCGATCCGCTGGAGTCCGGCCGCCGCGCACTGGCCGATGGCGGCCTGGGCGATAGTTTGCTGCGGCGGATGCAGAGCGACCTGTTCCATCGCCGCGCGCCGCTCGTGCCTGCGTTGTTGCCGGCGGTGAATCTGCACGACCCCAGCCTGCAGGTGCACGCCTGCCATACGCGGCTGCGCGAGTTGCAGGTGCTGCACGACCAACTGCGCGCCTTGCTTGACGACCCACGCTTCGACCCGCCGCTGCAACCGCGCGAGATCGCGGTGCTGTCGCCAAATATCGACCCGTACGTGCCGTATCTGGACGCGGTGTTCGGCAGCCACGGCAACGACGACGCGCTGCCGTACGCGCTGGCCGATGCCAGCCCGCTGGCGAGCGAGCCGCTGGCCGAGGTGTTCCTCACCTTGCTCGGCCTGCCGATCGCACGCTTCGGCCTGCACGAGATTCTCGACCTGCTGGCCAGTGCACCGATCGCCGAGGCCGCCGGCCTGGACGAAGCCGGGCTGGAACGCCTGCGCGGCTGGCTGCACGCGGCCGGCGCGCGCTGGGGGCTGGATGCGGCGCATCGGCGTCAGCACCAGGCACCGAGCGACGACGCCTACACCTGGCGCTTCGCGCTGGACCGGCTGCTGCTCGGCCATGCCAGCGGCGCCGACGACGACATCGACGGCGTGGCGCCATGGCCGCAGCTGGAAGGCAGCGCACTGGCTGCGCTCGATATCTTGTTGAAGCTGCTGCGCGTGCTCGAACGTCACCAGTCCGTATTGGCCGAAGCGATGATGCCGGTCGAGTGGCGCGAGCGTCTGCTCGGTCTGCTGGAGGCGCTGATTCCGACCACGCCCTCGGCACCGCGTGCGCAGCGCGCGCTGGACCGGCTGCGCACCTTGATCGACCAATTCGCCCGCGATGCAGTGCGCGCCGAATATGCCGGCACCGTGCCCGCCGAAGTGGTGCGTGCGCATTTCGCCGCAGTGCTGGGCGAGTCGGACACGCGCGCGCCGCTGCTCACCGGCGGCATCAGCTTCGGCCGCATGGTGCCGATGCGGCTGCTGCCGTTCCGCGCGATCTGCCTGCTCGGCATGAACGATGGCGACTTCCCGCGTCGCGACCCCGCTGCGGGACTCAATCGCCTCACCGCCGAGCTGGGTACCGAGCGTCGCCGGCACGGCGATCGTTCAACGCGCGAGGACGACCGCTTTTTGTTCCTACAGTTGTTCGCTTCCGCGCAAGAGGTGTTCTACCTGAGCTATCTCGGTGCCGATGCGCGCGATGGCAGCGCGCGCGAACCGTCGGTGCTGGTCAGCGAGTTGTTGGCCAGCGCTGCGCAATATCACCTTGACCCTAAGGCGATCGACACGCTGGTGGTGCGCCACCCGTTGCAGCCATTTGCCGCCGCCGCGTTCGGTGCGCTGGGCGAAGACGGTGCCGACCCGCGTCGCTTCAGTTATCGCCGCCAATGGCGGCCGGCGGTGGATAGCCTGGTCGGCCAGCGCCAGCCGCTGGCGCCATGGGTGGCCGGTGCGTTGCCGGCAGATGATATTGCAGTGCCGAGCAGCGTCTCGATCGACGAGCTGCGCCGCCTGTTCGCCGACCCGGCCGGGCAGTTTCTGCGCCATCGTCTGGGCATGCGCCTGCCCGATCCGGCAGGCGAAGACAGCGACCTCGAACCCTTGCTCGCCCCCACGCGCGGCCTGGACCAATACGGCCTGCAGCAGCATGTCTTCGACGCCGCGCTGGCCGGCGACACCGACCGGCTTTACGAGCGTCTGCGTGCACGTGCGTTGCTGCCGTCTGGCCCGTTGGGCCGACGCCAACTCGATGAGCGGGTGGCGCAACTGCGCCCGTATGCCGAAGCATTCCGGCAGTGGCGTGGCGAGGCGCCGGCCGAGTCGCGCCGCTTGCAGGTGCAGATCGGCGAGACCGAGGTGCACGGACGTGTGCCGGGTTGGTATGCGAGCGGCGTAGGGCGGGTGCAGGTCGGCGCGCTCAGCGGCCGCAGCGCGATCCGCCACGGCCTGGAATGGCTGCTGCTGCGCGCCGCCGGCGAGCACGCGCCGTATGTACGTTTCTTCGAAGACGAAGACGGTTTAGGCCCGCATCCCATCGACGCCGAACCGCTGTCGCATACGCAGGCGCAGAGCGCGTTGGCCGCACTGCTGCAGGTGTATCGGCAGGGCTTGCAGACGCCGCTGGCCTTCGCGCCCTACAGCAGCTGGAAATATCACCAGGCCGCGCGCAGCGACGATCTGGACAAGGCCGTCAAGGACGCTGCCGGGCAGTGGCAATCCAGCTTCGGCTGGAGCGAATCGCACAGCCCGGAACTGCGCCTGGTCCACCGCGGCCGCGACCCGTTCGCCGATGCGCAGCGCTTCGCCGAGTTCGCCATCACCAGCCATCGTGTGTACGACTTGCTCGAACGCGGCAACGCCGATGCCACGCTGGATCCGGAGCGTCTGATCGAGAGCTGGCGCCACTGGCACGGCGCGCAGGAAGACGCCGAATGAGTGCCAGCCCCGTCACCGACCCGTATCTGGAATTGCCGTTGCACGGCGTACGCCTGATCGAGGCCAGCGCCGGCACCGGCAAGACCTTCACCCTGGCCACGCTGTTCACCCGGCTGGTGGTCGAGCGTGGCCTGCGCATCGGTCAGATCCTTGCAGTGACCTTCACCGAAGCCGCCACCCAGGAACTGCGCCGCCGCATCCGCGAGCGCCTGGTCCTGGCCGCAACGCTGGTCCCCGATGCCCCATCGCCTTTCGTAGGAGCGGCCCCGGCCGCGACCAAACCATCAGCAACGCCGGTGCCTAATGGCACACCAGCTTCTGTAGGAGCGGCCTCGGCCGCGACCGACCTCGCCAACGGCCCGTCGCGGCCAAGGCCGCTCCTACACGAAGCGCCCGACGCCCTTCTCACCACGCACCCGGCGACCAGTACCGAAACCCCCGCCGCGACCGACCTCGCCGACGACCCGTCGCGGCCAAGGCCGCTCCTACACGAAGCGCCCGACGTCCTGCTCACCCGCACCATCCTCACCACCCACCTGGCAAGCGGCACCGAAACCCCCGCCGCCTTACGTCGCCGCTTGCAACAGGCGGTGGAAGAAATCGACTTGGCCGCCGTCTTCACCATCCACGGCTTCTGCGCGCGCGTACTGCGCGAACATGCGCTGGAAAGCGGCCAGGCCTTCGCCGCACCGGAACTGCTCGCCAACGACCGCGAACTGCTGGGCGAAGTCGCCGCCGATCTGTGGCGCCAACGCGCCGCCGACGCGGCAATGGCCGAAGACCTGATCGCGCTGTGGTCGGGCGGCCCCGATGCATTGGCCAGCGATCTGCGCACCTTGGTCCGTCATCCGACGCTATTGCCGGCGGTGGCTACAACCACCGACGATGCGGCCGCGCTGCTGCAGGCCGTGCAAGACGCCAGCACCGCATTGGTCGCCGCATTCCAGGCGCACGGCACCGCATTTTTCGAAGCGATCATGTCCGCCATCGACGGCGGCATCCTGAGCAAGGTCAGTTACAAACCCGAGTGGCTGACAGCGTTGTGGCATTGGTTCGACAGTTTCGCCGCCGCGCCATCGATGCACACCGCGCCGCACGCCAAGCTGATCAAACTCACCGCCGCGGAACTGGCCGCCGGCACCAACAAAAAGTTCGTCGAGCGCACGCCGGCCTCGCCGCTGAGCCACGAAATCGATGGCTATCTCACCGCGCTGGCCCGTGTCGAAGAATGGCGCACCCGTCGCCGCATCCGCCTGCTGCACGCATTGCGCGACGACGCCATCGCACGATTAGCATTGCTCAAGCGCCAGCGCCGCGTGCAGACCTACGACGACCTGGTCGATGGCGTTGCACATGCGCTGGAAGGCGCGCAGGCCGAGGCGCTGGTCACACGGCTGCGCGCGCAATACGCCATCGCGCTGGTGGACGAATTCCAGGACACCGACGACCGCCAGTGGGCGATCTTCTCCAACGTGTTCGGCGAAGGCCCGCTGGCACGTGCGGCGGGTCTGGAACCGGCGCTGTTTTTGATCGGCGACCCCAAGCAGGCCATTTATGGCTTCCGTGGTGGCGATGTGCGCACCTATCTGGCCGCCGCGGTCACTGCCGAACTCGCCCCGCCGCTGAGCCACAACTTCCGCTCGCGCCCCGGCGTGCTGGCGGCCATCGATGCGCTGTACGCGCAGGCCGGCTACAGCGATGCCTTCCTCACCGACGGCATCGCCTTCCACCCGGTGCAGCCCGGCACAAAGCGCAACGATGCCGACCTGCAGTGCGATGGCGCCACCGCCCCGGCGTTGACGCTGTGGCGCGCGCCGGAACCGCCGCCGCCAAGCAAAGGCAAGTCCAAACCCTGGAGCGCCGGCCGCGCCCGCGAGCTGGCCACCGCCGCCTGCGTGGCGGCGATCCGCGGCTGGCTTGCCGGTGGCCGCGACGGCAGTGCCACCATTTGCGGCCACCCGGTGCAGGCCGGCGATATCGCCGTGCTGGTGCGCAGCCACGGCGAGGCCACCCGGATGCAACAGGCGCTGGGCGCACTGGGCATCCCCGCCGTGGCGGCCGGCAAACAGAGCCTGTTCGCCACCGACGAAGCGCTGGAACTGCTGGCCCTGCTGCAAGCCTTGCTCGACCCCGGCGACGACAGCCGCCTGCGCGCCGCGCTGGCCACCGTGCTGATCGGCGCGGACGCCGCCGCCATCGCTGCGCTCGCGCACGATGGCGAGCGGCATCGCCGCTGGCAGCAGCAGGCGCTGGACTGGCGTGAGCGCTGGCAACGCGGCGGCCCGCTCGCCTTGATCGGCGACCTTGGCGCTGCGCACGGGCAACGCCTGCTCGCCCTGGTCGATGGCGAACGCCGCCTCACCAACTACTTGCAACTGGCCGAACTGCTGCAGGAGGCCGACGCCCGCGCACTCGGCCCGCACGGCCTGGTCGACTGGCTGTCGCGGCGCATCGCCAATGCCGACGACAACGACGAAGCCCAGCAGCTGCGGCTGGAATCGGACGCGCGCCGCGTGCAGATCGTCACCCTGCACAAGAGCAAGGGCCTGGAATATCCGCTGGTGTTCCTGCCCTACATCGGCATCGGCCGCAGCGACAAGGGCGCCGGCCGCCATTGCGTGGTGCACGCGCCGGACCTCGGACGCCAGCTGCATTGGAAGACTGATAAAGACGATCCAACCTGGAGCGCCGCCGAAGCCGCCTGGAAGCAGGAACAACGCGCCGAAGACGCGCGCCTGCTCTACGTCGGGCTGACCCGCGCCGAGCACGCGCTGTGGATCGCCAGCGGCCCGTTCCACCAGCACGAGCGCACCGCGCTGTCCGGCATGCTGCGCGCGCTCGATACGCTGCAGGGCGCCGCCGGCGAGGGCGCGGTGGTGGTCGACACGTCCACGCCGCCCGCCACCCTGCCGCGCCTGCCGCCACCGATCGAGGCGCAGGTGCCGCCCGCGCGCACCCCGCAGCGGCATATCGCCCCGGATTGGTGGGTCTACAGCTTCACCCAGCTGGCCAATGCCGACGCCGGCGCCGCCACCGACCCGATGGCCAGCGCCACCGTGGTAGGCAGTGGCGGCAGCGACGAGCCGTCCGGCAGCGAGGCGATCGCGGTGGCCGCCGAGGTCGACACCTTCGACCCACGCTTTGCCGGCAACCGCTTCGGCGTGGTGATGCACGACGTGTTCGAGCGCTGCGACTTCGCCGCCTGGCAAACGTGGCGTCCCGGCCTGCCCGCACCCGAGGGCCAGGCCACCGCCATCCTCGAGGCGCTGCAACGCGGCGGCTACGCCGAGAAAGAATGGGACGACGGCCTGGCCATGCTCACCGCCCTGATCGGCCACACCCTCACCGTCGCCCTGCCCGAAGGCACCACCCTGGCCGCCGTGCCCGAGCCGCAGCGCCGCAACGAGATGGAATTCCACTTCGCCATGCGGCCCACTCGCGTGGAGGCATTGCTCGCATTGCTGCATCGCTTCGGCGTGGTGAGCGACCGCCAGGCCTTCGGCGCGCGCCAGCGGCTGGAAGGCCTGATGACCGGCCTGATCGACCTCACCTACACCGTGGACGGCCGCTGGTACGTGCTCGACTACAAATCCAACCGCCTGCCCAGCTACGACGCCGATGCCCTGGCCCGCGCCATGGCGCACAGCGAGTACGAATTGCAGGCGCTGATCTACACCGTGGCCCTGCACCGCTGGCTGCGCTTCCGCCTGGGCGAGGCCTACGATTACGCCCGCGACTTCGGCGGCGTGCGCTACCTGTTCTGCCGCGGCCTGGATGCCACCCGTAACCCCGCCGCCGACTCCAGCTCCATCCTCGGTTCCGGTTCCGGTTCCGACTCCGACTCCGACTCCGACTCCGTCAACGGCGCCAGCTCCGTCTCCGGTTCCGACCCCGCCAGCGACGCCATGTCCGATACGCCTGCACCCAATACGCCTGTGCCTGGCATTTACGCCTGGCGCTTCAATCCGGCGCTGGTCCAAGCCCTGGACGCCCTGTTCGCCGGCAAACCCACAGAGCCTCTTTCCAGTGACGCCTTAAAGCCCCTCTCCCCTCGGGAGAGGGGTTGGGGTGAGGGTACGTCCACCATGGGAACGCCCACCCCATGAACCACCCAAACCTCCTAACCGCCCTCAACCAGGCCGGTGCCCTACGCACGCTGGATCTCGCCTTCGCCCAAAGCCTGCAACGCCTGGCCCCGGACACCGACCCACAGGTGCTGGCCGGCGCCGCACTAGCGTCACTAGCGGTCACCAGTGGCCACGCCGGGCTAGACCCCACCCGCGCAGCCATGCTGCTGGACCCACGCGACGGCCCAGCACCCACCCTCCCGGACCCCACCGACTGGCAACGCACCCTCGCCGCCTCGCGCTGGGTCGACCAACCGCATCCCGAAGACCCCGCCGCCGCCGACTGCCCGCTGGTCCTCGAACACGGCCTGCTCTACCTGCGCCGCTACCGCGAGTACGAACGCCGCCTGGCGTTAGGCCTGCAACGCATCGCCGCCCAGTCGCCGCCGCCCTTCGACGCAGCCACACTAGCGCCGCTATTCGCGCAGCTATTCCCGAACGCGACCCCAATCCCTCACCCCGTGGACCCATCCCCTCTCCCCCGGGAGAGGGTGCCCGAAGGGCGGGTGAGGGTACGGGCCTGCCCGAGCCATCTTTCTACCAAGAGGGTACGGGCCTGCCCGAGCCATCTTTCTACCAAGAGGGTACGGCCCCGCCCAAGCCATCCCCCCCAAGACGGCAAGAACCCACCCGCCCCATCCCACCACCAAGACCGCCAGGCCCAAGCCGCAGCCCTTGCCCTGCGCCGCACCCTGCTGCTGGTCACCGGCGGCCCGGGCACCGGCAAGACCACCACCATCGCGCGCCTGCTGCTGCTGCGCATCGCGCAAGCCCAGGCAGCCAATACCCCAGCCCCACGCATCGCCCTGGCTGCGCCCACCGGCCGCGCCGCCGAGCGCATGGCCGAGAGCCTGCGCGGCGCGGTCGCGCGCGCCATCGCCGATGGCATCCAGCTCCCGCCGAACCCCAGCACATCTGTTCTCGCATCAGCCGAGAACCAACCACTACCCTGGGAATCGCTCCCCACCGGCGCCAGCACCCTGCATCGCCTGCTCGGCGTCATTCCGGATTCCCCGCAGTTCCGCCATAACGCCGACAACCCGCTCCCCTTCGACCTGATCGTCGTCGACGAAGCCTCCATGGTCGACCTGCCGCTGATGTGCAAACTGGTCGAAGCCGTCGCCGACGGCACCCAACTGATCCTGCTCGGCGACGCCGACCAGCTGCCCTCGGTGGAAGCCGGCGACGTGCTCGCCGCCATCCTGCAGGCCGCCGGCCCCGGCGACGCCCTGCAGCCGCACGACGCCGATGCGCTGCAACCGCTGCTCGGCAGCGCACCCACTGGCAGCACGCCTGCAAGCACCCAGACAGGCGGCCACACCGTCAGCCACACCCACAGCGGCGGCCTGGCCGGCCACCGCGTGCACCTGCTGCGCGGCTACCGGCAAGCAGAAGACTTCGCACTCGCCCCACTGGCCGAGGCCATCCGCACCGGCGACGCCGACACCGCGCTGGCCCTGCTGCGCAGCGGCGAGCTGGCCGGCGTGCACTTCCACGAAGACGGCGAAGACCCGCTAGCCCTGGGCCGCGACGCACTGCTCGCCCACTGGCGCGCGCTGGCCGACGCGCAAGACCCGGCCGCCGCCCTGCGCGATGCCGCGCGCCTGCGCCTGCTCACCGCCGTGCGCGCCGGCCCGCAAGGCGCGCGCGGCCTCAACGCCCGCATCGAACAACTGCTGGCCGACACCGGCTCCGGCGCCCGCCGCCTCGGCAGCGCCTCGCCCTGGTTCCAAGGCCGCCTGCTGCTGATCACCGAAAACAGCTACCGCCACGGCCTGTTCAACGGCGACGTCGGCATCTGCCTGCGAAGCGAAGCGAGTCCCTTCTCGGGGCGAAGCGACGCGAGTCCTTTTCGGTGCGCAGCGACACAAACACTCCCTCGGAGCGCAGCGACGCGAGCACCGTTACAGCGCGTAGCGACGCAGCTGCGTCTTCCGGCCCAAGCCACGGCATCGGCACCGCAAACCGCGCCGACCCCGTCGCCGACAGCCGTGCCCAAGGCCCGTTAGTCGCCTGGTTCGAAGGCGACGGCGACGGCCAGGTGCGCGGCTTCCACCCCGCCGCACTGCCCGCACACGAAAGCGCCTTCGCCATGACCGTGCACAAGGCCCAGGGCAGCGAATTCGACACCGTCTGGCTGCAACTGCCCACCCGCGACGCCCGCGTGCTCAGCCGCGAACTGCTCTACACCGGCATCACCCGCGCCCGCCGCGCCCTGCACCTGGCCGGCAGCGAAGCGGTCATCCGCGCCGCGCTGGCAAGGCACGCCGCGCGCATCTCGGGCCTGGCGTGGCGGTTGGGTGCGCAGCAGCAGGCGGCACCCGCCAAGCCAGCAACAGAACCATCCACTGCGTTGCCCGTGCAGGGGTCGTTGTTCTGATGGACGCGAGCCGGCGCGATGGCAACAAGACTTACGGCAGAACAGCACGTTCGCCTATCACCGTCATCGGGCGTGCCCGGATAACCTCGTGGCCGAAGAACGCCTGGTTGTGCGGTATCGCCAGCATGGGAGGCATCGATGGCGAAAAAGCATGAAACCTCACTCGTCCGTTCGTCTGCGGCCGAATACCTGACCTTCGTGGCCGCCGCGGGCGAGGGCGGCGTGCAGGCGGCGTATGCCGACGAAAACGTCTGGCTGACGCAGAAGATGCTGGCGCAGCTCTACGACGTGGACGTGCGCACCATCAACTACCACTTGAAAAAGGTTTTCACCGACAGTGAGTTACAGCAGGAGTCAGTTATCCGAAATTTTCGGATAACTGCCGCCGACGGCAAGAGCTACAACACCAAGCACTACAACCTCGCGGCCATCATTGCCGTGGGCTACAAGGTCAATTCCGAGCGCGCGGTGCAGTTCCGCAAGTGGGCCACCACCATCATCGCGTCCTTCACGATCAAGGGCTTCGCGATGGACGACGAGCGCCTGAAGAACGACGGCACGGTGCTCGGCAAGCGCTACTTCGAAGAGCAGCTGCAGCGCATCCGCGAGATCCGTCTCTCCAAGCGCAAGTTCTACCAGAAGATCACCGACATCTACGCCACCGCCCTGGACTACGATGCCACGGCGCAGGCAACCCAAAGGTTCTTCGCCACGGTGCAGAACAAGCTGCACTGGGCCATCCACGGGCAAACCGCAGCAGAAGTCGTCTACCACCGCGCCGATGCCGGCAAGCAGCACATGGGCCTGACCACCTGGGCCGATGCACCGCGCGGGAAAATCCAGAAGTTCGACGTGGCGGTTGCCAAGAACTACCTGACCACCGGCGAGATGGCGCAGTTGCAACGCCTCATATCGGCCTATCTGGACCTGGCCGAGGACATGGCGCTGCGGCAGATCCCGATGACCATGCGGGATTGGGAAACGCGTCTGAATCGTTTCATCGAAGCCACCGACCGGCAGGTGTTGCAGGACGCAGGGCGCGTCACCGCCGAGATCGCCAAAGCGCATGCGGAAAGCGAGTTCGAAAAGTACCGTATCGTGCAGGACCAGCTGTTCGTGAGCGATTTCGATCGCGTGTTGCAGCAGCTTGATGCAGGAGACCGGGCGGACGGCACCGACGACGACTTGCGCTAGATCGAGGTGATGCAGGAAGCGTCAAGACGTCGGGCAAGCCGTGCTCCTCATCCATTGCCGGTTCTGGAGCCACTCCCAGCGAGCCGGTGCAGGGTGCATTGTTTTGATGGAGGTTGCGCCGCTCCAGAGCTTCGGCAAAGCGCCACGGCGGCAGGGTCGATCTCGCAGCCATAACGGTTTGCGTCATATAACGGATCACGTTATGGTCGGCACATGATCAGGAGCTTTGTCGACAAGGAAGCCGAAAAGATCTGGTTGGGTGAGCGCTCCCGCCGGTTGCCGGCCGACATCCAGCCGGTCGCGCGCCGCAAGTTGCGCATGCTCAACGCTGCCGCGCACCTCGACGATCTGCGTATTCCACCTGCCAACCGGCTGGAAGCGTTGAAGGGCGAGCGGCGCGGGCAGTACAGCATCCGGATCAACGACCAATGGCGCATCTGCTTCCGATGGATGGAGGGCGATGTTGCCGAGGTCGAAATCGTCGATTACCACTGAGCACGAGGCATCTGTCCATGACAGTCCTACCCAACATCCACCCCGGCGAAATCCTGCTCGAAGAGTTTCTCGAGCCGATGGGCATCAGCCAGAACGCACTGGCGCGGGCCACCGCCGTGCCGCCGCGCCGCATCAACGAGATCGTGCTGGGCAAGCGTGGCATCACCGCCGACACCGCCGTGCGCCTGGCTGCAGCGTTGGGCACGACCGAGCGGTTCTGGCTGGGCCTGCAGGCCGATTACGAACTGGAACAAGCGCACCGCGCGCTGGGCGACCTGCCGTCGCGGATCAAGCGGCTGGCGGCTTGATCCGTACCGTAGCCTGCGGGCACTCGCCGTGCTTCTGCCGCGCAACGCTTCCTGTCGCGATCTTGAGAAAAGCTGGAGGTCGTGCGTGCTATCGGCAAAAGAGCACTGTGATCGGGTAAGGCTTACACGTGATACCCACCCGCAACCTCAATGGACTGGGCGTTGATCCAGGCCGCGTCGTCGGACAGCAGCATGGCGATGACGTTGGCAACCTCTTCGGGTTCTCCAACGCGGCCCAGCGCTGTCTGCGCCGCCAGCATGGCTTCGAAGTCCGGCGTCAGCCCGCCGCCGAGTTCGGTGCGAATGGGCCCCGGCGAGACCGTATTGACGCGGATGCCGCGCTCGCCGAACTCCTTGGCCATGTAGCGGCTGAGTACCTCCAACCCGCCCTTGAACGCGGCATACGGCGCAACCCCGGCAAACGCCACGCGCGTGGTGGCACTGGTGAGGTTGACGATCGCCGCGCCGCGGCCCAGCAGCGGCAACAACGCCTGGGTGAGAAAGAAGGGCCCCTTGAGATGCACATTGAACAGACCGTCGAACTGCGCCTCATCGACGGTTTCGATGGGGTTGAACACCCCGTAGCCGGCGTTGTTCACCAGCCCGGCCAGGGTGTCCTGCTGCCAGACCGTGTGCAGCGTCTCCTGCACGGCCGCAGCGAACCCGGCGAAGCTGCGTGTGTCGCCTACATCCAGCGGTAACGCGATGGCCTTGCCGCCATCGGCCGCAATGCGCGCCACCACCGATTCGGCCGCAAGCGGGTTCTGGTGATAGGTCAGGATGACGCCCATGCCACGGCGGGCACTGGCCAGGGCGGTGGCGGCACCGATACCGCGGCTACCGCCGGTGATGACTGCAATATTCATGGCGTTGCGCTCTTGTATGAAGGTGTCCTCAGGCTAGAGGGCAGGGCGCCGGGGTGCCTGCCCGAAGCCGGCACAGGCCTGCCTGATCCTGCTTTTGCGGTTGCCGGGCGGGCCGCAACGTAGTCTGATAACAAATGAATTCAGCACTTATCGAGCTCAAGCGGCTCACCCGGCATGCCCAAAACCGCCGCACCGAGACCGGCATCCCGCGCGTGGCGATGGTGAAGGGCGAGGTGCCAGAGCACGCGCTGGCAGCGGTCTACGACCCGATGATCAACCTGATCCTGCAGGGCGGTAAGTCGATGACGGTGGGAGACCGCACGCTGCATTACGACCCGGCGAGCTACTTCGTCATGACCGTCGATCTTCCCGCCATCGGCAAGGTGCATGCCGCAGAGGACGGGGCGCCCTATCTTGCGGTTAGCCTCACGCTCGACCCGGAAACCATCGCCGCCCTGCTGCACGATCTACCCGTGCAAGCCGCCACCTCCGCGGCAGGCGCCGATGCGTTGTCGTTCTGCGTCGCCAGCATGACTGGGGAAATGCTGGACGCCTGGGTACGCCTGCTGGGCCTCATGGAATGCCCCGCCGATATCCCGGCACTGGCGCCTGCCTACGAGCGCGAGATTCTATACCGCGCATTGCAGGGCCCGCAGGGCGGCGTGTTGCGGGCCGTGGCAACGCCGGATTCCACGCTGGCACGGCTGCGCAAGGCGATCCACTGGATCCGCGCGAACTACGCCCAACCCCTGCGCATCGCCACGCTTGCCGGCCAGGCGGCCATGAGCGAGTCGGCGTTTCATCGCAACTTCAAGGCGGCAACTGCGCTCAGCCCGTTGCAATACCAAAAGCAACTGCGGCTGCTGCAGGCGCGCCAGTTGCTCACCGCGCATGGCAAGAGCGTCACCGCCGCCGCCATGGACGTGGGCTATGAAAGCGCAACGCAGTTCAGCCGGGAATACGCACGCACCTTCGGCCTGCCGCCTTCCCAGGACGCAGCGCGGATCCTGGAGACGTTTCGTGGCGTGGCGGTATGAAGCGTCCGAGCTGGGCCATCGCTGTAGCGGAAGCCAGTCGTCGTTGAAGCCCATCCACGCGGATCGTGGCTACAAAACTGCCGGCGTGATCGTCTTGCCCTGCAAAGCAGCCAAGTGCCGCGAGGCGCTGGCGCTGTTGATCGCTCAGATCGATGGCCTAGCGGCTCATGACGAACAGGCGGAACGCGCGTGCTCAACGCCTGGTGTTAGCCCTAAAAACGCGAGGTCAGGCGATCCGCCTGACCCCGTTCGCCGTCTGGCAGGCAGGGCGGCTTACTTGGCCTTCTTTTCCTGCTTGGCCGCGCGCTTTTCCTTCAGCGTCTTGGCCGGCTCTTTCTTCTGGCTCTTTTTCTGGTCCATCCCCTTGCTCGCGACACCCTCGTAGTTGCTGGATTGATCGGTCGGGCAGCGCCATGACCCTGGCGTGCCTGCGCACTGTAAGGCTTGCGCGCGCTAGATGGCAGGGGAGAGCAAGCGGAGCGACGGGCGGTGCCTCAGGCTTGGCGTTTCTTTGGGGGCAGGCGCCGGTCGATCGCCGCCGCCGGCAGAGCCACAAAGCAACGTCTGCAGACCGTAAAAGTTCGAACCTCCCGACATGCTGTCGCCGTTGGCGGCAGCGCTTTGGTTATTCCAGGTGGATATTGCCGTGCTAGATTTCCACGACAGTTCTAGCGCGGGATAGAGAGATGGCCCTTCGCATTCGAGGATCACATGGTCTGCCATTTGGCTGGGGACATGCAGCCTTCCCGCGAGCAATCTTGTTGCCGCTTGGGCTACTGGCGTGCACCCTCCATTCGGGATGTGTTTCTAGCACTCCACGCAGTCACTCAGCTGTAGCAGCTACCAAGCCCCCCAGTGAAACCAGGAGCAAAGACGTGACGGAACGCCTCAAGCAAGATTTGGATCGTTTGATCGGCACTGACTTCCGGGACATCGCGGCCATTAGTGCTCAGCTTCACACTCAACTCCGACCGACCCAGTCAGACGGGGAAAGAGAACTGCAAGTCAGCGAGAGCGGGACACTGGCTGGTGAAAAATTGCAGCGTATTGAGTTGAGTAATACAACAGGCAATCCATCACAAGGGAAATTAGTGATCGATTTCTTTCCGCCTGGGCCGGCCTTCGCAGATGCACCTTGGGTGGACGCTGTTCCTTACCCGCCTCGGCCAGACGCCCCCGATTCGAGAGCCTATTGGGTGATGAAGGTTGATGGTGCAAAAGTCACTTTCGGTCTGACGCAAGACCAGTCGCACTTGAGCTATATCTCGATTAACAAGCTGTAAGCTGAGTGTAGTTACTCGAGCAAAGGAGTGCATGATGGAAGCCAATGAAGAATCAAGATTTCAACAGCCGCAACAAGCGGCTGCATCTTCTGCCGGTGTACGTCCTGCCTCTCCGCTGACGGACCCCGCGCTCACGCCGCTTGTCAGTCAGTCGCCCACGCTTCAAGCAGGCCTGTCTCAGCTCAAGCGTGATGGCATAGGTGTTGTGTGGGGCAATGCAGGCGGGGGCACCTACATACTTCCTGACAAGCAAATCGTTATTGACCAGGACGCGATTGGCAAGGGTGAAAGACTTGCTGGATCACTCTCACATGAGATCGGACATCATCGATTTACCGAGGAACCCGATTATTCCTCCAAGCATGCATACGTCACCAACATGCTGCGCGGCGAAGCTGCCGCAACACTCAGTAATGCGTTGGTCCGGCGTGAGATTCTGAATCATCAAGGTCCCGATATCGGTATCGCTGGTAGCGGTACGAGACCAAAGCAGTACGAAGCAATTGCTGATCAGCAAATGGCAGGCAAAATCACGCGTGATGCAGCGTTGAATCAGATTGCCCAGGTATTCAAGACTGAGCAGCCTTCCGTTGGGCCGAGTAAGACGTACGAGCAGTATTACGGGGACTATTACGACAAGCACATTGGACCACTGCAGCGCAAACACGGTAGGCCGGAGCCAGGGTCTGGTACCGATAGCCTCGTCAACGATGTGAAACAGGACTTGCCGAGCCGTGATTCACAAGCGCCATTGTCGGCAAGGCCATCTCTGCCAACGCAGCAGGATCACGCAGATCACGCGCTATACCAACAAATCAAAGGTGGCGTGGAAAAGCTCGATGCGCAGCATGGCCGGGAGTGGGATGCATCAAGTCAGCGCATGACGGCCAGCCTGCTTGTGCTCGCAAAGGAAGAAGGCCTGACGCGTGTGGACCATGTGCTGCTCAATAGCCCAACAGACAAGCTTGCGGCCGGAGAAAAGGTGTTTCTGGTCCAGGGTACTCAGAGCGACCCAGCGCACCTTCGTGCCGACATGGCCACTATGCAGGCGGTGCAAACACCTGAAAGTCAGTCGTTCGAACGCGTGCAATCGATCAATCAAGCTCAATCGCAGGTGCGAGAGCAGCAGCAAGCGCTGGAGCAATCGCAACAGACAGTCACTGCGCCTGGGCCAACGATGACGCGTTGAGAGCG
Source organism: Xanthomonas hortorum pv. pelargonii (assembly GCF_024499015.1). Classification (NCBI taxonomy): domain Bacteria; kingdom Pseudomonadati; phylum Pseudomonadota; class Gammaproteobacteria; order Lysobacterales; family Lysobacteraceae; genus Xanthomonas; species Xanthomonas hortorum. The sequence goes on along the minus strand of NZ_CP098604.1, from coordinate 2,343,012 downwards.
TTCGCGGACGTGCTTGCAAAAATATTGACAAGCCGGCAGACCCACAAACCCAAAACGCCCGCGTGCGACGGGGAAGGTCGGCACGCGGGCGCTGGCGACAGCGGCTGTCTTACTTGGCCGGCACGCGCTGGTACTGCTCGCCGCCGGTGTTGAGGTGGCCGTTGGCCGCGTCGATGGCGAAGTTCACCGTCTCGCCATCGTTGGTGACCTGCAACGCCCCGTCCTTGTAGACCGCCGGGTAGCTCTCGGTCTTGGGTTGGCGGCTGAAGAACTTCGGCGTGGTGCTGCGGACCATGAAGGTCTCGCCATTGCGCTCGATGTCCATCGTCTCTTCCTGCGTCTGCACGTTGACCCAGTGGCCGACGAACTTCTCGCCCTCCACCTTGGCGCAACCGCTCACCAGCAGTGCCGCGGCCAGCGCGGTGCCCATCCACTTCATCATCGTGTGTTCTCCAGTTGAGTCTGCGGCGAGGATGGCGGGTGGGGGATGTATGGGAGGTCAAGACACCGTAGCAACGGCGGCCTGGAGGACTACGTCTAACGCGTCTGGAAGATTTAACTAGATTCGGTCTTAAGCAATAAGGCGAACCACGCCAACGGCAGCGCCCACTGCAAATAGTGAGGTGAAGCTGACCATGTTTTGCAATTCAATGCATATCTAGTAGCATAAAACGGTGCACATAACTTTTAGCTCTATTAAGATCCGCGATCTATGCGAATGTAGCAGCCGGGCAGCCGATTTCTTTGGGCTAGATGAGGCTAAAATTCTCCAACGAGTTCTCGCAGACTTGAAAGCTGCATATTCGTTAGAAGAATTGCCGCCACTTTATGTTGTATCCAATCAAGGAAAATCTCAAATTAAAATAACTGCCGACGGATTTACCATCTCGGCTAACATAATGATGGTCGAAGTTGAAAAAATAATTGCGATCAAAATGAAAGGTCTGAAGTATGAGTGAATTTAGTTCCGCAGTCTCAGACTGGTCGAGTTCGCCTGCAGCGACAATTAAGGCGTTGCTCAGTAAAAAAAGTGGGCGACTTCTGATTTCGCGAAGCGGATTGGAATGAACGCTGTGGATGCTAATAAGTTATTAGACGGATTGCTTAGTATAGATTCTTTGATTGCTCAGGATTTAGAAAAAGTCTTAGGGGAAGTGCAAAATTCTGGTTGAAAAGAGAGCTCGAATACCGTGTTGATAGGGAAAACGAAGAAGCTTTAAATCCCGATCACTGGATCAAGACCTTGCCCGTTAAAGAAATGCGAGACTGGGGTTGGATTTCGGCTACTGACGACGCAGTAGCATCCTGCAAAGATTTTTTGCTGTGGAAACAGTAAGGGATTGGCGAATCAAGTATCAGGAAATTGCCTCTTCGTCATATTTTAGACGAACTTCCTCCTCCTAAATAAAACTGGAGTGGTTTCGGCCTGGCTCAGGTATCAAGAGTTGCAAGCATTTAAAATCGACTGTGCTCCATGGAGCGCCGCTAAATTTGAAGCATCTTTCGAAGAAATCAAATCGCTTACCTTCGAGCGTGAGCCTGCATCTTTTATACCCAAGCTCAGAAGGATATGTGCCGAATGTGGAGTTGCAGTAGTTGTGGCGCGTTCACCTGCTGGCTCCACTATAAGTGGCGCTGCGATGTTTTTGAATGAGTACAAAGCTGTAATTGCATTAAGTTTTCGTCATCTATCGGACGATCATCTTTGGTTTACATTTTTCACGAGGCAGGCCATCTTATTTTACATGCAAAGAACGGTCCTTTCGTAGACGACGAGGGTACACAATCAGCGGATGACAAAGAAGATGAAGCAAATCGGTTTGCAAGTGAAGTGATTATCTCGGCGAAAGATAGGTCGGAATTAATAAAGTCTAGATACAACAAGTTTGCCATCGTGAGAATCGCGAGAAAGAACAACGTATGCGCCGGCGTACTAGTTGGTCAACTTCAGAAAGGTGGGTACTTGCCATACAATCGAATGAATAATTTGAAGCGGCGTTACAGTTGGACTAACCTCTAAAAGCTACAAAGCAATGTGTACTTTTTTGCCAATTGCAGATTGCATCCTCGAAGACTTGCATTCCTACCTCCATTTCATTATTAAGAAGTGATACTAATCCTTCGATTTCGGAAGCAGACTTATTACTTCCAAAGAGAACTTTACTGCCCTTCAAAGGTCCAGTTGCTTGCGCGACGAACATTGATCCAGGTGCAATGTAGGCGATATCTAGCTTCCCGAGCATACACAGAAAGTCAAATTTACCCATTCTTGCAAATCTAGCCACGCTATTCATTTCATCGTACAGCCAAGCAAATGCAGCTTCTGGAATTGCCGCGCCTTCTTGATTTGCACGAGAAAACAAATTTTCATGGTTGCCATGGGTTGTTACCCAGTCCATATAAGTCGAAATAGCAGCTCCGGTCCCTTTTGATCCGAATGCGTCAAGGCTTTCATACTTTCGGTGATTACCAAAGCGGCCGCTAGCACGAAGAACGTCTTTATTTTGCGCTAACCAATCTAGAAGAATTTTTTTCGGAAATTGATCTCTTCCATGTCCATGGGCCTTCGGTATCACCTCGGTAAAAACATTTCACTAGATTCCATTTGGTGACTGGACGGTGGCCGAAATGCGTTGAAAGAAAAACGAGCCAAGCCGCCTCGTCAATATTACCAGCCGCCATGTGTACGCAGGCGGCTCGTAGTGGATCAAATATGGTCGTGTTCGGATCAGCGCGTAACGCACTAATTTTTCTGTGTTTTAAATTAATAACAAACTGAACTCTACGGATACTTTCAATTATCTGCATGCAGAGTGCCCGACGAGCAGCGGGATCATCTATTCCGGGAGCTTGTAGGCCCTTATTTTCCGCCCGCGTTATGGCGTCATCCACTAAGGCAACTGAGCTCGCATCATGTACAAGAAGCCGTGATTGTAATAAGGATTTAATCAGCATGAATTCAGTCCTGAGATGTGAAGTTAAGTGGTTCTTGTCTAATTGTTTGCCATTTAATCTGTCCAGCCCTTTTTGAAATGGCCTGTTCATATACGGAGGCGCTCATCTTGTTTTTAAGTTTTTCGATCGTCTCGCGATCCTTCTTTTATAACATTTATAAATTGCAAGCAGTCTCGCAAGGTCGAGCCAGTAATCTGCAAGTCCGCAAGGAAAAGCTGGAAGTGTTTGGTTTAGCCTGACCTCTCTTTCATACCTAACAAGCACCAGCATGGCAGCCGAGGGATCTTCCTCAGGCATTGCTGGCATAGGTACCTTCTCTTGATATCCCTCAGCTAAGTAATTTTGCGCCTTAGACTGTTGATTAGCATAAAGATGCAGGCTCCCAACACTATGAATATATTCCCCAAGTTCGACTCCAGTTCGTCTGTCGACTCCCCGTAAAATTGATCCATCCATAACTAGAGGTCTCCGGGCACACTAGCCACCAAGGAGACCAACGATGCGCAAGAGCAAGTTCACCGAAAGCCAGATTGTCGCCACGCTGAAGCAGGTTGAGGGCGGCCGCCAGGTCAAGGATGTGTGCCGTGAGCTGGGCATTTCCGATGCGACGTACTACGTCTGGAAGTCCAAGTACGGTGGCATGGAGGCAGCCGATGTGCAGCGCCTTCGCGACCTGGAGACCGAGCACAGCAAGCTCAAACGCATGTACGCCGAGCTCGCCATGGAAAACCATGCATTGAAGGATGTCATCGCAAAAAGCTGTAGACCCGGCGCACAAACGCCCGCTTCTTGCCTGGCTCGTCGAGCAGCATGGCTGGAGCGAGCGCCGGGCCTGTGCGGTCGTTGGCGTGGCTCGCTCGACAGTGCGCTATCGGCGTCGTCCCGATCGCGACGAGGAGGTCATTGCGCTGTTGTCCGAATTGGCCGAGCGTTTTCCCGAGCGTGGTTTTGGAAAGCTCTTTCAGATCATCCGCCGTCGCGGACATGTGTGGAATCACAAAGGGTGTGGCGCGTGTATTGCCTGATGAAACTCAATCAACGTCGTCGCAGCAGGCGCCGGGTCCCGACGCGTCATCCACAACCGCTGGCATGCGGAGAGCGACCCAATGCTGGATGGTCGATCGACTTCATGTCCGATGCGTTGTGGGATGGTCGACGCTTCCGCACGTTCAATGTCATCGACGATTTCAGTCGGGAAGCCTTGGCGATCGAAGTGGACTTGAATCTCCCGGCCGCCCGCGTCATCCGCACCTTGGAACGCATCGCAGCCTGGCGCGGCTACCCCGCCAAACTTCGCTTGGACAATGGCCCGGAGTTTGTCGCATTGGCCTTGGCCGAGTGGGCCGAGCGCAAAGGCATCGCCTTGGACTTCATCGAGCCGGGGCGTCCAATGCAAAACGGTTTTATCGAACGCTTCAACGGCAGCTACCGGCGCGGCGTGCTGGACATGCATCTCTTCCGCACGCTGAGCGAGGTTCGCGAACAGACCGAACACTGGCTGGCCGACTACAACCAGCAGATCCCGCACGACAGCCTGGGCGGGCTAACGCCCGCCGAGTTCCGTGATCAACATCAACCGCAGACCTCTAATTTTGGCTGGCATTGAATTACGGGGAGTCGACACGTCGACTAATTATTTCTTGGATCATTGTGAATGCGAAAACGTCATGCGGAAATCCAAACAAAATATCGTTTGATCGCATGGATACAAATAAATTCAATTTTCCCTGACGCATCAAAAACTGAAGAGTACATGTGCAGGGCGGGGAAAGAGCGCTATCTAAATCTTCAGCATCATAAAGTTGGATTACCGCCCTCCGGGTGGTGGGCTTTTCGCGGAGCAAATTAACAATTCCGTCTATCTGATTTTTGCCACGTAGGGCGAAAAGCCTCGGCCCATATGCACTAGGAACTGTCAAGCCATCTTCAGATTCTTGTCTATAGTTTTTCACATAGTAAGAAATCTGATCGAGGCGATTGCTGCCTCCCCAGTACCAGAACAGTTCTCCAAGGGAGCTAAAAAGTTGGCTTCTGCTAATGGCTCTGCTGAATCGCGCTCTCGGATCACTTATTCTTATTTGCACCCCGACTAATTCACGGTTTGAACCCTTTGTCGAATCCAATGAAATTGCTTTTTTGACTTTATTATCTTGCCCAATGCTTTATGGAGGGCGTCATCCATCGTTGCCGCTGATATTTCCATATGATCCCTGAGGACTTTTTTAAATTTCTGGGAGATTTCAAAAAAGCGTATTATTCTGATCGTATCGCTAGGGTGCTAGCTGTATGTCCCTGATCGACTGCGAACCAATCTAACTGACTAGCAAACATATTGTTTTCGAACGGACTTAAAACAGAGGTCAGCGCCACCTACGAAACTCCTCTGCATTTCGGGAACTGGCTGCAGCCTAGAAAGTGTTCGCTGGTGCGTCGGTTCCTTCTCTGTACAAGCACGCTGCCGCAGCGCGGGCAGCTCGGTTTGACGATGGTCACAGAGCCGGTAGCCTCAATTGAGGCGAAGACAGGTTCGACGCGTGTTGCTGCTGGAGTCGGCTGGGTTGCTGTTTGTTGTTGCACCGCGCGGATCATGTTCAACAACTGCTTGTCCCCAATGAGTTCAATGGGCTTGCCTTCAGCAAGGCGCTCGGCGTCCTTTGTGTAGGTGCCAATGCAGGCGATCTTTACCGCGTGAGCCTGGTGATGGGCGAGCAGGCCGAACATTTCTCGCACGACGCTGACTCCGACTTGCTGACGCTTCCATTGCTTGCATTGCACCAGCGTGCGGCGGCCGTCCTTGCGCAGGATCAGGTCGATGCCGCCGTCCGGCCCGCCCAGGCCGGTTTCTTCAACGCTGTAGCCCTGGCGGCGAAATGCTTCGCCTACCAACTGTTCGAACTGGCGCCAGCCGCCGGCGGCCAGGCTCTCCAGGCTTGTGCGTGTTTCCAGAAAGCGCCGCCGGCTGCGTGTGCCCAGATAGGAGAACAGCGCAGCAAGCCAGCAGACGCCGAGAAGCGTCCACGCCAATGGCGCGAACATTCCACTCGATTGCTGGGCGAAGCCTTGCGACAACATTCCGCCCTGGTGAGAGAACCACCAGCCGATGCCATAGCGCACCATCAGATACGCAGCGATTCCCGCAACGAAGCCAACCGGCCACGGCAATGCGGCTAACGCTTCGAATCCACCCTGTTTCTTTCTGCGTCCCATGCCAGAACCCCCGTTCCCGGTTTGAACATAGCCGTTGAAATGGGTTTTGTCAGCAGACCATGCGCGCCGTTGCGATCAATGCCTCATCAACACTCGGCACGACGCGTGCGCATGCAAAGAGGTGTGATCTTCGTGCCGAAGCTTGAGGTCGCTTGCGCATCCTTTAGTGCAACTGCGTGCAAATCAACCCGATGAAGCGGGCTGCGGTAGAGATCGTTGTGTACGCTTCGCAGTAATGCATGTGATGCCTGGCGCTCGAAAATCTCTTTCTGGATTGGAGAGCCGATACATCACTGCGGAGAGAATCGACGCGACAAGGTAGGATCCCAGCCAATCTGCTTGAGTACGCTTTTTGCTGTCGCCATGTCTGCTCCTCGCCCGACCCTTGATGGCATTCCTGCCAGCCAGTTCCAGCTCCCGTCCGGCCCTTGGCACACGGTGTGGGAGGCGCTGTGTGCGTGCTTTCCGGTCGTTGGTGCTGACACGTGGCGTGATCGCTTCGCGCGTGGGCGCGTACTGGATGCGCAGCAGCAGGCATTGGATATCGCTGCACCGTATCGGCTTGGTGCGGAGATCTATTACTTCCGCGAAGTAGCGGATGAGCCGATCATCACGGCAACGGAAACGGTGTTGCATGCCGACGCGCATATTGTCGTGGCCTGCAAGCCGCATTTCCTGCCCGTGGTGCCAGCCGGTGCCTACGTGCATCAGACGCTGTTGACCCGTTTGGCGCGGCGTTTCGATAACCCCGCGTTGGTGCCGTTGCACCGCATCGATCGCGACACTGCGGGACTGGTGTTGTTTTCGGCGAATCCTGCAACACGCGGGACCTACCAAGCGCTGTTCCGCGAGCGACGCATCCGCAAGCACTATTTGGCAGTGGCGCCGCCGCTACCTGGGCTGAGGTTTCCGTATGTGCATCGCAGCCGGCTGGAGCCGGGCGAGCCGTTCTTCCGCATGCGCGAGGGCGTGGGCGAGCCGAATAGCGAGACGGTGATCGATGTGGTCGCGCGGGCGTAGACACGTGGACGTACCGGCTAGAGCCGGTCACCGGGCGCAAGCACCAGTTGCGTGCGCACATGGCCGCGCTGGGCGCGCCGATTCTGCATGACCGCTTCTATCCCGACCTGGAAGATCAGAGGCCCGATGACCCGGCACGGCCGCTGCAACTCTTCGCGCATACGCTGGCATTCGATGACCCAATCACGGGCGAGCCGAGACACTTCACTGCAACTGTCGGGCCAATGAAGCAGCCATAAAGCAACCGCGCCACGTTTCTCGGGTGCTACTTCAGCTCCTGCTCGAAGTCGGCCACAAACGTGCTGACCGATGCACCACACGCGTTGCAGAAGTCGCGCAGTTGGAGAAGATCCATCCGCCGTTCCCCCCGCTCGACATCACTGACATAAGACTGGGGACGGCCCAAGGCGGTACTCAATTCGACCTGGGTCAGCCCGGCGGCGAGACGCAGCTCGCGCAGCTGCCGCAGCAGAATCGCGTAATCCTTCTTGTGGATCGACTTGGTGGGCATGGCTGCAAACGTGAAAGTCTGCCGCGACGCTATATCCCCTTTTCAAATATCCGAAAAAGGGATAAATTCGAGCGGCGGATATCTCATCCGCTCACGTCGAGGACGGATGCCATGACGACTACGAAAACTCGCAAGACGACTGCGCCAGAGGGCAGGGCGCAAACGCAGGAGGAACAGTTCACCTTCGGCGTCACCATCGAGCAGATCGATCGGTTCCACGCGCTGTTGCGCACGATCACCGCGCAAAGCGACATGGTGGCGGTGTGCAGCGGCAAGCCGCTGGACGCCACCAGTCTGTCGGTTCTGGGCGAGAGCATCTTCAATGCCGCCCGCGCGGTGCGTGGCATTGTCGATGAGATCGATGCGCAGCGGCTACACGCTGGCGGGGCAGACCCGACTGGCTGACGTGGCGCCGCAGGACCTCGCGCGGGTACTGGCTCCAATAACCAACATCACACGCTCTGCGTGCGCCCACCTTGCGTTGGTGCCTCTTGCTGTTGCGCCAGCGTCTGCGCGTTCTGCTGCTGCAATTGTTGGCGCTGGTCGATCTGCGCCAGTTCGCGGAACGATGCTTCCACTGGCGTAGTGACCGCCTGTCCGGTTGGCATTTGCGCGCGCAGATGCGCTGGGTTCCCTGGGTCGCCTTGGACAACGTAAACGGTTTGCCCCGACTGCGTTTGGTCACTGCTTCTGCTCAGCAGCACATGGTCCACACGCTCCAGCCCATTGGCCACCGCCAGCGTGGTCAGGCTGGCCTTCATGCAGGCGCTGCTCTGGTCCGATTGGCGGCCGAACTCGCGATCCAGAACATCGACCCCCGCGCTGCATTGCTGGTACAGGGCAAACCGCGGATGGCTAGGCTGGTCGGGTGCATACGAAGCGAGCGAAACGGCACGCGCCAGCGACTCGCTGCTGCTGGGCGGTGCATTTTCGGAAAGCAGAACGGGGCTGCGTGTGATCGGCAGGTTCCGGTAAGGGTCATTCGGATGAAATTCGTGCTTGAGCTCCTGCCGCTCCAATCTGAGTTGTCGCGTGTCATTGAGCAACCGGAGCTTGTCGGAATCATGGATCGGTTGGTATGTCGTGATGTCTCCTGTGAAGGTCACATCGTTCCATTGCCTGGTGTGCTTGTCGTACTCTGAATATGAACTCTTGCCACCAATCCTGTCTGGATCCGTGTTTGGCTGAGCCTGGGTTGCGACTCCTCTTGCCTCTGCCATATGCCCCATATACGACCCCGCATCCAGGTGTTGGTCGTTGTAGGTGTACATCGTGCGCCAGCTCGTCTCGCGTGCCCGGTTCAGGCCGAGCGCACTGTTGTCCAGCATCATCGTCCAGGCCTTCTCGGCCTCGCCTTCGCCACCATGGCGTCGTGCTGCTTGCAGAAACTCGCGTGGTGTCCAGGCGTTGGGGTCGATACGGTGCAACTGGAATGTGTGGTCATGCGCATCCTGCACGTCCCTGACGGGAAGATTGAGCGCAAGATCCGGGCGCCCGGCGTTCAGTTGGCTCCGGCGCTCATCGAGATCGTTCCGGATAAGGTCGACGCCGAACTGGTTCCATTCGCGCTCGCTCATCTTGATGCCGCCTTTGTGTGCGCGGTTGTCGGCGAAGATGTTGGCTGTCGCCCCGGGAGGCGTGTCGTTGCGCACCACGCCTAGCGCAAGCAGGCCATACCCGTCATTACCATTTTTCTTGCTGAGGTAGTTCCAGTAAAGCTCGCGATTCTCATTCTGCGCGTAGAAGGTGAGGATTTTAAGGTCTTCTCGATTGAGTCCTGACATGCATCCAACTCCTTGTCGCTAGCAAGCGCTCAGGTGCCAGCGTGCGCCGGCATGAAGTCTTTCAATGCACTCCGCGCGCGGTCCTGGATCTTCTTCCAGTCCTTCAATGCAACGCGCACATAATTGATCTCCACCGCGACCTTCATCTCCGGAATGACGAACACGTGCTCGCAGGTGGGAAGTTCCCGCTCCTTGCTGCGCACAAGCTTGCCCTCGCGGAACTCCACGCCCGACGGTTCGACCTCGCGGGACGTGCACTTGATGATGGTGTCGATGTTCCCTTTTGCGTCGCGGCTGACATACCAATCCTTGTAGTAGCTTGCGTCCATGATGGAATTGGACGGTTTCAGCCCTTGCGCTAGATAGTGCTCGCGGTACGCAGCGACGTTGGCGTAGTAGGGCGTGAGCCCATCCTTTTCTTCGCCCTTGATGCGCGTGCTGATGTCCGCTTCGGGAGTGTCCTGTGTTGCGCTGTCCGGTGTGTACTGCCGCCGAAGAAATGCATTGGGGTCCACGCGGTCAAGATAGCGATAGCCGATATTGACGGTGCGGGTGGCCACATCCAGCTTCAGGTGGGCACGCTCGCCAGGAGCGAACGCGTTCAACTCCGGGTACTCCAGATACAGCCCGAAGCTGCCATCGAAGTTCGGCCCCATCTGGTCGTCGAAATAATTGGCAGGAATCTGCAACTTGTACGGACCCAGGCACGCCTCCATGACCGGTGGCGGGCTGGTGCCGGGGTCTTGCGGGCCGCCACGTTGCCGGACGCATCCTTGTTCGTTGGTCATGGTGTTGGCGCCTGTTTGCGTTGCGCTGCAGCCCGGAACGGAGAAGCCCAGTGCCATGCATGCAAGCCCGGCCAAGGCCAGTGGGTGTCTCATGCATCCTCCTGCGCAGCATGCTGGAGTTGAGTATAGGCAGAGCCCGGACTGCAAGCGACGGAACTACATTGCGTGCAGCCGGGCGAATCGGTACCGCTATCGCGCGTCAGCCTCAACGCACCTTGTACAACACCGCCGCACCCGGCCGGGGCTCGAACATCGGCACGGTCTGTTGCTTGAGCGCGGTGCCCTTGGCGTCCCACACCAGCGTTTCGACCGGGTAGTCCTCGTTGCGGGTCATGTTGCCGATCTGCTGGACGATCACCGTCTTGGCGGCGGGCACTTCCGGGTTCCAGGCGAACACGCCCAGGCGGCCGTAGAACACAGCCGGCGCAGCGGCGTCCAGGCGGCGGTCGGGGCACATGACCAGGCCGCGTTCCAGCATCACGCGCAGCGCGCCGACGGGCACGGCCTTGACGGTGGGCGAGGTGCGGTCGGTGCTGTGGCCGGGGCAGACATTGGCCGAGCGGGTGAGCATGTCTTCGACCACTTGGCGGTCGGGTTGGGCCAGGGCCGGCAGGGCGGCGGTGGACAGGGCAAGCACGGTGAGAGCGGATTTCCAGGGCATCTGACAACTCCTCGCGAGGTGACACTCCAATACTGCAGCCCCTGCAAGCGCGGGCTGCTGCCAGTGACGCGCCCGGATGCTAGCAATGCGGGCGTTAAACACTGCGAACAGTGGCGCCGCTCATCGGCAGGCGCGTCCCACCAGCAACCGGCTGCCTAAGCCGCCGCCAGGTCACCAACGCCGCACATCCGGCCGGTGCGGAATGTAACGGCTGCTGACGCTCACAGCGCCTGTCAGGAGACTCCTGATTGAGCGGCGAGGGCGGGGCAGATAGCGTGCGCGCTATCACATTGCTGGACTGCCCCATGGAACGCGTCGACCTCATTGCATCACTGCTCACCGGCATGCGGCGTGCCGAAGATTTCCGTGCGCAGGCGTCCAGCTACAGCACCGCGCACAGCGAGCAGATGCAGGGCGAATACGGCAAAGCCGCCGACGCCGAGCTGGTGCTGTCGCTGTTCGCCTTTACGCCTGAGCACCTCAAGCTGCTGGGCAGCGCCGGCATCGAGGCCCTGGGCGAGATCGTTTGCCACGCCTGGGCCTTGAACGGCGGCAACAACGAGGCGCTGATCGGCTGGTTCCGCAAGCCCATGAACGCGCTGGACGGGCAGACACCCGCCGCCCTGGTGCGCGGCGGCCGCCTGCAGGTGCTGCTGCTGGTGCTCAGGCAGCAGCTGGAGTGGGAGTTGCCCAAGCGCTCGGCCTGAGTACCGACACTGCCGGCCGCCGCGCTTTGGCGTGTGCACGGCTGGCCCGCCGATCGACAGCGCCGGCCGTGCGTGGGCGCGCTTACCGCTTCGGTCGCGCCACGGCGTACATCTCCCAGGCAATCTTCTTCATCAGGGCGCTGCTGTCGTCGCCCTCCTTGTACAGATCGAAGTGGGTGCGGCCTTCCAGATAGCGGAAGTCGCTCTTGGCGCCCAGGCCGTCCAGCACCGCCTGGAATTTATGCGCGGCCCCATCCAGGTAGAACGTGTCGGCGGTGCCGACGATCAGGTGGATCTTGCCGTCCAGATCCGGCTTGAGCGTGGGCCACTGCGCGGCCACGCGCGCAGAAATGTCGTAGTGGGTGCGCCAGTAGGCCACCACGGCCGGGTCCACCTTGCCGGTGTCGCGGTCGAACATCGGCACCGGGCGGCCGTCGGGCCCGCGCGGGGAGAACACCCACTCGAGCGAGGTCATCTGGCCGCCGTACGGGCCTAACACGCGCTCGAGCTTGGCGAAGGTTTCCAGATCGGCCACCACCTTGCCCTGGTCGCGGATCAACGGGAACTGGCTGCCGTCCGGGCGCCGGTAGACGTTGGCATTGGGCGCGTACAGATCCGGCCCGGTGAAGTCGCGGAAGTCGCTCGAATCGGGCGAGGTGGACCAGGTACCGCCGAACAGCTTGGGGTAGCGCGTCTGCAGCCACAGCGTGGCCCAGCCGCCGGACGAATGCCCGTTCAAGAACCGGCCGCTGGCCTTGCCGTCCATCTTGTACTGGCGCTCCAGCGCGGGGATCAGCTCTTCGGTCAGCGCGCTGCCCCAGGGGCCGTTGTTGACCGAGTCGGCGAACTCGTGGGTGCCGGTGGGCGTGGCCTGGTCCAGGAACACCCAGATCATCGGCGGCATCTGCTTGGCCGCCATCGCGCTCCAGGTGGCCGCGATGCTGCCGGCAAAGCGGTTGTAGTTGCCGCCGAAGCCATGGGTGACATACACGGTGGGATAGCGGGCGGCGGCCTTGGCGTCGTAGCCCGGCGGGGTGAGCACGCGGGCGCGGATGGAGATCGGCCTGCCCCAGAAGGCGCTCAGTGACGGGCTCACCATCGAGGCATCCGCGCTATGCAGCCTGGCCTCCGGGACGGCGTCGCGGATTGCCTGTGGCGCGCGCGGCGACACCTGCCAGGGGTCGTCCGAGACCGGCACCTGCTTGCTGAGCCTCAGCGTGGGCAACGGCTTGCCCTTGCCTGGGGTCACTGCGGTGACGGCGCTCAACAGATCGCCGCCATCGCGGCCGGCATAGCCGTAGCTGTGGTCCGGATCCAGCACGGCCTGGAACAGATACGCGCCGGCCGGCAGCGCGGAAAACGCACTGGGAAAGGCGATGTTGTCCAGGTCGATCTCGACGCTGGCACCGGGCGCGAGCGCGGTGACCTCCTGCGCCGCCACGGCCACCGCAGTGGGGCGGAACGGGCTGACGTCCACCGCTTCCACCTTGCCGGCTTTGTCGTCCTTTCCATCCTTGGCCGCGGCCTGGGCGTCCTTGGCCAGGGTGGCAAAGACCAGCAGGCGCCCGGACACGGGCTGATCGCTCGCCCCGTCCAGCGTGACGCGCAGCAGACGATGGGCCGCTGCCGGTGCGGCGGCGTGCGCGCAGCAGGCGCACAACAGGCCAACGGCCAGACCCAGGCGGGGGCAAAACGATGCGGAAACATGCAGATGGAGCGCAGGTGGATGAGGCGGGCGCACACGGCCTGCGCAGACTGTAGCCAGTTCCCGGCCGGGCGCGCACTGCCATCGCGAGGACTGGTCAACGTATCCGATCTGCCTGCTCCAGGAATCAGATCATCAACCGGACGCGACTGACGTGCGTCGTTGGCTTACTGGTTTTTGATGTAGACAGCGTAGACGTGCGTCACTTTGCCGCTGGAATTCAAAGAAAAAGTCATCACGATGGAACGGGCATCGGGGTCCAGCATCGCCTGCCCCTTGTTGTCCCTGATGACCAGCTTGCCTGCGGTGTCTTCAACGATCTTTGACGTTGGAGACTTGCCGACCATCTCCAGCACCGTTGCTTTTGCTGTACCCAGCGGTATGTAGTTGCTGACGATGCTGCTCACGTCGACCTGTTGGAATCGAAAGGGCTTTTGGGAGGCATAAATCTCGTCGAGCATGGGCACTGCTTCTGATTTCAGGATGTCTTCCTGTGTCGAAGCGGTGAGTGCCGTCTCTGCATTGGTACAGGACAAAAGCGAGAGCACTGCGATTCCGATGAGTGCGAAGGTTGCAGCCCAATGGCTTGGCGTGATGCGTGGCATGGCGATCTCCTGATGCAGCTGATCATATGGATCAGATGTCTGCGAGCTATTCCAGGTAACCGCTCTATCTTGAGGGATGTCTGTTGCGAGCAACGGAGCGCTGTGTTCACTTCCGAAAGCCAAATTGCATCACGCAACGAAGTCGCTGAGACGATTTGCCGGGTTTGCGAGGCGTTGGTCTTCAACGATGAACACACCAGCGGCGTGGCCAGCTGGGTGGCGTAGGTGTGGTGCTTCTACACAGACGCATGTCGTCATCGAACGCAATCGATCATGTGCCGCTTGGCGTTATGCACAGGTGCCGTTGCGACTATCCATTCAAGGCGCAAGCCGCCGCCGCGCGAACAGCCGCTGCCGAAACCTTGCATCACCCACCAAGGAATGATCGAAATGAAACGTAAAACCAGCTATCGCGGTGCACTTGCGGCATATGGCCTCTCACTCCTGATCGGCGCGTTCTGCATGGAAGCGGCCGTTGCCGCGCCCGTCGCCAAAACGGAAAGAGTCACGCTGACGCAGGTCTTTGCCACGCTGCAGAACGGTCAGCAAGATCAGAACCCCGAAGACATCGCGGCGTGTCGCAAGCAGGTGTCGGCACCGAGTTCCAAGTATCTGGGAGTGGTGGTCACCTCCAAGTATTCCATCGACGTGCACTCCAAGATCATGTCTGCTTCCTCGTCGCTGCCCTCTCCTGTGGCCACGCAGCCGCTGATGCTCACGGTGCCGCTGGCGCCGTTGGGCTTGTCTGGGGAGTATGGCTTCGGTGCGTTTCGGCCGAGCGCGCTGCCCAACACTTATGTGCTGTTCTCGGTCGGGCTGGATTTCAAGGGGCCGCAGTCGTCTGTGCTGGTTCTCAACAGCGACAAAAACTACAACTGTCTGGTGACCAGCAATCCGGCGCCGTTCAACGGAGCACTGAGTACGAAGCTGGGACAAGACCAAGGGGGCTAATGGTTGCGACGGCCGAGTCGTCGTCGAACGAGCTGAGGACCTCTTCGGCTCGTTCGTCCGACGCCCTCAGAACTTTGCGCTAACGAAAGGCGCCGAAACGGCGGTCTTCGGCACGTGGTTTTGTGGATAAGCAGCGGTACTGCCGGCCGACAGCCTTGGCAAACAGAAACCCACCACTCACCGATACGGCCCCGGCCCACGCCACACCGGCTCGCCCTGCTTGTAGACCTCCATCATGTTGATGACTTCGCGGGCATCGCCGATGTCTTTCAGCTCGGGGGAGTCCGGCGGCAGCAGGCGGCATTTGCTGGAGCCGCGTTTGAGCGCGACTTCCAGCGGGCAGACCATGCGGTACTGGGTGCCTGGCAGGATGATGGCCACTTCCTTCATGCCTTGGTCGCGCCAGTTGCGCAGCTGGGTTTCGCTGCGCACTTCGTAATACACCTGGTAGCCGCCCACATCCATGCTGGGTTGGGCATTGTTGCGGTCGCGGCGGCGGCCTTCGCTGATGGTGGGCGTGTTGGACATGCCGTCTTCGGCGGCATCGGCTTCTTCTTCGAGCATGCCCGGTGGGCGGCCGGTCCAGGTCTGGGGGCGGCGCTGCGGCGGCGATGACGGTTCTGCCGGCGGTTGCGGCGGGGTGGGGCGCTGCACCGGTTGCGCCTGGCGTTGCTCGACCAGGCCGCCGCGGCGGGTGTTGCCTGCGGGCGGGATCGGGTTCTTGGCGGTCTTGACCAGGGTGGACTGCACCGGCGAGGCGGCCGGCGGCGGCTGCACGGGCGCCGGCATTGGCGACGGCGGGGTGGGCGCTGGCGAGGGAACGGGCTGGTCGGGCGTGGAGGTGTCGCCGACGAAATCCACCTTGGTGCGGCCACCGCTGGCCGAGCCCTGCGGCGGGGTCATGGTGGGTGTGGAGGCCGACAGCAGGATCAGCAGCATCAACACGTGCAGCAGGGCGCTGACCAGTGAGGCGATCCACGGGTCCAGGCGTTCGCCTTTCGGCTCGGTGCGTGGCAGCCAGTCTTTGGCGTCGACTTGAACGTGCAGCAGCTGCAGCGCGTCGTCGCGCACGCGGTAGACCAGCACGTACGGCGTCTGCTTGACCACCCATTCGCGAGTGCCGGCGACCCGGCCGGCGCGGCCGCGGCCCGGTTGCTCGGCTAGGGTGCGGGTGGCTTCCAGCACCTGCCGCGCCATCGCGGCGGCGGCGGTCGGGTTGAGCGCGTGGTAGTGATCCTGGGCGTATGCAAGTTGCTTGGCGGCCGGGACGGTCCAGTCACGCCGCAACATCAACGCCCCATTTGGCGAACAGTGCCGTGACCTGTGCCGGCGCGGCAACCGCGCCCTGATCCGCTGCGGCAATGCCGTCCAGCACCGCGGCCTCGAAGCTGGCGGTATCCACGACGCGGACCACGTCGTCCCATCCTGCCGCCTCGGGCAGCGTGTCGATCAGCGTGTGGGCTTCTTGCTTGATGGCGGACATGGCACTGCGGTGGGGGAGCTCTGCCGGCAAGTCTACCCGTGCGGCTCTGGTTCGCGTGTGGCAATGGCTTGCGCGCGGCTGGGGCGTTTACCGGCGGTGGCAGGCAGGCCGGTCCTGCGCGAAGGTCGGTTGTCTGTCGCCATTGCCGCGCGCGGCGGTGGCCGCCCGGGCAACCTGCCTGTGCGCGCAGAAAGTGACACTTGGCACCTTGTTCGCGTTAGCAGCTGGTTTCATTCTGCGGCGGTCGCCTCACCTGCATCTCACCTGGAAAGGAATCGCCATGCCCGCTGCTGCCATCGCACCGCTGACCCCGTATCTCTCGATGGCGGCCATCGCCTTTCTCTACTACCGGCGCATCCGGCGCAGCTTCGGCCGCCAGCAATGGAAGCCGGTGAGCACGGCGGTGCGTACCGTGGTGCTGGTCATTGCGGCGGCGGCGCTGGCGTACGCGGTCTATGGCTTGCCGCAGGTGCGGCCAGGGATCGCCGTGGGAACGCTGGTGGGCATCGGGCTGG
Source organism: Xanthomonas hortorum pv. pelargonii (assembly GCF_024499015.1). Lineage (NCBI taxonomy): Bacteria > Pseudomonadati > Pseudomonadota > Gammaproteobacteria > Lysobacterales > Lysobacteraceae > Xanthomonas > Xanthomonas hortorum. The sequence goes on along the minus strand of NZ_CP098604.1, from coordinate 2,326,120 downwards.
GCGCGCTGTCGCTGCGCTACACGCATGCCGAATGGGTAGAGGGCCGTGGCTGGTACACGCCCAATCCGTGGATCGGCGGCGGGCTCACGCTGGTGCTGCTCGGGCGGCTGGCCTGGCGCTGGGCCGATGGCGCCTTCAGCGCGGGCGCGGCGGCGGCCGGCTCGCAGGCCAGCCCGTTGACGCTCGGGATTGCCGCGGCGCTGGTGCTGTATTCGCTGGTCCACGTTGGCGGGCTGTGGTGGCGGCTGCGGCAGCTTCGCTTGCAGGCGTGACCGCCTGCGCGAGTGTGCGGCGCTGAGCGCGGGTGCGCTCACTACCAAGCGGGGGGGAAGGCCGTTGCCTACACCTGCGAGCGAAACGGGATGACCAACTTCTCGCCCAGCTTCTGCCGCAGCGGCCGCTTGCGCCAGCGTTCCAGCGTGTACAGCTCGGCCCGTTGCAGGTCGCGCTCGAACACTTCGGTCATCTGTGCGGCCAGCGCGCGGTCGTAGACATTCAAGCTGGCCTCGTCGTTGAGGCGGAACGAGCGGATGTCGAAGTTGGTCGAGCCCACCGAGACCAGCAGGCTGTCGATGACCAGCAGCTTGGTGTGCAGCATGGTGGGCAGGAATTCGTGGATATCGATGCCGGCCTGCAGCAGCGGCTCCCAACTGGCCTTGGAGGCCAGCCGCACCGAGATCGCGTCGATATGCTTGCCGGGCAGCAGCACGCGGATCTGCACGCCGCGCGCACGCGCTTCCAGCAGCGAGCGGGTGATCAGTGCATCCGGCACGAAGTAGGCGGCGGCCAGATCGATGGAGCTGCGCGCCGCAGCGATGGCGATCAGATACATCAGGTGCATGCTCTCGCTGCCGCCCGCTGGCGAGGCCACGAACAGCTGCGCGTCGCTGTCGCCGGCCGGCGCCAATTCGGGGTAGTACTCGGCGCCGTTGAGCACGCGGCCGGTGGTCTTGATCCAGTTGTCGTTGAAGGCGGCCTGCACCTGCGCCACCACCGGGCCTTCGATGCGGTAATGCGAGTCGCGCCAGTGCTCCGGGTCCTGCGCATCGCCCATCCACTGGTCGGCCACGCCCACGCCGCCGGTGAAGCCGATACGGCCATCGATCACCAGCAGCTTGCGGTGGGTGCGGTTATTGACGCGGTGCAGGTTGTACCAGGTGAGCGGACGGTAGCGATGCACCTCCACCCCGGCCTCGGTCATGTCTTCGACCAGCGCGGCATCCATTTTCAGGCTGCCGCCCCAGTCGATGGTGACGCGCACCTTGACCCCGGCGCGGGCGCGCTCGGCCAGCGCCTGGCTGAACTCGCGGCCGATCTCGCCCGACCAGTAGATGTAGGTTTCGAAGGTGATGGTGCGCTGCGCGCTGCGAATGGCAGCCAGCATCGCCGGGAAGATCTCGTGGCCGTTGTGCAGCACCTGGATCTTGTTGCCGGGCAGGATCGCCGGGCCCAGCAACACCGACATCTCGCGCTTGAACTGCGGGTCGGACACGTCGTAGCAATGGCTCGGGATGTGCTCGAGCTTTTTCTCGGGCGTGGCGAAGTTGAGCAATAGCAGCCCCACCACCAGCGTGGTGATGACCGTGGCCACGATGATCCATGTCATGCATCCAACCCCTGTTCCGGACCGTTGCGGCCTTGAGCGGCCGGCATTCTGGCAAGGCGAGGGCGTGGGAACTGTGAAGGGGCAGGTGATGCGCGTGCTGCTTCGATCGCTCGGAGATGTGCAGCAAATCGCTTGCTGCGCCGATGCCGAAAGCGGACTGAAGCGCTACGAGCGACATCAGTACACGTCGGTGTAGAACGACGCGAGCGGACGCTCCGCGTTGGCTGCCTTCCGATCGTAAATCGGGCGGACTAGCCGCTTGCACGGCGCCCGCCTATGCGCCGAAATGCTTACATGCGTCACACAAGCGCGCACCTATACTGCCGGGTGTCCCACCCACAAGGTTCTGACTGCATGAGCGCACCCCCAACGTCCCCGATTGCCGCCGGTTCTGGCGCAGCTCCCGGTAGCCTTCGCCGTTCGGTGTCCAACACGCTCAAGGGCTCGGCCGGCAATCTGGTCGAGTGGTACGACGTTTACGTCTACTCGGTGTTTGCGGTCTATTTCGAATCGCAGTTCTTCTCCAAGGAAGACAAGAACGCCACGATGTTCGTGTGGGCGATCTTTGCGATGACCTTCCTGATGCGCCCGATCGGCGCGTGGTACTTCGGCCGGTTTGCCGACCGTTACGGCCGGCGCCTGGCGTTGACGATTTCGGTGTCGATGATGGCGCTGTGCTCGTTCGTCATCGCGATCACCCCGACGGTCTCCACGATCGGCATCGCCGCGCCGATCATCCTGTTGTTGGCGCGTCTGCTGCAGGGCTTTGCCACCGGTGGCGAATACGGCACCAGCGCGACCTACATGTCCGAGGCGGCGATTCCGGGCCGACGCGGGTTTCTGTCTTCGTTCCATTACGTCACGTTGGTTGGCGGGCACGTGCTGGCGCAGACAACATTGCTGGTGATGCTGCATTTCTTCGATGCGCCGCAGGTGTCCGAGTGGGGCTGGCGTGTGGCGTTCGGCCTGGGCGGCATCGGTGCGTTGGTGGTGTTCTGGCTGCGCCAGAGCATGGACGAGTCGCTGAGCTCCGAATCCATCGCCGATTCGCGCACCGGCAAGGCCAAGGCCTCTGGCTCGATGCGCGAGCTGTTCGTCAATCAGTGGCGCCCGCTGCTGCTGTGCTTCCTGATCACCGCCGGCGGCACGATCGCGTTCTACACCTACTCGGTGACCGGGCCGAAGATGATCCAGACCGCGTTCGCCGGTGGCGACGTGATGGCCGGCACCATCATCAACCTGGTCGCGCTGACGGTGCTGATGCTGATGCAGCCCATTGGCGGCTGGCTGTCCGACATCGTCGGGCGCAAGAGCCTGCTGGTGTTCTTCGGCATCGGTGGCGTGCTCTACACCTGGTTCCTGGTGATGGAGCTGCCCAAGCAGACCGACTGGCTGACCGCTTTCGCGATCCTCACCGTGGGCTTTGTGATCCTGACCGGCTACACCTCGATCAATGCGGTGGTGAAGGCGGAATTGTTCCCGACCCACGTGCGCGCGCTGGGCGTGGGCCTGGGCTATGCGTTGGCGAACTCTGCGTTCGGTGGCACTGCACCGTTGTTGTACCAGGCCTCGTTGAAAACGGGCCACGTGAGCGAGTTCGTGATCTATGCCACGGCGGTGATCGCGGTGTCGTTGGTGGTGTACATGTTCTTCCTGACCAACAAGGGCAGCAACTGGCTGGATGACGAAGCGGCGATGCATCAGCGCAAGCGGTGATGTGTTGCGTGCGGGCTGAGCCGTTCCCTTCTCCCTGCGGGAGAAGGTGCCCGAAGGGCGGATGAGGGTACGTGCGAAGCCTCGTGTCATGTACCGCGAGTGGCTTCGCCCCGGACCCTCACCCCAACCCCCGCTCCGCGCCCCGGCCCGCGCTTGCGGCGCGGGCGCTCCAAGGCACGCGCGCCAGTGGCGCGCGAGCAGTGCCTTATCGCCCCGAGGGGAGAGGGGCTAAAGCAGGCGGCTTTTGTGTGATGTCTTTGGGCTGCTGTACTGTCTTTGCAAACACGCTGTAACGCAGCCCAATCAAACCCAGCAGCGCTTCATCGCGATGCGTCCCTGCCGGTACCTTGCCCACGCGCGTCAGCGACGCATCCAGGCGATCGCGTAGCGCATCCGGCCCAGGCAATGGCCGCTTGTGTGCAACCTGCTGCCGGTAATGCGCCGCAACCTCGGCCAGGATCGCGTCAACCGCCTCCCTGCTCGGCTGCGGCAACCCGTGTCGCGCGCTGCGCAGCTGCAGGATGTTCAAGCCCACACGCACTTCGTTGAGCATATCCACCGAGGCCAGATCGCTGCCTTCCGGCGTCAGTGCCAAGCGTGGTGCGAGCAAGCCAAGCAAGTCCAGCATGCGGTAGGCGAACTGTTGCCGGTCTTGTGCACCGTGGCCTTCCGCAGCCTCGGCCAGCGTGCGCCAGCCCTGGCGTACCAGGCGGCGCGCGCTCCATTCCGCACCCACCGAGCGAAACAACCGGGTGAGCACCACGGCAAATCCGATGCCCAACACCATCGCCACCGCCGCGTTGACGAAGCTCTGGATGTTGGCGTTATAGGTGTTCTGCAAACTCAGCAACGCGGTGAGATTCACCACCAGCGGCAGTGCGATCAACATGCTCTTGGGGCGATGCAGCAACGCGCCGATCGGCAGGAACACCGCCGCCAGCACCAGCACCAGCATGGGGAAATCGTGGATGGCCGGAAAGATGCCGAACAGATAGATGCCGGCCACCACGCTGGCCACCACCGCCCAGGTCAGGAACGACAGCATGCTCGGCGCAGGGTCGTCCTGTGCGGCGAAAAACGCGGCAGTCACCGCCGCCATCATCGCGCCGTTGCCGCCGCCTTCCCACCCGATGCCGATCCACAGCACGCAGTACGCCATCAATGCGAAGCCCGCGCTCAATGCGGAAAACGCAGCCATGCCGAAATCGATATGGCGTGCGGTGCTGGCAGGTGCCGGTGCATCGGCTGTGTCGCGCGGTGACCCGGTAAGTCGCTGCAATAGCGAGAAGCGCTGACGTGCCTGTGCAGTGGGCTCAAGCAATGCAGCCTCAGCCTGCTCTGGTGGAACTGCGATTGCAGCATCGCGCTGTGACCAGCCCAGGCTCTGCAGCAACGAAGACTGCATGCGCGAACGCGCAGCGGGTTCGCTTTGCGCGGCCTGAGTTCGTTCGGGTGAGTCAGCCGTTGCAGCATCACGTTGTGACCAGCCCAGGCGCTGTAGCAACGAGGGCTGCGTGCGCGAACGTACATCGGGATCGCTTTGTGCAGTGTCAGCCCGGTTGGATGATTTCACCGTTGCAGGTTGTCTCGCCGCGCTCGGCATCGCACGCAGCACCGGAGTCGCCGTGCCGTGCACCACCGCCTGCTCTAGCGTGCGGCAGTCTTGCCATAGATCAAGCAGTTCCTGCAGGCGCAGCAGCAAGCTCGCCAGCAGCAGATCTTCGATGTCCTGATCCACCACCGGGCGCAGTGCGGTGATGCGTGCGCGCAGCGCGTCGACCTCAGCGTCGCTGCGTGCGTCCTCGCCCCGATCCACCCAGGCCGCGACGTCTTCCAGTAGCGCGGCAGTCTCAGGCGGCAACACAGAGCCATCGCGCTGCAACGCATCCAGCCGATCCGCGATCGACGACAGCACCGGCAGCAACAACAGCATGCGTGCGCGCAGGTGTTCCAGCGTGGGCGCGGCACCGGCATGGCGTGGGTCGTCGTGGCGCACGAAGGCGATCAAGGCCTCGAACTGCACCAGATCTGCCGCCAGGCGATTGCGCGGCGCCTGCGATGGGCCGCGCTGCAGCACCTGCCGGCACCATTGCGCGGCGTCCTGCATCCAGTTGCCGATGCGCGCGGTGAGCATCGGTCGCACCGAGGCGGGAAACACCAGCGACGCGAACAGCACCGCCATGACCGTACCCAGAATGATCTCTTCGCTGCGCGCCACCACGGTGTCGAAGATGCCTTCGGGCGATGTCACTGCAGGGAAGCCGATGAACGCGGTGGTGTAGCCGGCCAGCAGGAACGCATAGCCGCGCGGGCCGCGATTGAGCAGCGCCAGGAACAGGCAGGCCGACAGCCACAACGCCATCGCCGCACTGAGCAGCAATGGCGTCTCCACCAAGTTCGGCAACATCACCAGGGTCGCCGCGCCGGCCAGCAAGGTGCCGAGCACGCGGTACACGCCCTTGGCGCGGGTGGGGCCTAGCAGCGGTTGGGAGACGATGTAGACCGTGGCCATTGCCCAGTACGGCCGCGACAGATTGCCGGCCAGCCCCACATACAACGCCGCGATCGAGGCGGCGAAGGTCTTGGCCGAAAACAGCCAGGCCTGGCGATCGCGCAGCAGCGTACTCATCGCGCAGCAGTCGTGTCGGTGTGGCCGGCCGTGGTTTCCCAACCGCCGCCCAGCGCCAGGAACAGCTGCAGTTGATCCTGCGAGACCTGCGCCTGCGCATTGGCCAGCGTCATGTCGGCCGTGGCCAGCGTGCGCTCGGCATCCAGGCTGGACAGATACGGGGTGCGCCCGCCCTGATACAAGCGCCGGTTCTGCGACGAGGCCAGCTCGGCCTGTTGCTGCGCCTGTTCGAGCAGATGCAGGCGGTCCAGATCCTGCGCGTAACGCGACAGCGTGGTCTGCACCTCGCGCAGCGCCTGCAGCACGGTGTTGTCGAACTGCGCCAGCGCCACGTCCGCGCCGGCTTCGGTGGCACGGATGCGAGCTCGCGCACCGCTGGACGGCAGCGTCCACGAAATCAGCGGGCCGAGCGACCACGCATGCGTGGCCGGCTCGCCGAAATCGGCCAGCAACCCGGTGGCGCCGATCGAGCCGCCCAGGCGGATATCCGGATACAGCTCGGCAGTGGCCACGCCGATACGCGCGGTGGCTGCCGCCAGCCGCCGCTCGGCCTGGCGCACGTCCGGGCGACGCGCCAGCAGCGCGCGGCCGTCTCCAATCGGAATGGGTTGCTGCAAGGCCGGCGCATCCGCGCAGCGGTCCACACCGGCAGGCACTTCGCCAGGCGTCTTGCCGAGCAGCGCGGCCAGTTGGTAACCGGCCGCCTGGCGGCGCGCGCGCAGCGGCGGCAGCGCCGCTTCCAGCATCGCCACCTGCGCGGTGGCGCGGGCCAGATCGGGCGGTGTGCCACGTCCGGCATCGATCAGGCGTTGGGTAATGTCGCGGCTGCGCTGCTGCAATTGCAGCGAATGCTCGGCCACATGCAGCTCATGGTTGGCGTGGCAGATCTCCACATAACTGCCGGCGACCTGCGCGGCCACGTTGACGCGGGCCAGATCGATCGCGGCCTGGGCGACTTGCGTATCGGCCTGCGCGGCCTCGGCGCCGCGTTGCAGCTTGCCGAACAGATCGAACTGGTACGACACCCCGAACTTGCCGTCGGCCAGGTTGAACACCGGCAGCTTTTCTTCCTGCAGGAAGGCTTCGGCCGAGACCTGCGCGCGGCTGACGCCGGCTTCCACTTCGTAATCGAAACCGCCCGCGTCCAGCGCCTGTTCGTACACCGCGGCGGCGCGGCGCAGGTTGGCACCGGCGACCTTCAGCTCGACGTTGTCGCGCAGCGCCTGTTCGATCAGGCCATCCAGCATCGGGTCCTGATACAGCGCCCACCAGCGTGCCGGCAGCGGCGCGCCGGGGTGCACCTGGTCGTTGCCAGTGTCGAGAAACGCGGCGTTGGCGGCCGGGCGCTGGTAGGCCGAATCGTCCGGCACGGCGTAGTTCGGGCCGACCGTGGTGCACGCAGTTAATGCAGTCAGTACCGCCGCCAAACCGAAATGACGAAAAACAACGTGCTTCATGGCGCAGCCTTCGCCTGCACGCGGGCAGGCGCTGTGCCGCCAATGCCACGCGCGGCATCCGGCAAGATGGTCACGGTTGCAGTGCGGCCAGCAATCAGCTGCACATGCGCCGGTACCTGATCCAGCACGATGCGCACCGGGATGCGCTGCGCCAGCCGCACCCAGTCGAACGCCGGGGTGACGTTGGGCAACGCGCCGGCGCTGCCGCTGCGGTAGCGATCTTCGATCCCGGCGGCAATGCTCTGCACATGCCCGTGCAAGGTCACCGGCTCGCCCATCAGATGCACGTCCACGCGCTGGCCGGCGTGCACGCCGTGCAGGCGGGTCTCTTCGAAATAGCCATCGACGCGGAACGAGCCGGTGTCCAGCACCGCCACCACCGGGCGGCCGGCGCTGACGTAATCGCCCACCCGCACGGTGCGGTCGCTGACATGGCCATCGGCGGGGCTGCGCACCTGCGTGCGGTCCAGATTGAGCTGGGCCAGGTCCACCGCCGATTGCGCGGTGGCCACGGCGGCCTGCGCCTTTTGCACATTCGAGCGGCGCACCTCGGCATCCTCGGCGGCGACCAGGTCCTGCAGGCTGCGGTCACGCGCAATTTCGCGGCGCAGCTGGCTCAACGTGGCCTGGCGCTCGGCCAGCGCGGCGCGCGCCTGTTCCAGCGCGATCGCATAGCGCGCGCGGTCCACCACGAACAGCAGCTGGCCGCGCTTGACCGCCTGGTTGTCGTCCACCGCCACCGATTCCACCAGCCCGGACACATCCGGCGCCACCTGCACCACATCAGCGCCCACGTGCGCATCGCGCGTCCACGGCGCCTCCATGTAGTAACGCCACAGGTGCTGCAGCACCAACGCGGCCACCACCACCATCGCCAGGGTCAGCAGCGCCGGCCCCGCGGTCTTGATCAGCTTTTTCACGATTGCATCCAACGGGTAAGGGAAAACAGGCCGCCCAGCAGCGCGATGTACAGCGCCAGGTTGAACAGCGCCGGGTGCCAGATATGCCGGTACGCACCGGCCCGGGTCAGTAGCGCGCCGATGGCGCTGTTGAGCAGGTAGGCCAGCGTCATCAACGCTAGCAAGGTGGGTACGAACACACCGTAGAGACTGAATTCGCCGTACATCGCTTACTTCCTGAAGAGAAAAAGACGCCCCGCGGCGTGGTGCGCGCCGGCCATCTGCACTGTCATCGCGCGCCGCACGGGCCGCGCATGGCGCTTAGTCGGACTGGCCCAGCCGCGCATGCGCCTGCGCGATCTGCTCCCACAAGGTCAGCACCGTCTGTACCTGCGTTTCGCTGAGCGTGCCGAACACCTCCGCGCGCAGCGCATCCAGGCGGAGTTCGATGCGCCCGACCAGCGCCTGGCCTGCATCGGTGAGCCACAACTGGTTGGCGCGGCGGTCGCTGCTGTCGGCCTCGCGGCGCACCAGCGCCTGCGCGCACAGCTTGTCCAGCAGTCGCACCAGCGAGGGGCCTTCCATGCCCAGTTGCTGCGCCAGCGTCACCTGGCGGATACCGCCGCCGGAGCGGCCGATCATCAGCAACGGCCCGGTGCAGGCGCTGGACAGGCCAAATTCGCCAAGCGCCTGGTCGGCCAGCCGCTGCCATTGGCGGGCGGCGACCAGCAGCCCGGAACTGAGCTGCGCACGGGAGGACAGAGGGGGATTCGTCATAATCGATAGGATGCTATCAATTCAATAATGAATCAATAGCTGCTGAACCCGTGCAAGCCGGCGCAACCGCCACTGGGGCGGCTGGCCTGTCCTCGGGTACCATGCTCGCCCCCTTTGGGTGCACCTGCGCATGAGCCAGTCCGACCAGCCCGATCCGTCCGTCACCCAGGCCCAGGCCGAAGAAGCCGTGCGCACTCTGCTGCGCTGGGCCGGCGAAGACCCGGCCCGCGAGGGCCTGCTCGACACCCCGCGCCGGGTCGCCGAGGCCTATGGCGACTGGTTCAGCGGCTACCGCGAAGAACCGCGTGCGTACCTGGAGCGCACCTTCGAAGAGGTGGCCGGCTACGACGAGCTGATCGTGCTGCGCGACATCTCCTACGAAAGCCATTGCGAGCACCACATGGCGCCGATCATCGGCAAGGTGCACGTGGGCTACCTGCCGCGCGGCAAGGTGGTCGGCATCAGCAAGCTCGCCCGCGTGGTGGAAAGCTACGCGCGCCGCTTCCAGGTGCAGGAAAAGATGACCGCGCAGATCGCCCAGTGCATCCAGGACGTGCTGCAACCGCGCGGTGTGGGCGTGGTGGTGGAAGGCTCGCACGAGTGCATGACCACCCGCGGCATCCACAAGCGCGGCGTCAGCATGGTGACCTCCAAGATGCTCGGCAGCTTCCGCGAAGACGCCCGCACTCGCGCCGAGTTCCTGCAGTTCATCGAAGTGGGCGGCAAGCGTTGAGGCATGCCTTGCTGGCGCACGCAGCGCGCTAACGTGCGAGCAGTCCATCCGGAGCTGGGAGACCGCATGACCATCGCATCCATCGGCCCGGCAGAGGTGTTGCGCAAGCGGCCACGCTGTCGCCGGCCACACACCGCTCGACCGGCGCGGGGCCTGAGCCACGGTGCGCCCGCATGAAGGTCCGCGCCCGTATCGCGCGCTACCGCAGCCTGCGCGACGACCCGTTGTGGAAACTGTTGGCCGCCGACCATGCACCGGAAGTGATCGGTCTGCTGCAGGCCTTGCTGCTGGACGGAGAGCGTCTGCTGCCGGCAGCGGTGCTGCACGAGCGGCTGCAGCGCCTGCTCGACGACATCAACGCCGAGCATCTGGCGCGCGACCTGCCGCGCACCGCGCAGGCGTATGTCGCCCACTGGCTGGCGCAGGGCTGGCTGGAGCGTCGCCTGCCCGAGGGCGCGCAGCAGGAAGAGTACGAGCTGTCCACGCAGGCCGCGCAGGCGATCCGCTTTGTCGATGGCCTGGAGCATAGTCGCGGCGCGGCGACCGAAAGCCGGCTGGCGCTGGTGATGCAACAGCTTGCCCAGCTCGCGGCATTGACCGAGACCAACCCGGATGCGCGGTTGTCGGCACTGCGCGACGAGCGCGATCGCATCGATGCGGAAATCGCGCGGGTCTCAGCCGGCAAGGTCGCCTCGCTGGACGGCAAGCGCGCGCTCGAGCGCACCCGACAGGTGATCGCGCTGGCCGACGAATTGACCGAAGACTTCCGCCGCGTGCGCGACGACTTCGAACAACTCAACCGGCAATTTCGCGAACGCATCATCGATGACGAAGGCGAGCGCGGCGAGGTCCTGACCCGGCTGTTCGAAGGCGTGGATGTCATCGGCGACAGCGAAGCCGGGCGCAGCTTTCAGGCGTTCTGGGCGCTGCTCAACGATGCCGAACAAAGCGCGCAACTGGACGCCGCGCTGGAGACGGTGCTGGCGCGCGCGTTCGCACGCAAGCTCGATCGCCGTGAACGCAGCTTCCTGCGCGGGCTCACCGGCACCATGCTCGAACGTGGTGGCCAGGTGCACGATGTGATGCAGCATTTCGCGCGCAGCCTGCGCGGTTTCGTGCAAAGCCGTGGCTATCTGGAACAGCGCCGGCTCAACCGCTTGCTCAAACAGGCGCAGGCCGAAGCACTGACCCTGCGCGAACATATCCCGGCCCAGCGCTTGATCGGCCGCAGTTTGATGTTGACCACCAGCCGGCTGCGTTCGCTGGCGCAATGGCGCCTGCACGACCCGCGCCAGCAACAGGTTGATGGCAGCGTCCAGCGCAACGAGGCGGCCGCCATCTCGCTGGACAGCGTGGGCGATCTGGTCGCGCAATCGGAGATCGATTTCCGCAGCCTGCGGCGTGATCTGTTCGAGTTGCTGGCCACCCAGCCGCAGCTGTCCATCGCCCAGGCGCTGACGCAACGCCAGGCCACCCAGGGCCTGGGCAGTGTCATCGGCTATCTATCGCTGGGCACGCGTCACGGCGTTGTCAGTGGCGACCAATTCGAAGTGGCGCAATGGCGCGGCAGCGACGGCCAGTTGCGTCGCGCGCGCATTCCGCTGATCTGGTTCACCCAGGAGAAACGCAATGAACTGGCATGAGCACGATCCCGATGCCGAGTCCGAACTCGCCCACGACGCTGCCGAGGGTCAGACGCCTGCCGTCGCCAGCACCGGCCTGTTCGCCGGCGACACCGGGCAACTACCGGTGGAGGCGCGTCGCGCGCTGTGTCAGTTGCTCAGTGGCCCCAGCGTGGACGCGCAGCGGCATAGCCGCCTGTGGCCGGCCCTGCTGCGCAGTGAAGCCGGCATTCGCAGCGCCTTGGCCGAAGTGTTTCTGGAGCTGGTGCTCGATCGCGAGGCCGGCATCGCCTTCACCCGCCAGGCCGAGACTGGCGAGCTGGAAGCGCCGGTACTGCTGCGCTCTTCGCCGCTGACCTTCATCGACTCGGTATTGCTGCTGCACCTGCGCCAGCAATTGGCCGAAGCCGATGCGCGTGGTGTCCGTGCAGTGGTGGAAGAAGCGGCCTTGGGCGAGGCGCTGGCCGTCTACGAAAAAAACCTGTCCACCGACCGTGCCGGCTTTCTGCGCCGGGTGGCCACGGCGGTGCAGAAGATGAAGGACAACCATGTCCTGACCCGTCTGCGCGGCGAAGACGCACGCTATGAAATCTCCCCAGCGCTCAAACTGCTGTTCTCGGCCGAAGATGTCGCCGCCCTGGGGCAGGTCTATCGCCAGTTGCGCGACGGCCCGGCCGGCGGCGAGGACGAGGCCGACCCCGCGCACGCCTAGCACTGCCACCGCACCACCCGCGTAAGCGCAGGCCTACGCTTTTCTGGCTTCCCGGACCGTATCGATGACCTCCTCTGCCGCGCCCTCCAGCCTGTTCGCCAACGATCTGCCCGACGCGCGCCTGCAGCAGTTCCGTATGCGCCGCCTGCAGGTGCACAACTGGGGCACGTTCTCCGGGTTGACCGAAGTGCCGATCGCCGAACGCGGTTTTTTGTTCGTCGGCCGCTCCGGCTCGGGCAAATCGACGCTGCTCGATGCGATGTCGGCACTGCTCACTCCGCCCAGCATCGTCGACTTCAACGCCGCCGCGCGCGAGGCCGAACGCAGTGGCCGCGACCGCAACCTGGTGTCGTACGTGCGCGGCGCCTGGGCCGACCAGCAGGACAGCGCCTCCGGCGAAATTGCCACGCAATACCTGCGCAAGGGCGCTACCTGGACCGCGCTGGTGCTGGAATACCGCAACGGCGAGGACCGCGTGGTCAGCCTGGTACGGCTGTTCTGGATTGCCGGCAACAGCGCGGCCACCGCTGACGTACGCAAGCACCACATGGTGGCCGAGCGCGCCTTCGATGTGGCGCAGGACCTGGCGGGCTTCGATCTGGATCTGCGCAAGCTCAAGCAGCGCCTGCACGATGTGCATCACTTCGACAGCTTTGCCGGCTACGCCGAGCGTTTTCGCCACCAGTTGGGCATCGGCAACGAGATGGCGTTGCGCCTGCTGCACAAGACCCAATCGGCCAAGAACCTGGGCGATCTCAATGCCTTCCTGCGCGGCTTCATGCTGGAAGAACCCAAGACCTTCGATGCGGCCGAGCGCCTGGTCGGCGACTTCGCTGAACTCGACGGCGCCCACCATGCCGTGGTGACGGCGCGGCGCCAGGTGGAGACCCTGCTGCCTGCGCGCACGCACCACGCCGAGCTGATGCAACTGCGCCGCCAGCGCAGCGAGCTGGAAGAACTCAAGCTCGGCATCGACGCCTACCGCGAGCAGCGCCGGCTCGCCTTGCTGGACGCGCGCCTGCAGGAATTGGACGTGCAAGACCGCGGCCTGGCCGGCGAAGAAGGCCAGCGCCGCGCCGCATTGGACAACCACACCCGCCATCTGGACGATCTGGAAGCGCAGCGGCGCGCGCAAGGTGGCGAACGCATCGATGCGCTGGAGCGCGAACAGGGCCAGCTGCAGGCCGAGCGCGACCGCCGCGCGGCCAAGCGGGCCCAGGCCGAACAGGCCTGCCGTGCACTGGAGCAGGCCCTGGCCGACAGCGCGCATGGCTTTGCCGAACAGGTCGCGCAGGCGCGCGCCGCGCTGGAAGATGGCCAGCGTGCCGCCGCCGAGCTCGATGAAGCGATCAGCGAGCGCATCGCCGGCAAGCACGAGGACAGCAAACGCTTTGCCGAGGTGCGCGCCGAAATCGAGGCGTTGACGCGCAACCCTTCCAATATTCCTGCGCCGATGCAGAGCCTGCGCGCGCGCATGAGCGCCGACACCGGCGTGCCGGAGGCGGCGCTGCCGTTCGTGGGCGAACTGATCCAGGTGCGCGAGGAAGCATCCGCCTGGCGCGGCGCCATCGAGCGCGTGCTGCACGGCTTTGCGCAATCGTTGCTGGTGGACGAGCGGCACTACGCCGAGGTCGCCGACTGGGTCAACCGCACCCAGCTCGGCACACGCCTGGTCTATTACCGCGTGCGTCACAACGAGCAGGCACTGAGCGGCCGCGAACCCGGCAGTGCCTCGCTGCTGCACAAGCTGGAGCTGCGCGATCACCCGTTTGCCGGCTGGCTGCGGCGCGAGCTGGGCAAGCGCTTCGATTACGACTGCGTGGACTCAGCCAAGGCCCTGCGCCATGCCGAACGCGCGATCACCCGCGAAGGCCAGGTCAAGCATCCGGGCGAGCGTTACGAAAAGGACGACCGCCACGCGGTGGGCGACCGCCGCCGCTGGCTGCTGGGCTTCAACAACCGCGACAAGCTGGCCTTGTACGAGCGCGAAGGCCAGGAGCTGGCACAACGCATCGCCGCCTGCGACGCCGAGGTCGCCGACCTGCGCGCGCGCCGCGAACGCGATGGGCAGCGGCGCCTTGCCCGCAACACGCTGGCCAACCTGGGCTGGGACGAAATCGATGTGGCCGCCGCGCTGCAGCGCCTGAGCCAGATCGCCCAGACCCTGCAACAGCTGCGCGAAGGCGACGCCAACCTGCGCGCGCTGGGCGAGGCGATCGACCGCACGCGTGCCGACATCGCCCAGGCCACGCGCACCTATGAGGGCGTGCGCACCGAGCGGATCACGCTGGGCGCCGAACGTACCCGTCTGGAAAAACAGCATCTGGAATGCGCCGATGCGCATGCGCGCCTGGTCACGCCGTTGCAGCAGCAGGGCCTGGCCGAGCGCTTGCTCAGCCTGGGCGAGTTGAGCCTGGATAACCTGCAGGACCGCTTCCGCACGCTAGAGCGTGGCCTGGACGCGCAGCTTGGCGTCAGCAAGGACGAACTGACCCGCCTGCAGCAGGCCTTGATCGGATGTTTCCGCCGCTACTTCCAGCAATGGCCGGAAGACAGCGGCGATCTGAGTCCGACGTTGGAAGGCGCCGACGATTTTCTCGCCCGCCTGCAGCGGTTGGAACGCGATGGCCTGCCGCAGCACGAGGCGCGCTTTTTCGATCTGCTGCAAAGCCAAAGCAAGAACAACCTGCTCGCCTTGCAACGCCACACTGCCGAAGCGCGCAAGTCCATCGCCCAGCGTCTGGATGAGGTCAATGCCAGCCTGGAACAGGTGCCGTTCAATCACGGCACCTTGCTGACCATCGAATTGAGCGACCGTCGCCTGCCGGAAGTGATCGAGTTCCATCAACGCCTGCGCGATGTGCTCGGCCATCACCAGACCGAACAGCGCGAGGTGGCCGAACAACAATTTGCAGTGCTGCGCGAACTGGTACGCAAGCTGGGCTCGCAAGAGGGCGAGGACAAGCGCTGGCGCGAGCTGGTGCTGGACGTGCGCCTGCATGTGGAATTTGTCGGCGTCGAACTGGACGCCGCCACGCGTCAGCAAGTGGAGATTTACCGCAGCGGCGCCGGCAAATCCGGCGGTCAGCGTCAGAAACTGGCAACCACGTGTCTGGCCGCCGCATTGCGCTATCAGCTCGGCGGCGAAGACGGCGAACTGCCGCGCTATTGCGCGGTGGTGCTGGACGAAGCCTTCGACAAGGCCGACAACGAATTCACTGCGCTGGCGATGAACATCTTCGAAAACTTCGGCTTCCAGATGGTGGTGGCCACGCCGTTGAAATCGGTGATGACGCTGGAGCCGTTCATCGGTGGCGCGTGCTTTGTCGAGATCAGCGGGCGGCACGATTCAGGCGTGTTGCTGATTGAATACGACGAGCAGTCGCGCCGGCTCAAGCTGCCCGAACGCACCCGCAGCGCGGCGGCCAACATCACTGCGGTGGCCGAGCAGGAGTGAGCTGATGGCGCGCGCCGATTGCATGCTGTTGCCAGCTGCCGCACTGCAGGCATTGCGCGGGCAATGGCAACGCCAGCGTGGCGACTGGTTGATCGGTGCATCGGCGCCCAGGCCCATCGCCCTGCAGCCACCGACCCAGGCGCAGGCCAGCGCCCGCTTCGATGCCTTCGGCGACTGGCTGCGCAGCTGGCAGCGCGTCGACTTGCCGGGGCGGGTGGAGTACCGCGATGTGCTGTGGTCGCAGCTGGGGCCGCAACGGCTGCCGCAGACCTGGGTGGTCGAGACGCCGGCCGATGCGGCGGCAGCACTGCAAGAACACGACCGTTGGCAACGCGCCAGCGCGCGCTGCGCCAGTTTGCAGGCGCATTGGCCGGAAGCTGCGGGATTGGCCGCGCGCCTGCGGCGCCAGTTCGATCTGCTTGCCGACAGCGCGCAGGCCGATATCGACCGGCTGGTCGCCGTGGTCGACTGGCTGCATCGACACCGCGACAGCGGCCTGTTCCTGCGCCAGCTTCCCATTGCCGGCATCGACAGCAAATGGGTGCACACGCGTCGCGGCATCATCGCCGACTGGCTGGGCGGGCTGCGTGGCATCGCCGAGCCGCGTAGCTTCGACAGCCTCTCCGGCCTGCGCCGCGCACCGGATCGGGTGCGCCTGCGCCTGCTGGATCCGGCGCTGAGCCAGCAACTCGGCGGCCTGGCCGATCTGAGCGTGCCGATCGAACAGCTGGCCGCGCTGCGGTTGCCGATCGAACGCGTGCTGATTGTCGAGAATCTCGACACCGGCCTGGCCTGCGAAGCGTTGCCGGGCACGGCGCTGCTAATGGCGCGCGGGTATGCCGTCGACTACGTGCGCAACATCGAGTGGCTGCGCACGCTGCCGTTGTTCTATTGGGGCGACATCGATACGCACGGGCTGGCGATCCTGCACCGACTGCGCACGCATGCGCCGCAGACCGTGGCGCTGCTGATGGACCAGGCCACGCTGCTCGCCACGCCGCGCGCCATGTGGGGCCACGAACCCCGACAACATCGCGCCCATCGGCTCGCCGCGCTGACGCCGGACGAGCAGCTGTTTTATGCGCGATTGCGCAGTGGACACTTCGGCGCCGCACCGCGGCTCGAGCAGGAGCGCATCGCCTGGAGTCAGGCATGGCCGCAGATCCAGGCGGCGTTGCGCGGCTAGTCGCTGGGTACCGCTGTCAGGTGTGTGGTGCAGGCGGGCAGCTTGCACTGAAGGCGCTGCTGCAATCTGCTGGCTCGCAGGCGCGCCTGCAGCTGCACAACGTCGTTGGATGGACACGACGGCTGCGCCCAGCACGTCATCGCGGTGAGGATCACGGTCGCGAACCGCTCATTTAAAGATAAGAATCGTTATCATTAGCGGCCCGGATGTGCCCGCCAGTGCGCACATCGTCCCGCTGAAGATCCCGATGACCCCACTGCCTGCGCCTCGCCACCTGTTGTTCGTGTCCCTGTTTGCCGCCATGCCGGCCGCTGCCCAGGAGGCCAGCCTGCTCGACGCCATCGTGGTCAGCGAAAAGCGCGCCTTGTATCGGCCGGAAAAAGCCGCCGGCGCTACCCGCACGCAGACGCCGGTGGAGCGCATTCCGCAATCGATCCAGGTGGTGCCGCGCTCGGTGATCGACGAACAGCAACTCACCCGGCTGGTGGATGTGGTGGCCAATGTCTCCAACGTGCAGCCCGGCGGCACCCAGGGCAATCGCTCGGAAACCTTTGTCATTCGCGGCTTCGAGGCGTCCTCGTATGCGGTGGACGGCATCCTGCTCAACCCGGCGCAGAACTTCACCGAGACCGTGCGCGATCTGGCCAACGTCGCCCAGGTGGAAGTGCTCAAGGGCCCGGCCGCAGTGTTGTACGGACGCGGCGAGCCTGGCGGGGTGATCAATCTGGTCACGCTGCGCCCGGACGCGGTGTTCGGCGGCAATGCATCGGTGCAGGTGGCCGAACACGGTCTGCGCCGCGTGCAGTCCAGCGTCACCGGCCCGCTGAGCCCGACAGTGTCGGCACGGCTCAGCGCCGCCGCTCAGCAGACCGGTAGCTTTCGCGCTGCGCAGGCTGATGGCGATCGCGTGTTCGTCTCGCCCTCGTTGGCATGGCGGCCGAACGAACAGCTGCGGGCCGATCTGGATCTGGAATACACCCGCCAGACCAGCCCGGGCGATCGCGGTCTGGTCGCCATCGACGGCGTGGTGCGTGGCCCGGCCGAGCGCAGTTTTGGCGAGCCGTGGTCGCGCAATCACGGCACCTCGCGCACCGCACGCGGGCGCATCGAAGTCGACGCCAATGACTGGCTGACGCTGCGCCAGATCCTCAATCACCAGGACGGCGACAGCGGCCGCGACGTGGCCGACTTCACCGGTTTCAGCGCCGATCGTGCGTTTCTGCAACGCCGCGCGGTGCGTCAGGACCAGCTGGTGCGCGCTACCACCTCGCAGACCGAGGCGCTGGTGCGTTTCGAGACCGGCCCACTGCGCCATCAGGTGCTGGCCGGCGCCGAATACGTCGATGCGCATCGCCAGACAGATGAAGCGCGCGCGCCGCTGGCCCGCATCAGCGTGACCAATCCGGTGCAGGGCGCATTGCCGGGCACCTATGTGCCGGCGCGCGCCATCGAGGTCGATGCGCGTTACGCCGCGTTGTACGTGCAGGATCAGATCAGCATCGGCGAGCGCTGGGATGTGCTGGCCGGCGTGCGCTGGGACGATGTGCAACAGACCACCATCGACAACGGCGCGCGCACCCGCGAAGACGGCCGGCGCGCATCGCCACGCATCGGCGTGGTGTGGAAGGCCGCGCCGCAGCTGTCGCTGTACGCCAATACGTCCACCTCGTTTCGACCACGCAGTGCCAACCTGTTCGCCGGCGGCAGCGCACCGCCGGAAACCGGCCGCCAGTATGAGATTGGCCTGAAAAGCGCGCTATTCGACAACCGCGTGCTCGCCACCGCTGCCGCATTTCAGATCACAAAGGAAAACGTCGCCACCAGTGATCCGGACAACGATGGCTTTGTGCTGGTCACCGGCCAGCAGCGCGTGCGCGGGCTGGAAATGGACATCACCGGCGAGCTCACCCAGAACTGGCGGCTGATTCTGGGCGCCGGCTATCTGAACGCACAGGTCACCCGCGATACCGTCATTCCGGAGGGCAATCGCCTGCGCGGCGTGCCGCGCGTCAGTGCCAGTCTATGGAGCACCTACCACGTCGCCAGCGGGCCGCTGTATGGCCTGACCTTGGGCGCAGGCGCGGTGCATGTGGGCGAACGCGAAGGCGATCTCGCCAATAGCTATCGCATTGCCGGCTACACACGTTTCGATGCCTCGGCGGCATACCGCTTCGGCGGCCGTTATCAACTGGCGCTGATGCTGCGCAATATCGCCAATCGTTTCTACATCGAGCAACCGGTGACGCAGACCACCAACTACCCGGGCGCACCGCGCACCTTGTCGGCAACGTTGAGTATGGATTTCTAAGCGACTAAGAGTCGCCAACAAAACTGTACGCAGCCGGCTGATCTGTAGCTTGGCCGCAGGGCCCTTGCCCGCCCACCAGCGCGGGACACGCTGCAAGTACGTCCGTGTAGCAACTGTGTTGATCAGGACCTCAACCCGCGACCTTTGAGCGGTTTCCTTCAGGCGCGTTCATCGGTAGGTGCCGGCCGCTGGCCGGCACGCTTTTTGCGTTTGCGCATGGCCGTCAAATGCGCTCAGGCGGGCTGCATGGCGGCTCTTTCATCGCGCACGCGCGCATTGAGGATGACCAGCATCTTGCGCATCACCGCCACAAGGGCGACCTTGCCCTCCTTGCCGCGTGCCCGCAGCGCTCTGTAAAAATCGCGCAGACGTGGCTCGTGCCGAGCTGAGGACATGGCCGCCATATACAGCGCCTGTCGGATGTCGGCTCGGCCTCCGCCAATCCCCCGTTTACCTCGCATCGCGCCGCTGTCGCGCGAGAGCGGGGCAACACCAACCAATCGGGATATCTGCTTTCCGCTGAGCGTCCCAAGCTCTGGTAACCGGCACGCCAGCACGGCCAGCAGCACCGGACCGACCCCTTTGAGCGTCTTCAACGCAGCCAGGTGCGGTCGCTCGGTGAGCAGCGTCTTCAGCTGCCCGGCGATCAGTTTGTCTAACCGCGCCACACTGCGCACAAGCTGGTTCACGTTGCCCTGCAGCAGCTTGCGCAGCGCTTTTCCGCAACCTGCTGCAGCTGCTGCCTTGCTGTTTTCAACAGATCCACCAGTTGCCGACGGGCACGCACATGCTCGCCCAGATCGCGCTGCCATGGTTCCAGTGGAACATACTGATGGAGCTCCATCTTCTCGGCCATGCAGGCCAACATGGCGGCGTCCAGCCGGTCGGTCTTGGCCAGTCCCAAACCGTTGGCCAAGTTGCGTGCCCGTTGCGCATTGACGCGCGCCACCGGCAATGCGGCGTGATGCAAGGCATCCAGCGCTGCCAGCTCGTAGCCCCCGGTCGCCTCCAGCACCACCTGCCGCACCGACAGCGTATTCAGCCAATCGACAAGCTTCCGATGACCGCCTGCGGTGTTGGTGAACTGACGGGTCTGGCCTCGAAAAACCGCAACGTCAAGAGAGTGTTTGCACACATCGATCCCGATTCCGCTCATGGGAAATCTCCGCTAGGCTAGAAATGTCGAGAGCTCCCTCGCTTGCCCAGTCTTATCGTTTCGAGTGTCACCTCGGGCAACTGTTCGGGCGAATCAAGGGAGAATCCGGCGTGGGTACCAAGCTACACGGCGATCGCTGAGATCCAGGCTCTCACGGTGGCCCACGCCGGCTCTCGACACCTAAACTGCCAGATTCCGAACAGATAAGGCTCTTACGCGGCATCCATGCCGCGTAAGGTCCCGCGACGGTGGGCCGGCAAGGGCCAGTCAAGAAGGTCGGTGTGCGTGGTTGCGGGCAGTGCGCGCCGCGTGGCCGTTCGATGCGGTGCGGTCTGGCTCGCGGTCGTCAACGCAGCAGATCCCAGCCCATCTTGCCGATCAGCACGATCACCAGCACCAGGAACAACTTGCGGATCAGCGGCGTGCCACCGCGCAACGCCATTCGTGTACCGGCCACTGCACCGGCCACGTTGGCCACCGCCATCGGAATGCCGATCGCCAGCATCACCTGCCCGCTGGGCAGGAAGAACGACAGCGCTGCCAGGTTAGTGGCCAGGTTCACCACCTTGGCTGCGGCCGAGGCGCGCAGAAAATCCAGCCCGAAAAAGCGGATGAACAAGAAGATCAGAAAACTGCCGGTGCCAGGACCGAAGAACCCATCGTAAAACCCGATTGCCGCGCCCATTGCCAACGCAGTGATCAACTCGCGTCGACCGATCTCGCGCGGACGATGCAGCGCACCGAAATCCTTCTTGATCAGCGTGTAGATCAACATCGCGATCAGCAGCACCAGAATCAGCGGCCGCACCGCCTGCTTGGGCAGCAGGCTGACCGCCGTCGCGCCCAGAAACGAAAACGTAAACGCCGCCGCAGTGGCATACAGCACCGGCCGCCACGGAAAGCGCACATTGCGCGCATACCGCCACGCCGACGCCCCGGTGCCGAACATCGCGCTGAACTTGTTGGTGCCCAGAATCAGCGACGGCGCCTGCTGCGGCAAGGTCGCAAACAACCCAGGTAACTGGATCAACCCACCCCCACCAACCGCCGCATCCACCAACCCGGCAATGAAGGCAATGCACAGCAGCCACGGCAACTCGGTGGGGATCAGTTCCAGCAAGACGGCGCTCCGCACGACGGGGACGACAGCATAAACGCGTAGAAACCCGCCTCCCGCCTCCCGCCTCCCAATCCCCAATCCCCAATCCCCAATCCCATCCCGCACAATCGCCCGATGCCGACCTCCACCCCCACCGATCCCTGTCCCTGTGGCCGCGCCGCCACCTACGCGCAGTGCTGCGGGCACTACCACGCCGGTGCCGCCGCGCCCGATGCCGAAACCCTTATGCGTGCGCGCTACAGCGCCTACGTGCGCCGCGATGTGGCCTACCTGCTCGCTAGCTGGCATCCGTCCACGCGCCCACCCGAGCTGTCGCTGGACGAAGGCGGCCGCACCACCTGGCTCGGCCTGAGCGTGCAACGCGCCATCGAGACCGGCACCGACACCGCCGACGTGGAGTTTCTGGCCCGTTATCGCATTGGCGGCGGCAGCGCGGTGCGCATGACCGAACACAGCCGCTTCGTGCGCGAGGACGGTCACTGGTATTACCTCGACGCGCGCTGAGCAGGGTCCAGGCTTGAAGTAATGCCGCAACAGGCCGCAGACCGTGAAGCCATTCAGCCCGACGAACGGCATGGGCCGGTGCGGTTTGTCGACGCCACGTTCGCGGCCGATCCCGGAAGCTTGCCGCCTCGGCGGAGCTCGCCGCGGGGCGGACACGATCATGGCAACCTTCAATCTCTGGCAGTGGGTGCTTGTGGCCATCGCGGTGTTCGCGATCGTGCTGCCGGCGTGTCTGGCCACTGCGATGGTCTGGTTCGGTCCCCGTCACGATGCGCCACGCAGGGCCCGCGCCCGTCGCGTGTCCGACGCCAGCCCCTCCGCACCGGCGCTGTCGCTGCTGACCGGCATCACCGGCGACGGCAGCTAAGCCCGGCGATCAATGCCGCCGCGCTGTGGCTGCGTCTCTGCCAGGCGGACCGGTTCAAGACCTCGGCATCGGCGCGCACTATCCCATCTGACACGCCTCATAGAGCGTCAGTGCTGTCCTTACCGGTCTCAAAAGCGCGTGTACTACGCCGTCACTCCCGCGTAGCGCCACCCACTCCCGCGCCTCACGCTGCTGCAGCGACAGCGCGACCTGCACGCCTCGAACCACCCAGGTTGGCTATCCTCGTCGGCTCGACTTGCCGCAGGAGCGCTCCACCGCATGACGTCCGTCTCTACGCCGGCCACCACGCCATGATGCCGATCCGGTGCGTCCTGCCCGCTATGCTGGCGCTGCTGCCGCTGATCGCCTGTGCCGATCCGGCCTTCGACCGCTGCCTGGCCGGCCTGCAGACCCAGGCAGCCGCCAAAGGTGTGGAGGCCGCCAACTTCCAGCGCTTCACCGCCGGCCTGGTGCCGGATCCCAGCGTGTTGCCGCTGCTCGATGCCCAGCCCGAATTCACCACCCCGATCTGGGATTACCTCGCCAGCCTGGTCGACAGCCAGCGTGTCACCGACGGGCAGGCCATGTTGGTCACCCACCGCGAGTTGCTGACCCGCCTGTCCGAACAGACCGGCGTGGATCCGGCCACCATCGTGGCGGTTTGGGGCGTGGAGAGCGACTACGGCCGCGTCACCGGCAAGCGCCCGTTGCTGGTCTCATTGGCCACGCTGTCGTGCGCGGGCCGCCGTCAGCCGTTCTTTCGCGGCGAATTCCTGGCCTTGCTCAGCCTGCTGCAGCAAGGCGATCTGTCGCCGGATGGCCTGGCCGGCTCGTGGGCCGGCGCCTTCGGGCAGACCCAGTTCATGCCCTCGACCTATGCCCGCATCGCGGTGGATGGCGACGGCGACGGCCGCCGCGATCTGGTCGCCAGCATTCCCGACGCGCTGGCCTCCACCGCCAACTATCTGGTCAAGGCCGGCTGGGAGCGTGCCCGCCCCTGGGGGATGGAAGTGCGCCTGCCCGCCGGCTTCGATGCCAACAAGGCCGGCCGCACCCGGCGCCAACCGCTGCAGACCTGGCAACTCGCAGGGCTGCTCGGCACCGATGGCAAAGCCTTGGCACCGACCGGTGTGCCCGCCGATACCCCGGCGGCGCTGCTGCTACCGGCTGGCCCGACTGGCCCGGCGTTTCTGGTGTTCCGCAACTACGACGCGATCTACGCCTACAACGCCGCCGAAAGCTACGCACTGTCGATCGCCTTGCTCGCCGACCGCCTGCGCGGCGGCCCCGGCCTGGTCGCGGCCTGGCCCACCGACGACCCCGGCCTGGGCCGCCCCGAACGGCGCGAACTGCAGCAATTGCTGCTGGCCCGCGGCCACCTGATCGGCGAGGCCGACGGCATGGTCGGCAGCGCCACCCGCCGCGCCATCCAGGTCGAGCAGACCCGCCTGGGCCTGCAACCGGCCGACGGTCGCCCCGGCCAGCGCATCCTCACCGCCCTGCGCGCCGCCCCGCCGGTCACTGGCGCCGCCGCCATCCGGGCCACCGCGTTCAAGCTGCCGGCCGCCTATCCCGCATTCGCCCAATCCCCCATCGTCCAGAAGGCACCCCCCATGTCCGACCTCACCGGCCTGCGCACAGGCGATTTCCACGGTTTCCCCTCGCTGTTGATCGACACCCCGTTCTCCACCGCCGCCATCAGCCTGTTCGGCGGCCAGCTGCTGTCGTTCGTGCCCAAGGGCGGCCAGGACGTGATGTGGCTGTCGCCCACCGCCAAGCAACCGCCCACCCCGATCCGCGGCGGCGCGCCGGTGTGCTGGCCGTACTTCGGCCGCCAGGACCAGACCGGCGAAGTGCCCGCGCACGGCTTCGTGCGCACCGTGCCGTGGCAGCTGACCGACAGCCGCCGCGAAGACGACGGCACCCTGGTGCTCACGCTGACTCCGCCCAGCTTCGACGACCTGGCGCTGCGTTTGCGCATGACCCTGCGTATCGGCCGCACGCTCGAACAAAGCCTGATCACCGAGAACACCAGCCAGGCCCCGGTGCGTTTCACCCAGGCATTGCACAACTATTTCCGTGTCGGCGACGCGCTCAAGGTCAGCGTGCAAGGCCTGGACGGGCTGGACTATCTCGACAAGTACGAGAACTACGCCACCGCCCACCGCCAACAAGGCGACTGGAGCCTGCGCGATCCGCGCGACCCCGGCCGCAGCGACCGCATCTACACCAACGCCGGCGGCCGCTACACCCTGACCGACCCGGTGCTCGGCCGCCGCATCGTCATCGCCACCCAGGGCAGCCGCTCGCTAGTGGCCTGGAATCCGGGCGAAGAAGCGGCCGCCAAGATGGCCGACGTGGGCGCCGGCTGGCGCGACTACGTCTGCCTGGAAGCGGCCAACGCCGGCCAGGACGTGATCGAACTCGCGCCCGGCGGCAGTCACACGCTGACCCAGACCATCAGCGTCGAGTAACCGCAAGATTCGCCCAAGGCACGCGCAGAGCCCGCGCTGCTTTCGAAGAAAATAAAGAGGCAGCTATGACTCCCTTCTCCCTCGGGAGAAGGTGCCCCGAAGGGGCGGATGAGGGTACGCGCGAAGCCAGGTGGAATTTGAGTGCACGTGTGGCTTCGCCCCGTACCCTCGCCCCAACCCCTCTCCCGGCGGGAGAGGGGCTTGAACGACATCGCAATGATCTTGCGCTGGACGCATAGACCAGGCTCTTCGGACGCACACGCCAAGCGCTTCCCTTCTCCCCTCGGGAGAAGGTGCCCGAAGGGGCGGATGAGGGTACGTAAGCCCATCCCCACCGCTCAATCCACCGCTACACTCGCCGCTTCGCCCCCTGCGTGCCGCGCGATGTCCATTTCTCCCGATTCCGCATCCGCTCCTGCACCGGGCCGGCGCCGCGCCGCGCTGATCTTCATCTTCATCACCGTACTGATCGACGTGCTGTCCTTCGGCGTGATCATTCCGGTGTTGCCGGATCTGGTGCGCCAATTCACCGGTGGCGACTACGCCGTGGCCGCCGGCTGGATCGGCTGGTTCGGCTTTCTATTCGCCGCCATCCAGTTCGTCTGCTCGCCGCTGCAGGGCGCCTTGTCCGACCGCTACGGCCGCCGCCCGGTGATCCTGCTCTCGTGCCTGGGCCTGGGCCTGGACTTCATCCTGATGGCCGTCGCGCATTCCCTGCCGATGCTGCTGCTGGCGCGGGTGATCTCCGGCGTATGCTCGGCCAGCTTTTCCACTGCCAATGCCTATATCGCCGATGTCACCCCGGCCGATAAACGCGCCGGCGCGTTCGGCATGCTCGGCGCCGCATTCGGAATTGGCTTTGTCGCCGGCCCGCTGATCGGCGGCTGGCTGGGGAGCATCGGTCTGCGCTGGCCGTTCTGGTTTGCCGCCGGGCTGGCGCTGTTGAACGTGTTGTACGGTTGGTTCGTCTTACCCGAATCGCTGCCTGCCGAACGCCGCACCGCCCGCCTGGACTGGTCGCACGCCAACCCGCTTGGCGCGCTCAGGCTGCTGCGCCGCTATCCGCAGGTGTTCGGCCTGGCCTCGGTGGTGTTCCTGGCCAATCTGGCGCACTACGTCTACCCCAGCATCTTCGTGCTGTTCGCCAGTTACCAATATCACTGGGGCCCGCGTGAAGTGAGCTGGGTGCTGGCCGGTGTGGGCGTGTGCAGCATCATCGTCAACGCCTTGCTGGTCGGCCGGCTGGTGCGCTGGCTGGGCGAACGTCGCGCACTGCTATTGGGCCTGGGCTGCGGGGTGATCGGCTTTGTCATTTATGGGTTTGCCGAAAGCGGCACTGCGTTCCTGATCGGCGTGCCGATCAGCGCGTTCTGGGCAATCGCCGCACCGTCCGCGCAGGCCCTGATTACCCGCGAGGTCGGCGCCGATGCGCAAGGCCGCGTGCAGGGCGCGTTGACCAGTCTGATCAGCCTGGCCGGCATCGCCGGTCCATTGTTGTTCGCCAACGTGTTTGCCTGGTTCATCGGCAGCGGCGCCCCGTTGCATCTGCCCGGAGCGCCCTGGTTGCTGGCCGGTCTCCTGCTTGCCGCAGGCTGGGTCATGGCCTGGAAGCGGGCAGGGCGGGGCGCCGGGATTGCAGCCGCAGCGCCGCGATAATGCCAACCTATTCATGTTGCGCTCGCGCCTGCTTTATCTGATTTGCGCAGGCGCTGCTAGGCTGGTGTCCTTCGTGCCGCGGCACCGCCTCGAGTCCCTATGCCTTCCGACGCCTTGGCAGTTCCGCCCTCGGCCGCGTTCGTGCTGCGCGATGCCACTCAGGGCGTCCATTGCCTGGTCGAAGCGATCCCGCTGATGCAGGCATTGGGGCAGGGACGCGTCGATCGCGATGCCTATGCGCTGATCCTGCGCCGGCACTACGCGTTGCTGGCCGGCTTCGAAGAACAACTGAGCGATTGGCTCAACACGCTGGTTGGGACTGACTGGCACTATCGCCGCCGTGTGCCAGCCTTGCGCGAGGATTTGCGCACGCTGGGCCAACAGCCGGATGCGCCCATTGCACCACCCGTCGTCGATAACGAATCCGCGCGCTGGGGCATGCTGTACGTCATCGAAGGCTCGCAACTGGGCGGCCGCATGATCTCGCGCGCCTTGCGCAAGCAGCAGCCCGCATTGGCCGATGCCTTGCGCTATTTCGAACTGGCCGACAACGATCCGGCCGGCTGGCGCCATTTCCAGACCATGCTCAACCAACGTCTCGACACGCCTTGCACACGCAACGCCGCCATCGACGGTGCGCAGTCCATGTTTGCCCACTTCCACACCTGCCTCGCAGCGGAGCCGCGCCCGTGAACCAGCCAACCGAACCTTTGAATATGGATGCCTGCGCCCGCGAGCCGATCCACATTCCCGGCCTGATCCAGCCCTACGGCGTGCTGCTGGTGATCGAGCCGGCCGATGGACGCATCGTGCAGGCCAGCACCACTGCCGCCGAGTTGCTCGGCGTGCCGCTGGCCGAACTGTTGGGCATGCCCTACACGCAAGTGCTTGAACTGCCCGGCGAGCAGCCGTTCGCGGTCGACGACCAGGCGCAACACCTATTACATGCCGAGGTGCGTTTCCCCAGGCGCGCCGCGCCCACCGATCACCCATGGGTGGCCGCCTGGCATCTGTATCCGGAGCAATGGCTGGTCGAAATCGAACCGCGCGACGCCCGCCTGATGGACGTCACCCTGCGCGAGGCGCTGCCGCTGTTGCGCAGCATCGAGCGCGATCCCGGTATCGACGAAGCGGCGGTGCGTGCGGCCAAGGGCCTGCGCAACATGATCGGTTTTGATCGGGTGATGATTTACCGCTTCGACGAAGAGTGGAACGGCGAAGTCATTGCCGAGGCGCGCAACCCCGAATTGGTGGCCTATCTCGGCCAGCGTTACCCGTCCACCGACATTCCCGCGCAGGCGCGCGCGCTGTACCTGCGCAACCGCGTCCGCCAGATTGCCGATGTCGGCTACCAGTCCGCCGCAATCGAGCCCACCTTGCATCCGCGCCTGGGCACGCCGGTGGATCTGAGCGATGTCAGCCTGCGGAGCGTCTCGCCGGTGCATCTGGAATATCTGGCCAACATGGGCGTGAGTGCCACCCTGGTCTCCTCGCTCGTGGTCAACGACGTGCTGTGGGGGCTGATCGCCTGCCACCACTACAGCCCGCACTTCACCAGCCACGCCATGCGCGATGCCACCGATGCGGTCACGCGCGCGCTGGCCGGTCGCATCGGCGCCTTGCAGGCGGTCGAGCGTGCCCGCATGGAATCGGTGCTGCTCACCGTGCGCGAAAAGCTGATCACCGACTTCAACGACGCCGCCCAGATGACGGTGGAGATGCTCGCCGATATGGCGCCTGACCTGATGGACGTGGTGGATGCTGACGGCGTGGCGATCTTCCATGGCAAGGAGATCAGCCGCCACGGCACCGCGCCCGATGCCGCCGCGCTGCGGCGCATCCGCGACCACATCGAATCCGCACACCACGTCGCCCTGCGCGAGGATGCCGTCGGCGCCCTGCATGTGGAGGCGATCGGCGAGGTATTTCCCGAGCTGGCCGATCTGGCACCGCTGGCCGCCGGTTTCATTTTCGTGCCGCTGATGCCGCAGTCGCGCAGCGCCTTGCTGTGGACCCGCCGCGAACAGGTGCAGACGGTCAACTGGGCCGGCAATCCGCAGCTTGCCAAGCTGGCGGACATTCCCAACTCGCGCCTTTCGCCACGCAAGAGCTTCGATCTCTGGCAGGAAACCGTGCGTGGCCGCGCGCGTCGCTGGTCGCCGCTGCACCTGGAGTCGGCCCGCAGCCTGCGTGTGTTGATCGAACTGATGGAGCGCAAGCGCTTCCAGCAGGATTTCACCCTGCTCGAAGCCTCGCTGTCGCGTCTGCGCGACGGCGTGGCCATCATCGAACGTGGCGTAACCACGGCCGCGCACCGGCTGATGTTCATCAACCCGGCGTTCGCAGAGCTCATCCAGACCGAAGTGGCCGACCTGATCGGTTGCTACATCCTGACCCTGCTGGCCAGCGATGCCGCCCGGTCCAAGGTGGAACTGCTCGAAGAGGCGCTGCGGCAAGGCCGCGCCGCCTACGTCACCTTGCCGCTGCGCGCGCCCGGCGGCTCACCGGTCTACCGCCAATTCCATCTCGAACCGCTGCCCAGCCCTAGCGGCGTCACCGCGCACTGGCTGCTGCAGCTACGCGATCCCGAATAAGCGAGCCGGTGCCGCGCCAGGTGCAAGCTCGCAACATGCTGGCTGCGGTCCAGTTGCCTGCATCGCTTGGTGCGTCGGGCACGGCGTCTCAGTGAATCGATCCAATAAGACGCCCATCCACTGGATGGTGTGCCGCGGCTAAGCCCGCGGCCGCAACACCAACAAGGTGATCGTTCCGGCCACCAGGCCCCAGAACGAGGCACCGATCCCGCCCAGCGTCAGCCCGGACGCCGTGACCAGAAAGGTGATCAGCGCCGCCTCGCGCTCGCTGTCTTCGCGCAAGGCCGCCGCCAGGCTGTTGCCGATCGTGCCCAACAACGCGATCCCGGCGATCGCCATCACCAGCTCGCGCGGAAAGGCGGCAAACACCGCCGCCACGGTCGCGCCGAACAGGCCGATCACCACATAGAACACGCCCGCACTGACCGCAGCCACATAACGCCGCGCCGGATCTTCATGCGCCTCGCGTCCCATGCAGATCGCAGCGGTGATCGCCGCCAGGTTCAAGGCAAAGCCGCCGAATGGCGCTAGCAGCGTATTGACCGCACCGATCCAGCCGATCGTCGGCGAGATCGGCACCGTATAGCCGGAGGCCCGAATCACCGCCACACCCGGCACGTTCTGCGAGGCCATGGTGACCACGAACAACGGAATCGCCAGCCCGAACAGCGCCGCCCACGACAGTGACGGCATTACCAGCACCGGATGGGCCAATTCGATCTGCACCGCCGTCCAGTGCAATAGCCCGCCACTGGCCGCAATCGCGATGCCGACCAGCAACGTCGCAATCACCGCATAACGCGCAAACCAGCGCCGCCCGGCCAGATAGGTCGCCAGCATCGCCAGTGCCAACATCACCTGACTCTGCATCGCCACGAACAGATCCAGCCCAAAGCGCAACAACACCCCGGCCAACATGCCCGAGGCCAGCGAGATCGGAATGCGCCGGATCGCCCGCTCGAACAACCCCGAGAAACCCGCCACCATGCCAAGCACTGCAGCCACCACAAACGCACCGACCGCCTCACGCAACGGCACACCGGCCGCACTGCCGATCAGCATCGCCGCACCCGGCGTGGACCACGCCGTCACCACCGGCACGCGATAGCGCAGCGACAATCCAATGCAGGTCACCCCCATGCCGATCCCGAGCGCCCACATCCATGAGGCGATCTGCGCCTGATCCGCCCCCAGATGGCGTGCCGCCTCGAACACGATCACCGCCGAGCTGGCAAAACCCACCAGCACCGTGACAAAGCCTGCAGCAATCGCAGGCAGGGACAGATCGCGGAGCAGGCTGCGGGAGGGAAGCATCGTGAGCTCTCTATCTAGTGCACCCATTCTCACCGAGCACGCCGATGATCGATACCGAAGCACCTGTTTTATGGATGGCCCTGTATAGACACAGCCCTTTGGTTTTATAGAGAGAGCAGCGCCGCCACGTCGCATTTGCACGTGGAATCGGACGTCGCGCATTCGCGAAGTGATGCTCGTGTCATACCAGTGTCAAAAAGTGCTTGCACTTCTGCACAGTCTCGATAAACTGCGCGACCTCGCTCAGGACGGCGGCGCTTCTCGAAGCACCGCAACAACGAACGGGTTCGAAAACCCCCAGAAATTGGGTGTTGACGAAGTAGGAAAGTCGGCTATGATGGGCGGCTCGCTACACGGAAAGACGCTACGGCGGATTGAGGTGCAGCGGCGGCAACTTCCTCTTCACGAGGGGTTGACGAAGGTGAAAAGCCTGCTAATATGGCCGGCTCGCTTCGCAGAAAACCTTCGGGCCGAAACAAAGCAGCGTCAACCACCTCGGAAACAAGGTGTTGACGGTAAGAAAAAGTCCGCTATACTAGGCGGCTCGCTTCGAAGGAAACGACGAAGCTGACGGGAACGGCGCTGAGGCCACTTCCCCATGTTCTTTGACAGTGTGCGCAGGTAATTTGTGCGGACGCCTGCAGGAAGGATGATTGTCCATCTTGCAGACGTTTAATCAAAAAGCAACATATTAATTGCTTTGCAAGCGATAAGTTGTCAGTGGTTGAACTTCTGCAGCTAAAGTAATTTGTCTTCGGACATGTAATTTTAAGTGAAGAGTTTGATCCTGGCTCAGAGTGAACGCTGGCGGCAGGCCTAACACATGCAAGTCGAACGGCAGCACAGTAAGAGCTTGCTCTTATGGGTGGCGAGTGGCGGACGGGTGAGGAATACATCGGAATCTACTCTTTCGTGGGGGATAACGTAGGGAAACTTACGCTAATACCGCATACGACCTACGGGTGAAAGCGGAGGACCTTCGGGCTTCGCGCGATTGAATGAGCCGATGTCGGATTAGCTAGTTGGCGGGGTAAAGGCCCACCAAGGCGACGATCCGTAGCTGGTCTGAGAGGATGATCAGCCACACTGGAACTGAGACACGGTCCAGACTCCTACGGGAGGCAGCAGTGGGGAATATTGGACAATGGGCGCAAGCCTGATCCAGCCATGCCGCGTGGGTGAAGAAGGCCTTCGGGTTGTAAAGCCCTTTTGTTGGGAAAGAAAAGCAGTCGGTTAATACCCGATTGTTCTGACGGTACCCAAAGAATAAGCACCGGCTAACTTCGTGCCAGCAGCCGCGGTAATACGAAGGGTGCAAGCGTTACTCGGAATTACTGGGCGTAAAGCGTGCGTAGGTGGTGGTTTAAGTCTGTTGTGAAAGCCCTGGGCTCAACCTGGGAATTGCAGTGGATACTGGGTCACTAGAGTGTGGTAGAGGGTAGCGGAATTCCCGGTGTAGCAGTGAAATGCGTAGAGATCGGGAGGAACATCCGTGGCGAAGGCGGCTACCTGGACCAACACTGACACTGAGGCACGAAAGCGTGGGGAGCAAACAGGATTAGATACCCTGGTAGTCCACGCCCTAAACGATGCGAACTGGATGTTGGGTGCAATTTGGCACGCAGTATCGAAGCTAACGCGTTAAGTTCGCCGCCTGGGGAGTACGGTCGCAAGACTGAAACTCAAAGGAATTGACGGGGGCCCGCACAAGCGGTGGAGTATGTGGTTTAATTCGATGCAACGCGAAGAACCTTACCTGGTCTTGACATCCACGGAACTTTCCAGAGATGGATTGGTGCCTTCGGGAACCGTGAGACAGGTGCTGCATGGCTGTCGTCAGCTCGTGTCGTGAGATGTTGGGTTAAGTCCCGCAACGAGCGCAACCCTTGTCCTTAGTTGCCAGCACGTAATGGTGGGAACTCTAAGGAGACCGCCGGTGACAAACCGGAGGAAGGTGGGGATGACGTCAAGTCATCATGGCCCCTACGACCAGGGCTACACACGTACTACAATGGTAGGGACAGAGGGCTGCAAACCCGCGAGGGTAAGCCAATCCCAGAAACCCTATCTCAGTCCGGATTGGAGTCTGCAACTCGACTCCATGAAGTCGGAATCGCTAGTAATCGCAGATCAGCATTGCTGCGGTGAATACGTTCCCGGGCCTTGTACACACCGCCCGTCACACCATGGGAGTTTGTTGCACCAGAAGCAGGTAGCTTAACCTTCGGGAGGGCGCTTGCCACGGTGTGGCCGATGACTGGGGTGAAGTCGTAACAAGGTAGCCGTATCGGAAGGTGCGGCTGGATCACCTCCTTTTGAGCATGACGTCATCGTCCTGCGGGCGTCCTCACAAATTACCTGCATTCAGAGATTCATACCGGCACAGGTCGGTATGCGAAGTCCCCTTTGGGGCCTTAGCTCAGCTGGGAGAGCACCTGCTTTGCAAGCAGGGGGTCGTCGGTTCGATCCCGACAGGCTCCACCATATTGAGTGAAAAGACTTCGGGTCTGTAGCTCAGGTGGTTAGAGCGCACCCCTGATAAGGGTGAGGTCGGTAGTTCGAGTCTACCCAGACCCACCACTCTGAATGTAGTGCACACTTAAGAATTTATATGGATCAGCGTTGAGGCTGAGACATGTTCTTTTATAACTTGTGACGTAGCGAGCGTTTGAGATATCTATCTAAACGTGTCGTTGAGGCTAAGGCGGGGACTTCGAGTCCCTAAATAATTGAGTCGTATGTTCGCGTTGGTGGCTTTGTACCCCACACAACACGTACATGTAGCTCCGAGGCAACTTGGGGTTATATGGTCAAGCGAATAAGCGCACACGGTGGATGCCTAGGCGGTCAGAGGCGATGAAGGACGTGGTAGCCTGCGAAAAGTGTCGGGGAGCTGGCAACAAGCTTTGATCCGGCAATATCCGAATGGGGAAACCCACTGCTTCGGCAGTATCCTGCAGTGAATTCATAGCTGCTGGAAGCGAACCCGGTGAACTGAAATATCTAAGTAACCGGAGGAAAAGAAATCAACCGAGATTCCCTAAGTAGTGACGAGCGAACGGGGAACAGCCCTTAAGCTGGAATGGCTTTAGAAAAACAATCTGGAAAGATTGGCCATAGAAGGTGATAGCCCTGTATTTAAAAGGGCCACTCCAGTGAAGACGAGTAGGGCGGGGCACGTGAAACCCTGTCTGAATATGGGGGGACCATCCTCCAAGGCTAAATACTCCTGACCGACCGATAGTGAACCAGTACCGTGAGGGAAAGGCGAAAAGAACCCCGGAGAGGGGAGTGAAATAGATCCTGAAACCGTGTGCGTACAAGCAGTAGGAGCTCGCAAGAGTGACTGCGTACCTTTTGTATAATGGGTCAGCGACTTACTGTTCGTGGCAAGCTTAACCGTATAGGGGAGGCGAAGGGAAACCGAGTCTGATAAGGGCGCATAGTCGCGGGCAGTAGACCCGAAACCGGGTGATCTAGTCATGGCCAGGGTGAAGGTGCCGTAACAGGTACTGGAGGCCCGAACCCACGTCTGTTGCAAAAGACGGGGATGAGCTGTGATTAGGAGTGAAAAGCTAATCGAACCCGGAGATAGCTGGTTCTCCTCGAAAGCTATTTAGGTAGCGCCTCGGACGAATACTACTGGGGGTAGAGCACTGTTATGGCTAGGGGGTCATCGCGACTTACCAAACCATTGCAAACTCCGAATACCAGTACGTACTATCCGGGAGACACACGGCGGGTGCTAACGTCCGTCGTGAAAAGGGAAACAACCCAGACCCACAGCTAAGGTCCCAAATTCACTGCTAAGTGGAAAACGATGTGGAAAGGCATAGACAGCCAGGAGGTTGGCTTAGAAGCAGCCACCCTTTAAAGAAAGCGTAATAGCTCACTGGTCGAGTCGGTCTGCGCGGAAGATTTAACGGGGCTAAGCAGTGAACCGAAGCTTGGGGTGCGTAAAACTTCGGTTTTATGCGCGGTAGAGGAGCGTTCCTTAAGCCTGCGAAGGTGGATTGAGAAGTCCGCTGGAGGTATCGGAAGTGCGAATGCTGACATGAGTAACGATAATGCGGGTGAAAAGCCCGCACGCCGAAAGCCCAAGGTTTCCTTGCGCAACGTTAATCGACGCAGGGTTAGTCGGTCCCTAAGGCGAGGGCGAAAGCCGTAGTCGATGGGAAGCAGGTTAATATTCCTGCACCTCGCGTGAGTGCGATGGAGGGACGGAGAAGGTTAGG
The DNA here is from genome assembly GCF_024499015.1 of Xanthomonas hortorum pv. pelargonii. Taxonomy (NCBI): domain Bacteria; kingdom Pseudomonadati; phylum Pseudomonadota; class Gammaproteobacteria; order Lysobacterales; family Lysobacteraceae; genus Xanthomonas; species Xanthomonas hortorum. Next base: position 2,291,598 of record NZ_CP098604.1, on the reverse strand, counting down.
TGTACCGGGCGTTGGTTGTCCCGGGGAAAGGCGGTAGGTTTGGATCTTTGGCAAATCCGGGATCCTTTAAGACCGAGCACCGAGACGAGCCTTTATGGCAAAGTCACTGATACCACGCTTCCAGGAAAAGCTCCTAAGCTTCAGCTCACGAAGACCGTACCGTAAACCGACACAGGTGGGTAGGATGAGAATTCTCAGGCGCTTGAGAGAACTCGGGTGAAGGAACTAGGCAACATGGCACCGTAACTTCGGGAGAAGGTGCACCCTTTTTGGTGGCTCATGCGAGCTATAGCTGAAGAGGGTCGCAGAAACCAGGCCGCTGCGACTGTTTATCAAAAACACAGCACTCTGCAAACACGAAAGTGGACGTATAGGGTGTGACGCCTGCCCGGTGCTGGAAGGTTAATTGATGGGGTCAGCCGCAAGGCGAAGCTCTTGATCGAAGCCCCAGTAAACGGCGGCCGTAACTATAACGGTCCTAAGGTAGCGAAATTCCTTGTCGGGTAAGTTCCGACCTGCACGAATGGCGTAACGACAGCGGCGCTGTCTCCACCCGAGACTCAGTGAAATTGAAATCGCTGTGAAGATGCAGCGTTCCCGTGGCAAGACGGAAAGACCCCGTGAACCTTTACTATAGCTTTACACTGAACGTTGAGTTCGTCTGTGTAGGATAGGTGGGAGGCTATGAAACTGTGGCGCTAGCTGCAGTGGAGCCATCCTTGAAATACCACCCTGTCGTGCTTGACGTTCTAACCTAGATCCGTTATCCGGATCAGGGACCGTGTATGGTGGGTAGTTTGACTGGGGCGGTCTCCTCCTAAAGAGTAACGGAGGAGCACGAAGGTACGCTCAGCGCGGTCGGACATCGCGCACTGTGTGCAAAGGCATAAGCGTGCTTGACTGCAAGATCGACGGATCAAGCAGGTACGAAAGTAGGTCTTAGTGATCCGGTGGTTCTGTATGGAAGGGCCATCGCTCAACGGATAAAAGGTACTCCGGGGATAACAGGCTGATACCGCCCAAGAGTTCATATCGACGGCGGTGTTTGGCACCTCGATGTCGGCTCATCACATCCTGGGGCTGTAGTCGGTCCCAAGGGTATGGCTGTTCGCCATTTAAAGTGGTACGCGAGCTGGGTTCAGAACGTCGTGAGACAGTTCGGTCCCTATCTGCCATGGGCGTTGGAAGTTTGAGAGGGGCTGCTCCTAGTACGAGAGGACCGGAGTGGACGAACCTCTGGTGTTCCGGTTGTCACGCCAGTGGCATTGCCGGGTAGCTATGTTCGGAAGCGATAACCGCTGAAAGCATCTAAGCGGGAAGCGCGCCTCAAGATGAGACTTCCCGGGGCACAAGCCCCCTAAAGGAACCATATAGACTATGTGGTTGATAGGTCAGGTGTGTAAGTACAGCAATGTATTGAGCTAACTGATACTAATGATCCGTGCGGCTTGACCATATAACCTCAAGTTGCCTTGGTCCCAACGAACGTTGGTAGATCCGCAAACGCAAGCTACGTCACAAGTTAACTATGCGAGACGAGCGCTGTATGCGCTTCCCTTCGCAAGAGCCTGCACATCCTTGTGCAGACTCTTGAAGAGAAGCAAATATCGGCGACTCTCCAACCGTCTCCCTGGTGAAATTAGCGCTGTGGAACCACCCGATCCCATCCCGAACTCGGAAGTGAAACGCAGCTGCGCCGATGGTAGTGTGGCTCAAGCCATGCGAGAGTAGGTCATCGCCAGGGGCTTTACCCGAAACCCTCAGTCCAACAGGACTGGGGGTTTCTTTTGCACGGAATTCGGCGCGATAGGCCGAGGCCGAGGCCGGGAACCGAAAATTGACAAGAAGGCGCTGGGAAAATCTGCAAATGTCGCTCTGATCCCAGCTGCGTTTGAACACCCGCGAAGCGGTGCTGGACGAGAACTGCAGCAAGCACACTGACGTCCAAGCGTAGATCTGGATCAGACGAGATTTGGGTTTATCTAGCTCCGCCACCATATCCATCACGTCGGCAACATCGCCGGCCTCGCCTATTTGGATATCTGCATGCCCGAGCTTCCCGAAGTCGAAACCACCTTGCGCGGCCTGGCCCCGCATCTGGTTGACCAACGGATTCATGGTGTCATCCTGCGACGACCGGATCTGCGCTGGCCCATTCCCGAGCAGATCGAGCAGCTGCTTCCTGGCGCCACCATTACCAACGTACGACGTCGCGCCAAGTATCTGTTGATCGATACCGATGCTGGCGGCAGTGCGCTGCTGCATCTTGGAATGTCCGGAAGTCTGCGCGTGTTGCCTGGCGATACATTGCCGCGTGCGCACGATCATGTGGATATCAGTTTGGAAAATGGGCGCGTGCTGCGCTTCAACGATCCGCGCCGATTCGGCTGCCTGCTGTGGCAATCTGATACGCAGGTGCACGAGTTGCTTGCTGCACTTGGTCCCGAACCATTATCGGATGCATTTACTGGCGATTATCTGCATGCACTGGCGCGTGGCCGTCGGGCCGCGGTGAAAACCTTTCTGATGGATCAAGCAGTCGTCGTCGGCGTGGGGAATATTTACGCTGCCGAAAGCCTGCATCGCGCGGGAATCAGCCCCTTGCGAGAGGCTGGAAAAGTATCTTTGGACCGCTACCGGCGCTTGGCTACAGCAGTCAAAGACATTTTGGGATATGCGATCCAGCGCGGAGGCACGACGTTGCGTGATTTCATTAGCCCGGACGGTGCGCCTGGTTACTTCGAGCAGGAACTCACGGTGTATGGGCGTGAGGGTGAGGCCTGCAAGCAATGTGGACGTGTGTTGAAACACGCCACCATCGGACAACGCGCGACGGTGTGGTGCGGGAGTTGCCAACGTTGACAGCGGGCTAGGTCACACCCGCTGATCGAAACAACAGTAGCCAGTTCTGAATCAGCGAAGGCATCTGGCGAGCAGCCCTGAGGTAAATGCGAAGGGCGCGCTCAGAACCGCAGTTACCGATGGCTCGCTGGTGCGTGGCTCTGCATCGCGCCACAATCGTTGCGTCCTGCGATTGGAGTTGCACATGTCTGCCTTATTGCGTCGCTTCGTGCCGCTTATTGCTGTTGGTGCATTTACGTTGCAGCCTGCAGCAAGTGTGTGTGCCCAGGAGCTTGCGTCCAGCCCCAAGGCCACAATCGAGCGCATCCACTTGCATAACGAGGTTATCGAGCTCAGTGCCACGCCTGCGCTCGGTGGGCGAGTGCTGTCCTTCAATTTGCGTGGACACCCCAACGTGTTGAAGACGGGCATCGCCGTAGACCAGCAACCTATTCCGGAGGTCTCTGCCACTGCAGGCGATATCCCGTATCTGGGCCACGATGTCTGGGTGGGGCCGCAGAGTCAGTGGTGGCTGCATCAACAGGTCAACCCCGCACGTAAAGCCGCAGCTGCAGTGTGGCCGCCGGATCCGTATCTGTCGTTGGCAACCACACGCACGGTTACACGCAGTGGCAATCAACTGATCCTGGAAGGCGTACCCAGTCCGGTCACCGGTGTGCAACTACGCAAGCGTGTTGCGCTCTCATCCACGCGTGCCGATACCGTGGAGGTGGAGGCCACTGCACGCAATATCCGCAAACAGCCTATCGCTTGGGATCTGTGGTTCAACACGCGGGTTGCAGCCAGTACGCGTGTCTTCGTCCCGGTGGCCAATGCGGCTGATATCCGCGTTCAACCGCCGACGGAGGCTGGCACGACTGCGCCGACGTATCGCCATCACGAGGGCGTTTTCGTGCTGAGTGCCGATACACGACAGGACGGGCTGACCCAGCGCGGCAAGCTGTTGCTGCAGCCTTCGGCTGGCTGGATGGCGGGTTTTGCAGGTGGTCAGGTGCTGGTGATCCGCTTTACGCATCAGCCACTGGCGGCGATTCACCCTGAACAAGGGCAGGTGGAGTTGTATATGGATGCGCCACCACAGCACCCCGAGCAAGGACTGCTGGAAATGGAGGTGCATGCGCCATATCGGCAGCTTGCACCCGGTGCTCAGATGCAGGCCCAGGAGCAGTGGACCTTGCTGCGTTATAGCGGCCCTGACGAACAGCAGGCACAGCGACAGTTCCTGTGCAGCAAGGCGAAAGAGCTGGGGCTGAGAAACGCGTGCGCGTCTTCGTCAGCGGCGCCCTGAGCGTCGCATTCACCTGCACGCCGGGCTGTGGCTATGATGTCGCCATTCCCTGATCAGATCGATGCGCATGCAACGACGCCACTTCCTGAAAAATGCCGCTGCCGCTTTGGCTGCGCTCGGTTTGCCGGCGTTGCCGCAATGGGCATTGGCGGCCAAGGCGGTGGGCCTGCGTCGGTTGGGGCAGCCGCAACCGTTCGACTATGCCTGGCTCAAGGGGCAGGCACGCGAACTGGCCAAGGCGCCCTACAAGAGCCATAAGCAGGTGTTGCCGGGACCGCTTGAGGCGTTGAACTGGGATCAGTACCAGTCGATCCGCTACCGTCAGGACCATGCGTTATGGGCCGATGGCAACGGCAAGTTCCAGGCGAAGTTCTTCCACCTGGGGCTGTTCTTCCATACCCCGGTGCATATCTACGACATCGTCGATGGCAAGGCGCAACAACTGGCCTATGACCCGGCTGCGTTCGATTACGGCAGCAGCGGGCTGGGCGGCAAGCAGTTGCCTAAAGACCTGGGGTTTGCAGGATTTCGTCTGAACACGCGCAAGGACACCGACCGCGATTTTTCGGCGTTTCTGGGCGCGAGTTATTTCCGTGCGGTAGGCAAGGAAGGCCAGTACGGGCAGTCGGCGCGTGGCTTGGCGATCGATACCGGAACGGGCGGGCCGGAGGAGTTTCCGGACTTCATCGCCTATTACCTGGAGCAGCCGGCGGACGATTCGGACACTGTGGTGGTGTACGGGTTGTTGGATTCGCCCAGTGTTGCCGGTGCGTATCGGTTTGCCATCACCAATGGCGAGGTGCTGGTGATGGATATCGACAGCGCGCTGTATCCGCGCAAGGCCATCGAGCGGCTGGGCATCGGCCCGTGCACCAGCATGTACCAGGTGGGCGAAAACGACAGCCGGATGGATTGGGACTGGCGCCCGGAGATCCACGACACCGACGGGTTGGCGATGTGGACCGGCGGCGGCGAGTGGATTTGGCGGCCGTTGTGCAACCCGCCGCAGCTGCGCTTCAACATGTTTGTGGACGAGAACCCGCGCGGGTTCGGGCTGCTGCAGCGCGATCGCAATTTCGACCATTACCAGGACGATGGCGTGTTCTATGAGAAGCGGCCGTGCCTGTGGGTGGAACCCAAGAGCGGCTGGGGCAAGGGCTCGGTGCAACTGGTCGAGATTCCGACCGTGGATGAGACCTTCGACAACATCGTGGCGTTCTGGAATCCGCAGGCCAAGCCGCAGCCGGGGCAGGAGCTGCTGATGGGGTATCGCCTGTATTGGGGCGCGCACCCGCCGGCCAGCTCGCCGCTGGCGCATTGCGTGGCCACGCGGACCGGCCTGGGCGGCATCGTCGGGCAGAAGCGGAGTCATTTCTCGTGGCGGTTTGCGGTGGATTTCGCCGGGGGCGAGCTGGCTGCGCTGGTCAAGGATTCCAAGACCAAGGTCGAGGCGATCATCCAGGTGTCGCGCGGAACCACCGAGATCGTATCGGCGCGTCCGCTGCATGAACTCAAAGGCTATCGGGCGATGTTCGACCTGGTGCCGCCAGATGACAGCACCCAGCAGATCGATATCCGTCTGTTCCTGCGCGCCAACGGCAAGCCGCTGACCGAAACCTGGCTGTACCAATGGACGCCGCCGCCGGCGAGCGAGCGCAAGATTTACTAGGGCGCAGGCGCGTCGCGCAGCCGTGCTGCGCGATCGATAAGTGCCACCATCGTCAGTGACTTACGAACAGCGTGATGCCAGACCGCCGATTTGAAATATCGACCGCGGCTGCGTGACAGCCGCGCAGTTATTGATGCACCGCCAACGCGCCCCGGCTCAGGCCGACGTCGCGCTGTTGACCAGTTGCATGCGTGCACGCGGGCGCACGCAGGCCAGCTCTACACGGAAACAGGTGCCATCCTTGCCGCTGGTGATGCGCAGTTCGCCTTGATGGGCCTGGGCGATCTGGGCGGCCATATGCAGACCCAGATCGACTTCCGGCAATGCCCGGCCGGGGGTGTGTACATGGGTGGAGGCTTGCAGCACATCGAGCCGGCGCGGATCGATGCCGTCCAGATTGCAGACTTCGATGCGCAGGCGACCGTTCTCGGTCACTGCAACCGCCTTGATCAGCGAACTCTGCTGACCTTGCACGACGGCGTTGATCATCAGGCTGCCGAACATCTGCGCCAGGCGCACGGCATCGCCATGTACCGGTTCGTCGATGGCCACATGCGTGGACAGCACCTGGTTGGGGTAGGCAGCGCGTGTTTCGTCGACCACTTGCGATAGCGCATCGAGCAGGTCGCTGCCATTGCCGTAGTCCAGCTGCAGCCAGTCGCGTTCGATGCCACGCGCGAAATCGCTGGCGAAGTCGATCAGTTCTTCCATGCGCCGCAGGCTGCGCTGCATCGAGCGGATGGCGCCGCCCTGGCGTTGATTGAGCGGGTCGATGGCCAGCACGTCCACCACCGCATGCATCGACTGCAGCGGGTTGCGCAGGTCGTGCCCAAGGATGCCGATGAACTCTTCGCGCAGGCGCGCCGAGGCACCGATGCGCCCCAGTTCGCTGCGTGCCCGCAGCGATTCCTGTGCGCTCTCTTCGGCACGCTGCTCGGCCTGGATCTGCGCGGCCAGCAGTTGCGCCAGCAGCTCGACCTTTTCCACCAACGGCGCGTCCATGACACGCGGCAACGGGTCCAGCGCGCACAAGGTGCCGAACACGCTGCCGTCGTCGAACTTGATCGGCACCGACACATAGCTTTCGAAGCCATAGAGCCGCGGCGTGGGGTGGTCGCGGAAGACCGGGTGCTCGGAGGCATGGCCGAACCACAACGCGTTGCCCTGGGTGCGCACGCTGTCGCAGAAGGTGGTGACTAAGGGCAGCTCGTCGCCAGGCGTCAGACCGAAGGACAGGTCGTCGCGCACCTGGCAGGTCACCCAGCGCGTATCGGTCACGCGCGCGACGGCGGCGAACCCCATGCCGGTCAAACGAGTAAGGATGGTCAGCACATCGGGGACCGACGATAGCCGGCCAACACGCGCGATATCTGCACGTAATTCGGGAGGAAGCGGACCCATATATTGCCTCCCGACAAATGGATGGTCGCAAGCTTACAGGACTGTGGTTGAGCTTGGTTGCATGTAGATCGCTGCAACGCTGGGCAAACGATACGCTGGTTGATGGGGCGCAGATATACAGCGGCGATTGAATGCCTGCCTGGGTTTAGCGTCGCATCACAAGCGTATAGCGAGCCAGAGGATTAACGGCGGTTCGGCTGAATTCTTCAGCGAGTCATCACTGCGCGCTGCCTACTGATAGCGGGGAAATATCGGGGCGTGGTAACACCGACTCATCACTCATGGAGGCTGCCATCGACCCGCGTTGGCCAATGGTCAGTCGGTAGACGATGGCTCCGGTGTTGCGATGCCACCGTCGTCGGCGGATTTGTCGATGACAGCCCGCACAGGGGATTGGCATCGCCCGCTGTAGGGGCGACATGCCAGCACCGCGCTGCGCCGCTGGCAGCATGATGCTGTGGAGCGTTACGTCCCCGCAGGCGGCAACGGCAATGCAATCTGCAGCGGGTCGATGCGGCCTTCGCCACGCATGATCTTCTTGAACTCGGCACGGCTGACTGACACGTAGCGCTCGTTGCCGCCGATCTCCACCTGCGGGCCGTCCTGCACCGCATGCCCTTGCGCGTCCACGCGCACGGTCATGGTGGCCTTGCTGCCGCTGTGGCAGATGGTCTTGATCTCGTCCAGCTCGTCGGCCCAGGCCAGCAGGAACTGGCTGCCCTCGAACAGCTCGCCGCGGAAGTCAGTGCGCAACCCGTAACAGAGCACCGGCACGCGCAGGCGGTCGACCACCTCGCTCAACTGCCAGACCTGCGCACGGTTGAGAAACTGCGCCTCATCGACCAGGACGCAATGCAGCGCACCCTCGGCCTGGATGTCGCGCTCGATGAGCTGCTGCAACTCGGTATCGCGATCGAAGGTGCGCCCGTCGGCGCGCAGGCCGATCCGCGAGGCCACCACGCCGCTGCCTGCGCGGTGATCGAGCTTGGGCGTGAGGATCAACGTGCGCATGCCGCGTTCGCGGTAGTTGTGCGCGGACTGCAGCAAGGTGGTGGTCTTGCCGGCATTCATTGCCGAATAGTAGAAATAGAGCTTGGCCATCGGTGGATTTTACCGGGCCGCGCGGTATGCGGTAATGGCTGGCGAGCATGAACCGGCAGCGCCGGCTCGCCCGACGCGGCGCCGGTACAATGGCCCGCTCTGTCGGAAGCCCCTATGCACGGTCTCAATCCCCCGCAAAGCGCCGCAGTGCTGCACTGCGAAGGTCCCTTGTTGGTGCTGGCCGGTGCCGGCAGCGGCAAGACGCGCGTGATCGTGGAAAAGATCGCGCATCTGATCGCCATCGGCCGCTATCCGGCCAAGCGCATCGCCGCGATCACCTTCACCAACAAGTCGGCCAAGGAAATGCGCGAGCGTGTGGCCAAGCGTATCCGGGGCGACGGCGCCGATGGGCTGACCATCTGCACCTTCCACGCGCTGGGGCTGAAGTTCCTGCAGATCGAACACGCCGCTGCCGGTTTGAAGCGCGGCTTTTCGATCTTCGATTCCGACGATGCCGCCGCCCAGATCAAGGACCTGATGCATGGCGCCAAGCCCGATGCGATCGAAGACGCCAAGAACCTGATCTCGCGTGCCAAGAACGCCGGCATGTCGCCCGAGCAGGCGATGGCGGCGGCACGCAGCAATCGCGAAAAGGAAGCGGCCAGCCTGTACGAGCGCTACCAGGCGCGGCTGACCACCTTCAACGCGGTGGACTTCGACGATCTGATCCGCCTGCCGGTGCAGATTCTGGAGGGCAACGAAGAGATCGTGATGGGCTGGCGCGAGCGCATCGGCTATCTGCTGGTGGACGAGTGCCAGGACACCAACGATGCGCAATATCGCCTGCTGAAAATGCTGGCCGGGCCACGCGGCAACTTCACCTGCGTGGGCGACGACGACCAGAGCATCTACGCCTGGCGTGGCGCCAATCCGGAGAACCTGCAGCAGATGGGGCGCGATTATCCGGCGCTGGAAATCATCAAGCTGGAACAGAACTACCGCTGCTCCAACCGCGTGCTGCGGGCGGCCAATGCTTTGATCGCGCACAACCCGCACGAGCACTTGAAGACGCTGTGGAGCGATCAGGCCGACGGCGAGCGCATTCGCGTGTGGGAATGCCGCGACAGCGAGCACGAGGCCGAAAAGGTCGCCGCCGAGATCTCGTTTCTGGGCACCGCCAAGCAGGTGCCGTGGAGCGATTTCTGCATCCTGTTCCGCGGTAATTTTCAATCGCGGCCGTTGGAAAAAGCGCTGCAGTTGCTGCGCGTGCCGTATCACCTGACCGGTGGTACTGCGTTCTTGGAGCGGCAGGAAGTCAAGGACGTGCTGTCGTGGTTGCGGTTGATCGTCAATCCCGAAGACGACGCGGCGTTCTTGCGCGCGGTGCAGTCGCCCAAGCGCGAAGTGGGGGCGACCTCGCTGGCGCGGTTGGCCGAGCTGGCCAGTGCCAAGTCGGTGCCGATGTCGCGCGCAGCCGAATCGATGGGCGCGCTGCAGCACTTGCCGCCGCGTGCGGCCAACGGCTTGAGCGCGTTTACCGACATCCTGCGTGATATGCGCGAGCATTCGGCCACGCTGCCGGCCGGCGAATTAGTGCGCACCTTGGCCGAAAAATCCGGCCTGCTCAACGACCTGCGCAACCAGTCCAAGGACGAAACCGGCTTCCAGCGCCGCAAGCGCAACCTGGACGAATTGGCCGAGTGGTTCGAAGGCGGCCCGCGTGGGGCAAGCGCCAGCGATCTGGCCGCGCAGCTGGCGTTGTTGTCGCGCAACGACAAGGACGATGGCGGCAACCAGGTGCGCATGATGACCATGCATGCGTCCAAGGGCCTGGAATTCCGTTATGTGTTCATCGTCGGCTGCGAAGACGGCGTGCTGCCGCACGAAGTGAGCCTGGAAGAAGGCAATCTGCAGGAAGAACGCCGCCTGCTGTACGTGGGCATCACCCGCGCCAAGGAGCAGCTGTGGATGAGCCACAGCAAGCTGACGCGCAAGTTCGGCGAGCATGTGCGGCTCAAGCCGAGCCGGTTCTTCGACGAGATTCCGGCCGAAGAACTGCAGCGCGATGGTGCCGACCCGGTGGCCGATGCCGAGCGCAAGAAAGAGCGCGCCAGCGCGGGCCTGGCGGCGATCCAGGCGTTGTTCGACTAGCGGTTGTTGCGCATGCGCAGGCTTGCCAGCGACAGGCCTGCACGGCAGTCTGGTTTTTCCCGATGCCGGAGTGTGCCGTGACTGTTGTGATCGAAACCGCTCGTTTGCGCCTGCGCACGCTCGATCCCGAGCGCGATGCCGATGCGATATTGGTATTGGTCAATGACCCCGGTTTTATCGCCGGCATCAACGATCGCGGCGTGCGCACGCGCGAGCAGGCGCGAGATCATCTGCGTGAGTGGGCACAGGCGCATCAGGAGACACACGGCTTCGCGCACTGGGCGGTGGAGACGCGCGAGGGCGCGTTTGCAGGCACCTTGGGTCTGCTGTGCCGCGATACCTTGCCGGTGCCGCATATCGGGTTCGCGCTGTTGCCTGTGTACCGAGGCAAGGGTTATGTGACCGAGGCAGGACGGGCGGTGCTGACCTATGCACGCGATGTGCTGGGGTTGTCGCAGCTGTGCGCGATCGTGTCGCCGGACAATGCCGACTCGATTCGCGCATTGGAAACACTCGGATTGCAGCGGCAAGGCCTGCGGGTGCTGAGCCAGGAGGCCGATCCGGTGCTGTATTACACGATCGATCTTGCGCCCGCCGGCATGGACAGCTGAGCGTGCCTCCGGCACCCTGCCGGCTTATCTCACGGCCAAAAGTGGCTAACAAAACCTGGCGAGTGTTCGTCAGCTCGGCGCGGACAGCGCGGAGCAACCGCAGCGTACGAGGGGTACATAAGGGACCGAACACCGATGACGCCCGCCTGATGGTGAGCGCGGTAGTTTTGTTCGTCACCCCAACAAGGACACCCGCATGCCATTGCTGGTCAACGCCTATTCCACCCTGCGCGACCCGGTGTGGCCGGATTTTCTGCCGCGTACCGCCGTGCAGCACCGCGACCACGCCGATCCGGAACTGGCGACGCATCTGCATGGTTTTGTCGGCTACGTGAATCAGGCCGGCGACGGCCAGATGACCCAGGCGCGCTATCACCTGATGCGGCATGTGCAGCGGGTGCGTCAGCACTTCACCTTCGAGGTCGACGACGCGGCTTTCGGGGAATTGGCGCAGTGGGCCGAGCAGGCCAACGCGGTATGTTTTCTGGCCGACGGCAGCGTGCGCGACCCGCACGGGCGGGTGCTGATCAGCCAGGGCGAGCCGGCGATCGACGATGAGGCGCAGGTGCCGTATCCGCCGGATGCGTTGGAGCGGCGTGCGCAGCAACTGGCCCGGCTGACCGCGCAAGGCATCCGCGTGCCGCCCAGCTTGCCGCCGGTGCCCGGCGAGGCCGAAGCGCGGGTGCGCGATAGCGCAGCGGTGACACAACGGATGCTGGCGTTGTTTGCGGTGGCCTTGCGTGCGGAGATTCTGGCCTCTGGCGATGCACCACCATCGTTGGACGAAGTTGAAACCCGTCTGCCGGGCCTGGGGGCCGCGCTGTCGCCGCAGGAACGTACCTTCTTTTCCCAACCCGCGCCGGAGCCGCAGCAGCTCGCCAACTTCGGCTGGCGCTACGAGAGCCTGGCCGTGCTGCAGTGGGCCCTGGGGCTGGCCGACGCGCTGCCGGAGCCAACCGACCTGTGCGATGTGCCCTCGGCTGCCCAGCGCGCGCTGGAACATGCCGAAGCCGCGACGCGGCCGTCGCTGACGCTACGGCAAGTGCCCGAACTGCTGGATGCGCTGGACCGGCACTTGCGCCTGCACTGGGCGGTGCGCCAGGCCGGCCAGACCCAGCAACCGCCACCGGCCGGCATCGTGCCCGGCGTGGTCTACGAGCGTCACTACACTCTCAACTGGCTGCTGCACTTCGAAGACGCCGATTGGGACGAGGTGGATACGCCGACCTAAGCGGGCGGCCGCAAGGTGCGCCATCACCACTCGGCAAGGACGTCGTCTGTCGACCTTGCCGGTCGTTGCGGGGGGTGCGGTCCGATGAGGGGCGGCGAAGTGAAGTGGACATCTCCGACAGCAGAACAGCGCCCTCAGGCGCCAGCCGCCTCCAGGCGTGCCTGCACTGCGGCCAACGCATCCTGCAGTTCGGCAACGGTGGCTTCCAGGCTTTGCACGCGTGCTTCCAGCTCGCTGCTGTCGGCGCTGCTGCGCGAACTCGGTGCGGCACGCGCAGCCGCAGCCTGCAGGGCTTCCACGTCCAGCTCGCCACTGAGCAGATGCGCATAGCGCTCCTCGCGCTGGCCACTGGCACGCGGCAGCTGCACGGCCAGGTTGCGCTGGATCAACCGGTCCAGATGGTGGCGCACGTCGTCGGCATCGTTGAAACGCACCAGCCGCTCGCTGCGTGCATACAACTCGCCCAGCGTCTGCGGGCCGCGCAACAGCAGCAGGCCGATCACGGCCACTTGTTGCCGGGTCAGATCCAGCACGCTGCCCAGCCGGTGTTCGTAGCGTTCGGCGCGCGAGGAAAACTGCTGGCGTACCAGGCCCAGCGTTTCCAGCTGGCGCAAGGCGTGATGCACCACGCCGGTCTGCAGATTCAGCACCGGCTCGCGCGCGGTCTTCTGGTTGGCGGCCACCTGCGCGGCGTTGACCGTGAGCGGATACGCATCCGGCGTGGTCGCCTCTTTTTCGATCAGGCAGCCGAGCACGCGGGCCTGGGCGGTATCGAGGACGGGCGGGGTAGGTGCGTCTGTCATGGGTGACTCCGGGGGCGATCAGCCCGCAAGCATACCGATCCTGCTCGCGGGTGCTGCCAGCAGTGCGATGGAAGCGTCGGCACACGAACCCGCTAAAATCGCCGACTTCATTGCCGCTCCTGTTCTGGTGGATGCCATGCGCCCCTCGTTTTACGCACCGTTGTCCCTGCTCGCCTGCACCGTGCTGGCCTTGAGCGCCTGCAAGCCCAGCGACAAGGAGTTGGCCCAGCGTGCGCAGGGTGCCGCCGTGTCCGCCAATGCGGCTGCCAGCGCCGCCGCCAAGACCGCCACGCAACCCGCAGCCACCACCGCACCGGCCGGCGACGACAATCTCAACGCGGTGCTGTGGATGCAGCGCTCGGAGGAATACCGCGCCGTGGCCGAGCAGACCTACCGCGCCGCCGCCGACAAGCTGGACGCTGCGCTGAAGCAGCCCAACTGGGACGCGCTGGTGCCCGAAGAGCGCGGCAATGCCGCCACCGGCCTGAAGCCGGCGGTGGTGCTGGACGTGGACGAGACCGTGCTGGACAACTCGCCCTACCAGGCGCGCCTGCTGCGCGATGGCAAGGAATACGACGAGCTGAGTTGGGACCAGTGGGTGGCCGAGAAGAAGGCCGCCGCGATTCCCGGCGTGGTGGATTTTGCCAAGGCGGCCAACGCCCGCGGCATCACCTTGATCTATATCTCCAACCGCGCCGTGCATCTCAAGGACGCCACGCTGGCCAACCTGCGCAGCGTCGGGCTGCCGGTGGCCGATGACAGCGTGTTTCTGGGCCTGGGCACGGTGGTCCAGGGCTGCGAGCAGAACGGCAGCGAGAAGAACTGCCGCCGCCAGCTGGCCGGGCAGAAGTACCGCGTGCTGATGCAGTTCGGCGACCAGCTGGGCGACTTTGTGCAAGTCACCGCCAACACCAGCCAGGCGCGTGGCGCGTTGCTGCAGCAATATCACGACTGGTTCGGCGAGCGCTGGTGGATGCTGCCCAACCCCAGCTACGGCGGCTGGGAGCCGGCGCAGTTCAACAACGACTTCAGCCAGCCCTGGCAGCAGCGCCACGACGCCAAGCGCGCCGCGCTGGAGGTGGCCCGATGAGCCGCGCACCATTGCCGCTGGCCGCGCACGAGCGGCTGATCTTCGCGCTGGATGTGCCCAGCCATGACGAGGCGATCGCCTGGGTGGACCGGCTGGGCGAGTCGGTAGCGTTCTACAAGATCGGCATGGAGCTGCTGGCCTCCGGCGAGTACTTCCACGTGCTCGATGCGCTGGCCAAGCGCAACAAGCGTGTGTTCGTCGACCTGAAATTCTTCGACATCCCCGCCACCGTGGCCGGCACCATCCGCCGCCTGGCGCAGTGGCCGGTGAGCTATTGCACCGTGCACGGCTGGCACGCGGGCATGCTGCAGGCCGCCGCCGAGGCCAACCACGGCGACATGCGCTTGCTGGCGGTGACCGTGCTGACCTCGATGGGCCGGCCGGACCTGGCCGCGATGGGTATCGACCGCGAACCGGTGGAGGTGGTGGTGGAGCGCGCGCTGGCCGCCCAGGCCGCCGGCATCGATGGAGTGATCGCCTCCGGCCAGGAAGCCGGCCCGATCCGCCGCGCCACCGGCGCTGCGTTTTCGATCGTCTGCCCCGGCATCCGCCCCGGCGGCCCGGTCGGCGACGACCAGCAGCGCACCGTGGGCGTAGCGCAGGCGTTCAACGATGGCGCCGATGCCATCGTGGTCGGCCGCCCGATTCGCCTGGCTGCCGATCCGGCGGCGGCGGCGAATGCGATCCAGGCTGAGATTCGTAAGGCATTGGGGCAGCGCCAGGCGTAGTGGAGGCGCCTGATGGGATCCGCTGGTCAATAAAATCAATAAGTTAATTCGGTAGAATTAAAGTGTTGCTTTAACGTTAAGGGCTGCGTACGATGCCCTCGTCCGATGTCAGTCGGAAGCTGTGCCACTCATTGTCCACCGGGCTTGTCCCGGTTTTCGAAGGGATCGGGCCTTGTGCCCGATCCTTTTTTTTGCCTGCAGATTGGCGAGTGCGGCGACTGCGGCGTCGAACAATCGCTCAACGCGCCGCCGCCGCCTTGCAGTAGCGATCGATGAACTGCTGGTGGCTGGGCATGACATCCACGCAGTGGCCGATGGTCTGCGCGATGCTCGCCAGAAATCCTTCTGCATCGCGGTCGGGCACCTGGTCCACCAGCGGGTGGTAGCCCTGCGGCAGCACGCCCTGGCCGACCATCACCTGCACCCAGCTGATCTCGGCGAACATTTCCTCGGCATTGCGGTAGAAGCGCCCGCTGTCGCGGAACAGGTCCAGGGTGAATTGCAGTTCCGGGGTGATCTGCATGGTGCGGCAGTGGCGCCAGAACGCGCTGTCGTCGCGCTCGGTGGCGTGGTAATGCAGCACCAGGAAATCGCGGATGCGGTCGAACTCGAACGCCAGCCGGTCGTTGTAGCGCTGCACCAACACCGGGCTGATGCCCTCGCGCGGAAACAATTCCAGCAGCCGAGAAATGCCGGCCTGGATTAGATGGATGCTGGTCGATTCCAGTGGCTCCAGAAAGCCGCTCGCCAGGCCCAGCGCCACCACATTGCGGTTCCAGAACTGCTTGCGCCGCCCGGTGGTGAAGCGCAGCGGGCGCGGATCGGCCAGCGCTTTGCCATCCAGGTTGGCGAGCAGCGTGGCGGCGGCTTCGTCGTCGCTGATGTGCTCGCTGGAATAGACATAGCCGTTGCCGGTGCGGTGCTGCAGCGGAATGCGCCACTGCCAGCCGGCCGCGCGCGCGGTGGAGCGCGTGTACGGCGTGGGCGGGCCGACGTTTTCGCACGGCACCGCCAGTGCGCGATCGCAGGGCAGCCAATGGGTGAAGTCGTGGTAACCGGTGTGCAGCACTTCTTCGATCAACAACCCACGGAAGCCGGAGCAGTCGATAAACAAGTCGCCACTGACCACTTGCCCGGACGCCAGCTGCAGCGATTGCACATGGCCGGTGTCCGGATGCAGCTGCACCTGTTCGACCAGGCCTTCGATACGCGTGACGCCGCGCTGTTCGGCATAGCCGCGCAAAAACCGCGCGTAGTGCGAGGCATCGAAGTGATACGCGTAGGCGATATTGGCCAGCGGCGAGTTGGCCGGTACATCGCCGGCCGAGGTCATGAACTTGCCGCGCACGGCGGCCACGGTATTGAGCGTGTACGCGCCTAGCGGCTGCGCCTTGCCGCGCAAGTGTTGCTTGATCCAGTACTGATGGAACGGCAGCAGCCCGAGCGGATGCCCGATCTGAGTGCCGAAGCCGTGGATGTACGAGGTGCCGGGCCGCTGCCAGTCGACGAACTCGATACCGAGCTTGAAGCTGCCCTGGGTCTGTCGCACGAACTCGGCTTCGTCGATGCCGAGCAGATTGTTGAAGGCCTTGATATGCGGCACGGTGGCCTCGCCGACGCCCACGGTGCCGAGCTGCTCGGATTCGATCAGCTGCACGTTGAAGCCAGGGCCAAGCACGCGCGCGAAGGCGGCGGCCGCCATCCAGCCGGCGGTGCCGCCACCGACGATGACGATGTTGCGAAGCGGGGCGGGGATCATCGGGTTCCGGTCCTGCAATGAGTAAGTGACTGATAGGCGAACGGGGCCAATCGGCCCCGTTCGACTCACGCGCATCCAACTGCATGCGCGTGCACGTTGCGATGAATCAGAACTTTGCGCCCACCTCGAAGATCACGCTGCGTGGCACGTAGCTGATCTCGCCGTTGTTGACCACGGTGATGTCCGGCTCAAGCCGTCCGTTGCTGCCGAAGCTGTTGTATTCGTACTGAGTGAAGTTCTTGAAGTCGAACGCGTTGAGCACGTTGACCCGTGCGGTCAGCTTGAAGTCGCCAGCCACGGTGAAGTCCTTGGTGGCCTGCAGATCGACGGTGCGATAACCCCAGATCTTGCCGCCCAGCAGGAACTTGCCGTTGCCCGGCGGGACGACGCCGACCTGCTGGCAGGTGCCGCCATCGGGATCGGTGAAGCCGTAGCAGGCGATCGTGTTGATCGGCTCCGGCGTGGCCAACACCAGCTTGGCGCCGAAGGTGACGCCCCACGGACCATCCAGCGAGCCGGAAGCCACGAAGCGATGCGCAGAGGCCGCATCGGACTTCACGAACGGGTAGTCGCGGATGGTGGCCTTGTCGAACGCAAACGGCTCGTCGATGTTGCGGTTCTGGCGCGCGCTGGTATGCGTGTACGCCAGGTTCAAGCCCCAACCCGATTCCTTGGTGTACGGCTTTTCGGCCGACAGCAAGACCTGGCTGCTGCGCTGCTCCAGACCGTTGTCGCCGATGATGGTATTGCGATAGCCGGGCACCGGCTCGCCCCACGGTACGCCACCGTTGGCGTCGAAATACGCGCCGTTCGGATAGCGGTTGACCAGGCTCATCACCAGGCCGTCGTAAGACGGGATGCGCTGGAAGGTGACATCGGTCAGCCAGTCGCCAACCTGGTTGCTGATGCCGATGCTGTACTGGTCGCTGTACGGGGTCTTGAGCTTGTTCTTGAACATGAAAAGCTCGGAGCTGTCGTTGGTGCCATCGATCGTATTGAGCTGATCGATACCGTTGAGAAACGCCGGATTCCATGGGGCGCAGACACGGTCGGTGCGGAAGCAGCCCTGGCCGCTGGCGGCATCGCTGAAGTACACCACCACCGGTGACAGCGCGGCCTTGACCGATTCCAGCGCCAGCTGCTCGAACAGATTGCGGTCGTAGGAACGACCTGCACCGCCGTGGATCACCGCCGCCTCATCGCCGAACAGGTCGTACGAGAAACCCAGACGCGGCGCCCAGGCGTCCTTGAAGTTCTTGCGGTTGTTACCGGTGCTGATGTAATCGGCCACGTTGACGCCGCTGGGCAGCAGGCGGTTGGCCCACGGCTGACCGGGGTTGGCCGGGTCGTCGGAATACAGCGCATCCACGAACGGCTGCGAGGTCACGAAGTCCGTATAGGCCGGGGTGTCTTCATAGTCGTAGCGCACGCCGATGTTGATCATCAACTTGTCGGTGGCGGCCCAGTCGTCCTGCAGATAGATGCCGTACTGCTTGGACGGCGATTCGACCACAGGCAACTGGCCGGGATTGTCGAACGCGCGGATATAGCGCACCTGGAACGGCACCGGCGCCACGCCGTTCTGGCCGACTTCATAACTGAACTGCGGATTGAGCGAGCTGGATTCGCGCGAGGTCAGCTTGATGTCGCGGTAGGTCACGCCGGTCTTGATGGTGTGCTCGCCGTGCCACTCCAGCGCATTGAAGGTCAGGTCGTTCTGGAACGACCAGCCCTTCTGGCTGCGCAGTTTGAAGTCTTCGCCGCTGGCGGCGCCGGTATTGAGAAACACCCACTGGCGCGGGTCGGCCTGGGTGCGATCGATGTAGGTGTAGATCGAACCATTGCCCACGCCGCGCGGCGTCGGCAGATTGCGCGAATCCTCGGTGGTGAGGATGGCTTCGTTGAACCAGCCATCGGCACTGTGCTGCCAACGCAGGCTGGTGCGCTTGTCCTTGTTGACCTTGTCCACGGCGCGGTCGGGCGCGTTCTGGCCGCCCACGTTGCTGACCTGGGTTTCGTCGCGGTACTGCGTGGCCAATTCGATACGATCGTTGTCGGTCGGTTCGAAGTCGATCTTGCCGAAGTACAGGTCCTCGCTAAACGGCATGTTCGACGCGCCGTATTGATCGCGCAGGTTCGACGGCAACAGCCCGATGAAGGGCGTCGCTTCGGCACTGGGTTGCACGCTCTTGGGCGCGACGTTGTCCTTGCCTTCGTAGGCGAAGAAGAAATGCATGCGGTCCTGGATCAGCGGTCCGCCGATCGCAAACCCGTATTCCTTGGTCTGCGAATCGACCTTGCCATCGGCTTCGTCCGGGCGTTCTTTACGCAGGTCCTGATTGGTGAAGCGGTAGAACGCCTCGCCGTGGAACTCGTTGGTGCCGGACTTGGTTGCCGCAGTGATGGCCGCGCCGCTGATCTGGCCGTACTCGGCCTTGTAGTTGGAAGTAATGACCTTGTATTCGCCGATCGCCAACTGCGGGAACGGATTGCCCTGGGTCTCGTCCTGGCCGGCAATGCCGCCGCCGGAGACGTAGCTCTTCTGGCTCACGCCATCGATGTACAGATTGCTGGAGCTGGCGTTGGATGCACCGCCGCGCAACTTGGTGTTGCCGTCCTGGTCGATGGTGAACACCATGCCCGGCACGGTGTCGGCAAATTCCAGGAAGTTGCGCGTGGCCTGCGGCAGCTGCTGGATCTGGCGCAGCGACACGGTGTTGCCCACTTCCGAAGTTTTCACGTCGCGAATCATCGGCGCGCTGACCGTCACCGTCTCCAGCGTGGTCGCATCGCCGGCCGGCGCTGCCGCCGCCTCCGTGCCGAGATCGACAGTGGCGCTGGAGGCCACCGACAGGGTCACCGTGCGGCTGGCACCGTTGGATTCAACCTTGTAGGTGCCCGGCTGCAAACCGACGATGGTGTAGTTGCCGTTGGCATTGACCGGTGCGCGTCGCACCGAGCCGGTGGCGAGGTTGGTGACGACGACCTCGCTGCCGCTTTGCGCGGACGCGACCTGGCCGCGCAACGTGGCGTTGCTGGACTGGGCCATGGCCGGGGTGGTGGCGAACAACGAGGCAGCCAGGGCGCAGCACAACAGGCTACGTGCGGGCAGGGTGGAGACGGTGCGGTGATTCTTCATGACTTTCCCCCTCCCAGGGGTAAAGCGCGAACCAGTGAAGTGACTGGCGCGTCAGGTTGGTGCTTGGTGTGGACGGAACGGGTACAGCGGCAACAGACAGCAGAGACTGCAAACACAACAAAAAACGATCGCGAAGGAAGCGTGTTGCCTGCAGCATCGCTCGCATCAAGCAACGCGCTGCGTGGACACACTGCCGATAAGCAAACTGCATGACACCTGCAGGCGGCCCCTCCCCAGTGCAATGGGGCCGTGCAGTGATCGACGACGGGTCTGGTAACCAACGGCATTCGGTGCCGAGGCACCGGGCGCCGTCCAGCCAGCCGTTACCAGATGATGCGTGCGCTCATGAACAAGGTGCGGGGCGGGGTGGACATCGCCCCGTACTGGTTGATGCTCACGCGCGGGTCGTAGGTACCGGCAGTGCCCCAATCGATGCTGTACTGATCGTAGTTGCGGAAGTTCAGCGCATTGATCAGATCACCGCGCACCTGCACGGTGACCGCGTCGGTGATGTGCATGTCCTTGGACAACGACAGATCCAGCTGGCGGGTGCCGAAGATGTCGCCGCCGGCGATGAACTTGCCACCGGGCGCATCCACCGAGACCACGCGGATATTGTCCGAATTCGGGCCACCATACTGGTCGTAGGAGATCGCCTCGTTGCGCGGCGGCACCGTGGCCAGGGTCAGCTTGGCCGAGCCGCTGATGCCCCAGAACAGATCGTAGATGCCGGTAAGCACCAGGCGATGACGCGGCACCGCGTTGAGGTCCAGAAACGGATAGTCGGCGATGGTGGCCGCATCGAAGCCGTAGCGATCGTCGTTGCCGCGATTGCCGCGCGCACGCGAGAAGGTGTACGCCGCGGTCAGGCCCCAGCCGCTTTCCTGCGTATAGGCCTTGTCCGCCGATAGCAGCAACTGACCGGTCTTGGTCTCCACGCCGTTGTTGCCGATGATCAGGTTGCCGAAGCCCTGGGGCGTCTGTCCGAATGCCTGGCCGCCGTTCTGGAAGAACTCGCCGTTGGCATAGCGGTTGCCCAGGGTGAAGATGAAACCATCCTTGCTGTGGATATACGACACCGTTGCCGAGGTGTTCCAGTCGCCCAGCTGAGTGCGCAAGCCCAGCGAATACTGGTCCGCATACGGCGTCTTCAGATCGTTGTTGAGCAGATTGATCTCGCCGTTGCGCACGCGCGCATCGACCAGGTTGCCCAGGCTATCCGGGTTGCTCACAAAGGCCGGATCGAAGGGCGCGCAGGTGCCGGGCGCAGGGATGCAGCCGGTGGGGCCGGCAAAGC
Organism: Xanthomonas hortorum pv. pelargonii; assembly: GCF_024499015.1. NCBI lineage: Bacteria > Pseudomonadati > Pseudomonadota > Gammaproteobacteria > Lysobacterales > Lysobacteraceae > Xanthomonas > Xanthomonas hortorum. The sequence goes on along the minus strand of NZ_CP098604.1, from coordinate 2,270,528 downwards.
GGATCGTGTACTGCGCCAGCGCGGATTTGATCTGCTCCAGGCCCATCACGTCGAACAGGTTGCGGTCATAGCTGCGGCCGGCACCACCGAACAGCACCAGCGACTCGTCGCCACGGAAGTCGTAGGAAAAGCCCAGCCGCGGCGCGAAATTATTGTTGTCCTGTTTGCGATTGCGGCCGTTGCTGATGTAGTCGTTGATGTTCACCCCGCCCTTGGCCAATTGCTCGGCGTAGGTGGCGCTCACGGCTGGATCGGTGCCGGGGCCGTTCAAGGCCGCCACCACTTCCGGCGGGGTCACGTTGTCCAGGTACGAGGGAATCTTTTCGCCATCCCAGCGCACGCCGATATTCAACTGCAGCTTGTCGTTGACGTCCCAATCGTCCTGGATGTACAGGCCCAGCTGCTTGCTGGTGGTGGTCACCGACGGCGCGGCGCCGGCGAACGGCAGGTTGAAGCGCACCTGATACGGAATGGCGGCGGTACCGACGCCATCGCCCACTGCGTAGTAGAAGGACGGATTGGCCGCAGAATTCTCGCTCTGGGTCAGCTCCACTTCCTTGTACTTCACGCCCATCTTGATGACGTGATTGCCGTGCCACTCGAGATTGTTGAAGGTCAGGTCGTTCTGGAAGCTGGGGCCTTTCTGGCCCTTGCGCTGGATCGCCAACCCGCTGGTGGCACCGTCGTTGAGCAGCACGTCGTCTTCGGCGATGCCGCGCGTGTACACGGTCTGGCTACCCACGGTGTAGGCGGTGGGATTGAACAACACGTCCTCGTAGGACACGCGTGCTTCGTTGACGTAGCGCTCGCCGTAATGCTGCCAGCGCAGGTCGAAGCGTTTTTCGGTGTTGAGGTTGATCTTGGAGGCGATTGCGGTGGTCTGGCCGCCGACGCTGTCGCGGCTTTCTTCGTCGCGGTATTTGCCTGTGAGTTCCAGGCGGTCGTTCTCGCCGATGTCCCAGTCCACCTTGCCGAAATACAGGTCTTCGTTGAACGGACGGGTCACCGAGCCCAGCCGGCTCCGCACGCCGGCCGGCAGGTCGTCGCTGAGCGCGCTGAAACGATCGGGCACGGCCACCGGATCGGCCGAGACCTCGAAGCCCTTGCCTTCGTAGCTGAAGAAGAAATGCGCCTTGTCCTGCACGATCGGCCCGCTCAGCGCAAAACCGTATTCGTCCTGGTGGGTCTTGCGCTTGTTGCCGTCGGCATTGGGTGCGCCGGCGCGCTCATCGGCCTGGCGCGCACGGAAATCGGTATTGCTGGTGCGCCCGAAGATCTCGCCGTGGAATTCATTGCCGCCTGACTTGGTCGAGGCCACGATCGCCGCCGAACCCACCTGGTCGAACTCGGCCTTGTAGTTGGAGGTGATGACCTTGTACTCGCCGATCGCCAGCTGCGGGAACGGATTGCCCGCGCTCTGCTCCTGGCCGGACACGCCGCCGAACAGGTAGCTCTTCTGGCCAACGCCGTCGATGTAGACGTTCACCGCCGAGCTACCCTGCGCGCCGCCGCGGATCTGGCTGTTGCCGTTGGAGTTGGTCTCGAACTGCATGCCCGGCACGGTGTCGGCGAACTCCAGGAAGTTGCGCGTCAGCTGCGGCACGGTGCTGATCTGCTTCAGCGACACGTTGGTGCCCACTTCAGAGGTCTTGACCTCCTGCAGCGTGGTGGCGGTGACCTGCACCGCGTCCAGCGTCGTCGCATCGCCGGCAGGTGCGGCTGCCGCCGCGCCGCCCAGGTTCAAGGTGACCGACGAGGCCACCGACAAGGTCACGGTCTGCTCGCTGCCGGGGCCGGCGTCCACCTTGTAGGTGCCCGGAGGCAGGCCGACCAGCGCGTAGCTACCGTCGGCGCCGGTGGGCACGCGTCGGACGGCGCCGTTGGCGACATTGGTCGCGGTCACGGTGGTGCCGGCCTGTGCCGAGGCGACCTGGCCGCGCAACGTCGCGTTGCTGGACTGGGCCATGGCTGGCGTGCTGGCCAGCAACGAGGCGGCCAGGGCGCAGCACAACAGGCTGCGCGCCGGCAGGGTGGAGACAGTGCGGTAATGCTTCATGACTTTCCCCCTCCCAGGGGTAAAGCGCGAACCAGCGGAGTGGCTGGCGCGTCGGTATTACGTAAAGCGGGACAGCGGGCAACAACTGCGGGGACTGCAAGCAACACAAGCTCAGCAAAGCGCGGTGGCGCGTCTCAGGTAGGAGGCGCAGCACGCGGCGCGCTGGAAGCGCGCACGATCAATTCGGGAACCATTTCGGAGAACGCCGGCGGGGCGGCATCGGTGGGCGGTGCAGGCGCATCGACCAATTGCTGACCTAGCAACAGTTGCAATGCACGCGCGCCCAGCCCGGCGATATCCACCCGCATGGTGGTCAGCGCCGGCAGCACGTAGCGCGCCATCGGCACGTCGTCGAAGCCGGCCAGCGCGATGTCCTGCGGCACCTTCAGCCCGGCATGGCCGAGCGCGAACAGGCAGCCCAGCGCCATCATGTCGTTGGCCGCGAATACCGCATCCGGGCGCGTGTCCTGCGCCAGCGTCTGGCCGGCGCGGTAGCCGGATTCTTCATCGAAGTTGCCCGGCAGCACCCACGGCTGCGCCTGCGCATCCAGCGCCAGCTCGTCGCGGTAGCCGCGCAGACGCTCGTGCGCATCGAAGTTGTCGGCCGGCCCGGCGATGAAGGCGATGCGGCGATGGCCGCTGTCGCGCAGATGCCGCGTCATCGTCCGCGCGCCGCCGTAGTTGTCCACGTTGAGCACCGGGCGCTGGCTGGCCGTGCCGGCGCAGTTGAGCAGCACCGCCGGCAGCCCGCCGGGCAGCGCATCTTCGTGCACGCCGGAGTCGCCCAGCGAAGGCGACATCACCACCACCCCGTCCACGCGCCCGGGCAGGCGTTCCAGCGCCTTGCGCTGCGCCTGCGGATCGCCGTGCGAGCTGGACACCAGCAGGTGATAGCCCTGCTCGCGTGCGACTTGGTCGATGCCGCGGATCAATTCGGAAAAGAATTCGCCATGCAGATCCGGCAACACCACGCCGATGGTGTGGGTGCGACGGCTGCTCAAGCTGCGCGCGGCGTGATGCGGGATGTAGTGCAGCGCACGGGCGACCTGCAACACGCGTTCGCGCACCGACTCGGCCACGTGCTGATGCCCGTTCATGGTGCGCGAGACCGTGGCCACAGACACCTGCGCTTCGCGCGCGACATCCTTGATGGTGACGCTACCGCCTTCGGACCTTGGTCGACTCATGCTCTCGCACTCCCCAAAACAACGCGCCTGGCGCCGCGCGCCGGGTCAGGGCGCATGGTCCGCTGGCGCAGAACATTCGTGCCACACATGCACATGGATGACATCGGCCCCGACCGATGGCGATCTCAGAACGAGATGGCGCGCACGCTAGCAGGAACTGCAAGCGCTTACATGATGCGCTGCAGCATTGCAGCAAACGCAGGCGGCACAAGGGCTCGGAGCAGATGCCTGGACAAGTTTGTCCGGAGAAGACAACAGCGGTCAATGTCGGACACTGGACGACAACATGCCTGGAACTACGAAAATCTAACGTTTTCCACCGTACCCGAGCGCACGGTTGTCGCGCGCCTTGCCGCCAACGCATTCAGACAGCAAGATGCGCCGATCGATCAGGGGAACATCGTGCGCATGTCGCTATCCACCGTCCGCGCCGGCCGGTTCCAGTCCATCGCGTGGGTGCTGCTGGCGGCGCTATGTGCCAGCAGCTGCCAGCGCAGCGACACCGCCGCTGCCTTGCCCGGCGCCACCGCCGAGCCGGCAGCGGCGATGCAGTCGATGACCACGCCATTGCGGCGCAACGATCTGGTTGCCTATGCGCGGATCCGGGTCACGCCTGCGCAGTACACCCAGCTGGAAGCGGCCTGGCGTAGCGGTGCCAGCCGCTGGCCGCTGACCGAGCTGCCGCTGCCCAGTGAGGTGGGCAACCTGCTCGGCACGCTGTCGGCGCCCGGTGCCGAACGCCAGCTGCAACAGGCCTTCGATGCGCAACTGGCCGGGCAGGCGCAGGGCATCCGCCAGGCCGCGCAGTCGCTGGGCCAGTTCGGCGTGCAATACCTGCGCAGCCGCAACGACTACCAGCCCGAGCAGCGCGCGCATTACGTGCAACTGGTCGACGCCCTGAGCGCCTGGGCCGCGACCGCGCCGCTGGCCGATCGCGCCCGCGCCAAGGCCAGCATCACCGACCTGGTGACTGCCGCCCGCGCCACCGGCATCGGCTCGGACGCCGATCTGCAGCGCTTGGGGATGGAAGAGAGCCTGCGCCGGCTGGGGCCGTTCTGGGCAGCGGCCAAGCAGGTGCTGGAGCGCTACGGCCTGTCGCTGGACACCAGCCTGGATGCGCTGCGCACCGGCTTGATCAAACAGGAGGGCGAGCGCGCCCAGGTGCGGCTGCGCTATCCCCTGGCTGCGCATGACATCGACCTCACCATCGCCCTGCTCAAGCGCGAAGGCCACTGGTACCCGCAGCAGACCCAGGACGAGGTGCAGGCGCTACTCAGCGCCGCGCCGGCCGCGCCCCTACCCGACGCCGCTGCAGCGCCCGACACCCCGCCGGCCGCGCCCGCCCCGCCCGCCGCCACCGGGCAACGCCCGGCTGGGCGATAATGACCGTGATGCCAGAACAAAATCCCCTGCCGTTCCCGGACGGCCAGCCCGCCCCGCCCAGTCCTGCCGCAGCCGATAGCGGCGCGAGCGCGGTGGTGCTGCCGCCCGCCGCGTCGTCGTCGCCATCGGCCGCAGACACGCCGCCGCCTGCAGCGCCGGTGTACGCGGCCGCCCGTAACGCCAAACGCCCGTGGTGGGCGCGCCTGCTCGGCCGGCTGGCCGACCCGTGGCTGAGCCTGACCATCGAACCGGACCAACCCGCCCGCTACGACGACGGCACGCCCGTGGTCTACGTGCTGGAGGACTACGGCCTGTCCAGCGCCCTGATCCTGGACAAGGCCTGCCGCGAGGCCGGCCTGCCCTCGCCACTGGTGCCGCTGCCGGGCGACCCGCTGCAGCGCAAGCGCGCCTACCTGGCGCTGTCTCGGCGCAGCAGCAGCAATTCGTTGATCCCCGAGCAGCGCGGCGGTAAGACCCATTCCGACTCGCTGGCCAAGTTGCTGCAGGCGCACCGCGTGCGCGACGACCTGGACGTGCATCTGGTGCCGGTGTCGATCTTCGTCGGCCGTGCGCCCGACAAGCAGAGCGGCTGGTTCGCAGTGCTGTTTTCGGAAAACTGGGCGCTGGTCGGCCGCTTCCGGCGCCTGCTGGCGGTGCTGCTCAATGGCCGCACCACCATCGTGCGCTTCGCCCCGCCGATCTCGCTGCGCCAGACCATGGCCGAGGGGCTGCCGCCCGAGCGCACCCTGCGCAAATTGCAGCGCGTGTTGCGCACGCATTTCCGGCGTATCCGCGAGGCGGTGATCGGGCCGGATCTGTCCACCCGCCGCCTGCTGGTGGACCAGGTGCTGGCCGCCGACTCGGTGCGCGAGGCCATCGCCACCCAGGCCAGGCGCGACAACTCCAAGCCGGTGGATGCCTGGCGCAAGGCGCATGCCTATGCCTGGGAAATCGCCGCCGACTATTCCAGCCCGGTGGTGCGCTCGGCCAGCTTCCTGCTCACCCACGTGTGGAACCGCATCTACGCCGGCGTGCTGGTGCATCACCTGGACAAGCTCAAGCAGGCCGCGCCCGGGCACGAAGTGGTCTACGTGCCCAGCCACCGCAGCCATATGGATTACCTGCTGCTGAGCTACCTGCTGTACGAGCGCGGCATCGTGCCGCCACACATCGTGGCCGGCATCAACCTCAATCTGCCGGTGGTCGGCACGCTGCTGCGCAAGGGCGGCGCGTTCTTCATCCGCCGCAGTATCCGCGGCAACGCGCTGTATTCGGCGGTGCTCAGCGAATACGTCGCCCAACTGGTGGCCGGCGGCTATTCGATCGAATACTTCGTCGAAGGCGGGCGCTCGCGTACCGGGCGTCTGCTGCAGCCCAAGGGCGGCATGATCGCGATGACGCTGCGCGCCTACCTGCGCCAGCCGCGCAAACCGGTGCTGTTCCAGCCGGTCTACATCGGCTATGAAAAGCTGATGGAAGGCAACAGCTATCTGGACGAGCTCACCGGCCGGCCGAAGGAAAAGGAATCCATCTGGGGCCTGCTGTGGTCGATTCCCAAAGTACTCAAGCAGAACTACGGCCAGGTGGTGGTGAACTTCGGCGAGCCGATCGCGCTCAACGACGTGCTGGCCAAGCACGCCCCGGAGTGGGATGGTCAACCGCTGCCCGACGACGAAAAACCCAGCTGGCTCGCGCCGGCGGTGGACACGCTGTCCACCCAGATCCAGACCCGCATCAACTGCGCCGCCGACGTCAACCCGATCAACCTGCTGGCGCTGGCGCTGCTGTCCACGCCCAAGCACGCGATGGGCGAGGCCGACCTGATCGCGCAGATCGAGTTGTGCAAGAAGCTGCTGGCGGAGATGCCGTATTCGGACCGCGTCACTGTCACCCCGCACACCCCGGCGCGCATCATCACCCACGCCGAAGAGATCAACGTGCTCACGCGTGTGTCGCATCCGCTGGGCGATGTGCTCAGCGTCAGCGGCGACACCGCGGTGTTGCTGAGCTACTTCCGCAACAACGTGCTGCATTTGTTTACGGCGTCTTCGTGGGTGGCGTGCTGCTTCCAGAACAACCGCCGCATGAGCCGTGCCGGTCTGCTGCGGCTGGGTCGCACCGTGTACCCGTTCCTGCAGGCGGAGTTGTTCCTGCCCTGGAGCGAGGATCGCTTTGCCGAACGCATCGAACAGACCATCGACATGTTCGTGCGCGAGGGCCTGCTGCTCAACGTCGCCGACGACGATGGCGGCGTGCTGACCCGCAACACCGGGCAGACCGACGAAGTGTTCCGTCTGCGTGCGATCGGCCACTCGTTGCAGCAGGCGTTCGAGCGTTATTACATCGCCATCTCGGTGCTGGTGAAGAACGGCCCCGGCGTGCTCGGCGCCGGCGAACTGGAAAGCCTGTGCCAACAGGCCGCGCAACGCCTGAGCCTGTTGTACGCCCCGGCCGCCCCGGAGTTCTTCGACAAGACCCTGTTCCGCAGCTTCATCCAGAAACTGCGCGAGCTGCGTCTGGTGTGGCCGGACGAGAACAGCAAGCTGGTGTTCGACGAGCGCCTGGATGCGTGGGCCAAGGATGCCAAGTTCATCCTGGGCCGTGAGCTGCGGCACACCATCGAGCGTGTCAGCCCGGAAGCGGCAAAGCCGGATGTGGTGGCACCGCCGGCTGAGTAAGCGGCGGTACAAACGCCATCGTCTCCCGGCAGTACGTAAGGGTGGGCCAATGGCAGGGCACTTGTAGGTAGGCGCAGACACGCGCGACGTTTTCCTTCTCCCCTCGGGAGAAGGTGCCCGAAGGGCGGATGAGGGTCGGCCAGCACGCAAATCATCCAGCGCTGCAGCAGACCAACGTCACTACTCGCGCACGCCAACAACTTCACACAACAGTTCCGTCCGTTTCATCCCCCTCTTGCAGCCCTGCCGATAGCATCGCGCCACCTTTCACAACGATCGGGCGCGTCGCAGCAAGAGCGTGCCCGGCAGGAGACCTCCGTGCGCGCAGCCATCCACACCCAATTCGGTGACCCCGCCCAGGTGCTCGAACTCGGCGAGCGGCCTATGCCGCAACCAGGCAAAGGCCAGGTCCGCATCGCCATGCGCCGTTCGCCTATCCACAACCACGACCTGTGGACCGTGCGCGGCAACTACGGCTACAAGCCCGAACTCCCGGCCATCGGCGGCAGTGAAGCGGCGGGCGTGATCGACGCCCTCGGCGAAGGTGTCGAAGGCCTGCAGGTCGGCCAACGCGTCGTCGCAGCCGGCGTGCACGAAAGCTGGGCCGAATACTTCCTTGCTGACGCCTCCGGCGTCGTCCCGCTGCCCGACGCACTCGACGATGACCGCGACTGCCAGTTGATCGCCATGCCGCTGAGCGCCCTCATGCTGATCGAATCCTTGCACGTCAAAAAAGGCGACTGGATCGTGCAGAACACCGCCAACGGCGCGGTCGGCAAGACCGTGGCCATGCTCGCCGCCGCACGCGGCATCAACGTGATCAACCTGGTGCGCCGCGACGCCGGCGTGGACGAGCTGAAAGCGCTGGGCATCGGCAACGCAATCTCCACCGCGCAAGCAGGCTGGCAGGACAAGGCGCGCGCGCTGGCCGGCGACGCACCGATCGTGCGCGCCATCGACTCGGTGGCCGGCAGCGCGGCCGGCGAGTTGATGGCGCTGCTGGCCGAAGGCGGCGAGCTGATTTCGTTCGGCTCGATGACCGGCGAGCCGCTGCAGATTTCCAGCGGCGATGTGATCTTCAAGCAGGCCAGCGTGCGCGGCTTCTGGGGCAGCAAGGTCACGGCCGCCACCAAGCCCGAGGACAAGCGCCGCATGATCGGCGAACTACTCAAGGCTGCCGTCGATGGCAGCTTGGCTCTGCCCGTTGAAGCCGTGTTCGATCTGGAAGATGCCGCCAAAGCCGCCGCAGCAAGTGCCGAACCGGGACGCAGTGGCAAGGTGCTGCTACGCGCAGGCTCATGACGGCGGCTCGGGTCGTCTTACGACAGTCGGCCCCTGACGCGCAGAAGCGATGAGGCGCTCGCACGTCCGCTGACGCGAACAAGCGCCCGGACTCGTTACCCAGATCGGTCGAAGAGAGCGTTTCTCCAAGGCCGGCACATCAAGCCCCTCTCCCCCCGGGAGAGGGGTTGGGGTGAGGGTACGGCCCAAGCGACCAACCCGACGCGCCTCAGCTCAAGCCGGCGGCTGCCATCAAACCAACCCTGCCTGCATCACCGACTGACCCATCTGCCTGTCACTGCGATGCCGATACCAACAACCGCAAAACAAACCCAAGCGGCCGCACGCACCAACCTCACGCCGGCTCGTCAGGCACCAGCTCCATCTCCAGCCGCGTAATGCAGTCCTTGAGATGCAGCTTGCGCTTCTTCAAGCGCTTCATCTGCAGCTCGTCGTCCATGTTTGCGGGCACGCGCTGAATCTCCTCGTCCAACGCGCGGTGGGCGCGCCGCAACTCGGCGATCTGCTCGGCAATCTCGGCGGGTGAGAGGGTTTCCACGGCTCCGAGCATACACAAACCGATGCCGGCCGCGTCACCCGCCGCGCTTGCCAAGCTGCCCGAGGCTGCGACAATGCCAGCGCGCCGTTGGGGAAAAGGCGGCGCGCCCGATCCCATCATTGCCGCGCGGCCACGGCCGTCGAGAAAGGAGTCTTTACGATGCGTTTGCGTTCTTCCCTGCTAGCCCTGAGCCTGCTCACCGCCTCCACCCTGGCCACCGCCGCCGACGTCGCCAAGTACGACGGCTTTCTGTGCTGCAACCTGCGCACCGACGGCAGCTGGATCAGCGACAGCAACTACGCCGAAGATGGCAAGCGCGTGCTCCCCGTCGGCACCCCGGTCAGCGTCACCGGCTTCGGTCGCAACCGCGTCAACCTCAAGATCGCCGGCGAAAAGCAATCCATCGGTAACGACTACAGCCGCGACCTGGACAACACCGCCTTCGCCGCCCGCTACATCCTCACCGCCGACCCCAAGCTCAAGCTCGCCACCTTCCCGCCGAAGATTCGCCAAGCCATCAACGATGGCAAGCTCACCGGCGGCATGACCCGCGAACAGGTCCTGATGGCAGTCGGCTACCCGATCAGCAGCGAGAACCCCAACCTGGAAGCCTCGCTGTGGCGCTACTGGCGCGACAGCTTCTCCGAGTACCAGGTGCAGTTCGGCCCCAGCGGCAAGCTGGTCAAGGTCACCGCGGACCCGCAGTTGATGAATTTGATTTGGGTGCAGTGAACTGTCTCGGTGGTCGCGCATCGCGCGGCCACGTGAGCGGCGACTTCATCGCCTCAGCAGGGTGGTGGAAAACCGGGAAAATGGCTGGCTCCAGGAACTGACGTCTGGCTCGCAACGTTACCCAATCAGCACGCGCACAAGCCCGTCGCGACGATTCTTCCTCGGCCAACTGGCTGCCAACGACCGAAGCCACCATGCAACGAAATCCGGATCTGTACCCTAAAGACGATAATGGCGACACCCTTTGGCACATCGCCCAGCAAGGGGTGGATCTTTCGACGCCGCGAGAGATTGCGTTCTCCGTGGTCTTCCCCACGAAGGAATCGGCATTGGCGTTCTCAGTGACGATGCTGCGCTTCGAGCAAAAAGTGCGTTGCTGCCATTACGAAGAAAACACGGCGTTTCCGATGGACGTGACCGTGTATCCGACCATGATCCCGTCGTACAAAGCGATTTCGGCGTTCGAGGAAGAGTTGGCAACAGAGGCCAAGCCGTTAGGAGGTTTGAATGACGGATGGGAGTTTTCTGCGGATGAAAAGAACGTCTAACGCAGGCGGTGTGCGAGAGCCTGCGATGCAGATACTGCATCGCTGATGCGCGTCGCACCTTTCTACCGCATCGGCCCTTGTTACCGCATCAGCGCTGCGACTGTGGCACGCGGCGCAGCTGTGACACGTCATAGCCCATTGCCGCGATACGTTTAACAGCCTGCTGATAGTCGGCATCGGACACCTGCGGAGTACGCGCCATGTACCAGACGTAATCGCGCTTGCTGCGTGCCACGATGGTCTGCGCATAGTCTGCATCCCGCCAGGCGATCACGTACTCGGCCTTGAACGGCCAGAGGAACTGCATGCTCCACAGCGCTCCATTGCCCTCCTTCGCAACTTGGCCAATCGGATGCATGGACTTGAGCGGCGCCTGGAAGCTGCCCTTGCGAAAGGTGAAGGTGGTCTGGATGCGGCCATCCGGTCGCAGCGCATAGCGTTCGACGGCATCGTAGGCCTTGCGCTCGGGCCTGGTAGGAATATGCGCGATGACATACCAGTCGCCCATGAAGCGTGGCACGTCAACAGTGTCTGCGCGGGGCAGTGCAGCGCGTGAATCGCTTGCGCTAGCACTCCCGTAGACCGCAAGCGTCAGTAACAACAGCATCGAACGATGTCGCATGGCAACCTCCATCAAAAGAGCACGTACATGGCCTACGTAGCTGCAATGCACTTGGATGCAGCCCCATGCGATGCAGTTCCGGCCCAGGCGCAAGCTGGCCCTGTGTGCCAGTAGCACGACGGTACCGTGCGAGAAGTCATTGCAGCGTTGAGGAGCGAGACCCAAGAGTTGCGCAGACGGCATGAAACGCGCGATCAGAAAGCCGTGAGCGTTGTTTCGACGATGAGGACCACGACGCGCCTGGAACCTTGGCGATGATTCTCTCGTGCAGTGCTGGCGGGCGCGCTATGACGCCTTGATGGAATCTTGGGAAGAGGCTGCCCAACGACGCATCACCAAGGCGACACCGCGTCTTCCCCATATGGATAGATCGTTGCGATCTTTCCATCCGCATCGTGCTCCAGCGATGCCATTTTGATACTGCGTAGATGCGTCTGTCCGCCTGATAAAACAGCGTCGTGATAGAACAGATACCACTGGCCTTCGAAGGCGCAGATGGAGTGGTGTGTGGTCCAGCCGACCACCGGTGCGAGCAGCACGCCCTGATAAGTGAACGGGCCGTACGGCGTGTCGCTGGTGGCGTAGCAGATCAGGTGGGTGTCGCCGGTGGAATACGACAGGTAATAGCGGCCGGCGTGGTGATGCACCCAGGGGCCTTCGAAGAAGCGGCGGGCATGGTCGCCGGCGCGTAGCGGGGTGCCGTGTTCGTCGAGGATGACGATCTCGCGGGTGGGTTCGGCCAGTTGGGTCATGTCTTCGCCCATGCGTGCGACGCGTGGGCCGAGTGCGGGTGCGTCGTCTGCGGGTTCCTGGTTGGTTTGGTCGTAGACGTTGTCGCGGTAGTGCTGCAGCTGGCCGCCCCAGATCCCGCCGAAGTACAAGTAATGCGCGCCGTCGTGGTCGGCGAACACGGCCGGGTCGATCGAGTAGGTGCCTGCGATGGGCTCGGGTTCGGCAACGAACGGGCCTTCGGGACGATCGCCCACCGCCACACCGATCTGGAAGATGCCATCGGCGCGTTTTGCCGGGAAATATAGGTACGTACGGCCGTCGCGTTGCGCTGCGTCCGGCGCCCACATCTGTCGCTGCGCCCAGGGGACGTCGCGTACGTGCAGCACTTGCCCGAGGTCTTCGACCGGCGCGTTGGGATGCGCCATCCGGAATACGTGGTAGTCGGCCATGTCGAAATGCGAGCCGTCATCGCTGAAGGCAACGCCGGCATCGATGTCGTGCGAGGGATACAGGTACAACGCGCCGTCGAACACGTGTGCGGAAGGGTCGGCGGTATACAGATGGGTGACCAGCGGTGCGGACATGGCGGTGCGCGCCAGCGCCTGCAGTGCATCGGAGTGCAGTTCATCGGACATGCGCGTACCTGTGCATGAAGTGGGAGGGAGGGCGTCAGCTGGTGGCGAGCGGTGCGCTGCGTCGGCGTACGCCCAGGTCGTGCTCGATGCGGGTTTCCAGCACCTTGTCGATCTCGTACAGCGCCAGCAGTGCGGTGCCGAGCAGGAACGGAATGGACGCATACACGCTGATGGCCAGGCGAATGCCGCTCGTCACTGCATCGCTTTGCAGCGGCAGCGCTGCGTTGTAGCCATAGAACGCCAGGATGCCGGCGACCAGTGCGCCGCCGACGCTCAGGCCGATCTTCAGCCCGCACAACATCGCCGAGAAAATGATGGCGGTGGCGCGGCGGTGGTTCTTCCACTCCGAGTAATCGGCCACATCGGCGATCATCGCCCACAGCAGCGGGATGGTGATGCCGTAGAAGAAGCCGTGCAGCACGTAGGAGGCGAACACCCAGCCGATCGCATCCGGCGGGTACACGTAGAACGCCAGCAGAAACACAGTGGAGATCAGCAGCGCGCCGCCGAATACGTTGCGCTTGCCGTAGCGGTCGGCCAGCCGCTTTGAAAAGCCGATACCCACGATCATCGCCAGAATGCCGCCGGCACTGAACACGCTGAACGCCGAGGTCGGCGCATCCTGCGGCCACTGCAGTGCGCTCATGCCGGCACCGGTCAACACGCTGTTGATGCCGCCGATAAAGCGGTTGAAGCCCGCGTGATCGAGAAACAGCGTCAATGCGTTCGCATCGAGGTAGTAATTGAAGTAGTAGATGTACATCCCGCCCTTCATGGCGAGATTGATGAAGACCAGGATGGTCAGCGCCAGCATCACCAGCCAGGGCTTGTTGCGCACCAGATCGGTGAGGTCCTGGCGCACGCTGGTACGCTGTTCGCTGATCGGCAGCACGCGCTCGCGCGTGGTGAAAAAGGTGATCAGAAAGCACAGTGTGCCGACGGCGGCGAACAGCGCCATGGTGTTGCGAAAGCCCTGCGCCTTGTCGCCGTTGCCCAGAATCAGCACCAGCGGCAGCAGCAGCACCTGGATGATGAACTGTGCAAACGTCACCGCCAGAAAGCGATACGCCGACAGACTGTTGCGCTGCTCCATGCTGCCGGTGAGCACGCCACTCAATGCCGAATACGGCAGGTTGTTGGCCACGTACACCAGCATCAACAAGGTATAGGTGGCGAAGGCGTAGGCGATCTTGCCCTGCTCGCCGAGTGCGGGCGTGTTGAATGCTGCCAGCGACAACGCACCGAACGGCAGTGCGGTCCACAAGATCCACGGGCGGAACTTGCCCCAGCGCGTGCGGGTGCGATCGGCCAGGATGCCGATGATGGGGGTGAACACGAAGGCGCCGAGCATGCCCACGACAAAGATCAACGTGGCCGCCGCGCTCGCCGGGATGCGGAACACATCGGTGTAGAAGAACGCCAGAAAAGTGACCAGCGTCTGGAAGATCAGATTGGCCGCCAGGTCGCCCAAGCTGTAGCCGATCTTTTCGCGCACGGAGAGCTGTTGTGACCGATCGTTCATGAGGTGGGGCGGGGCTCAAGGAGTGCTGCGGAAAACGCCGCGGTGCGCGCTGTTTCGCCGGTCGCGATGGGGATGGTCGCGACGGCGAAGACAGCACTAGGAGTGGCTAACAAAACGTAACGCAGTAGTGTTGACAGCCGCTCCTAGAAGGTACCGCGAATGCCGAGCATGACCGTGCGCCCGGGCTCGTACAGATCGTAGGTGGCGTTGGGCCAGGCGTAGGTGGTGCGCAGCGGCTCGTCGGTGAGGTTGGTGACGTTGAGGGTGATCTGCGGCTTGGACGGCAACGATTCCAGCGTGTAGCTGGCCGACAGATCCAGCTGGCCGCGCGCGTCGGCGTTGAGGCGCGCGTAGGGGATGCCGTTCTGGTTGGCGCCCGAGATCACCATGTCGTCGTTCCAGGTATAGGACAGGCGCACCGAGGCGGCGTCTTTTTCCCAGTACACGGTGCCGTTCCACAGGTTCGGTGCAACACCGACCGCCACTGCCGGGATGCCTTCGCCTTCCGAGGATTGGGTAACGTGCGTGTAGTTCACGCTGAAGCCCATGCCGTCGACGAGTTTGTCCAATGGCTGCACCCAGATCGCCTCGGTGCCGCGGATGTTGAGCACGCCATCGGCGTTGACCTGGGTCTGCACGTCCACCGTGGCGGCATTGGGGCCACCGCGCTGGTCCAGGCCGGCTTGCTGGATCGGCAGCAGGCTCTCGTACGGCACGCCCAGGTCGTTGAACGGAATGCGCCGCACGCCGTTGACGGTGAAGCCGCTGATGCGCTTGTTGAACAGCGTCAGGCCCACATAGCCCTCGCCGCCGGTGTACCACTCGCCGCCGAAGTCCACGTTGGTGGACAGGTACGGTGCCAGGTTGGGATTGCCCTGGGTTGCGGTCTGCGCGGAGGGGTCGCTGAAGTTGGTGTTGGGCAGCATCGCGCTGGGGTCGGGCCGGGTGAGCGTGCGCGAGCTGGACAGGCGCAGCACCACGTTGTCGGCCACATCCCAGGCGGCGTTGAATGAGGGCAGGGTTTCCTTGTAATCCGAATCCAGTACCTGGATGCGGCGGATGCCGTTGATGGTGACCGGGCCGGTGATGGTCTGGTCGGTGGTCACATAGCGCACGCCGGCATTGAAGCGCAGCGTGCGGTTCCACACTTCGGTTTCTGCGTTGGTTTCGATATAGAAACCCCAGTTCTTTTCGCGGATGCCGCCGGCCGAGGCGCCGGTGTTGGCGGAGTTGGTTTCCGGTGCGGAATCGCGCAGCGCGTAATAGTTGGTGTCGCCCAGGAAGCGGTTGAAATCGGCGGTGATAAAGCCGTCCGGACCGGGCCGCAGATAGCCGGCCAGGGCCGCATTCGGCACCGCCGAGCCAGGGCCGCCGTTACACACGTTGCCGCCACCGCCGCGGCAGACCACCTGCTCCCAGGCGATGCTGTTGTCGAAGCCGCGAATGGTGCGCTCGGCCTGGTCGTAGGCGGCGCCGACCTTGATGTTGCGCTTGTCCTCGCCGAACTGCAGATCGGCGCGGCCGCCACGTGTTTCGGTAACACGTTTTTCGTTCTGGATATTGACCCGGCCACCATTCCAGCCCCAGCCCAGGTTGGGGTCGTTGAGATCGAGCGGGCTGGTGATCGAGGGGCGGTCGCCGCCTTCGTTGCGGTAGTCGACGGTGGTGAACGGCGAGGTCACCAGGATGCTGGGCGACTCACGATCCAGCCAGCTGCGCGTGGCATTGGCCTGCACGTTGAGCTTGATGTCCTGCTCGGCGCCGAACAACAGTTCCGTGCCCGGGTTGACGCTCCAGAACTTGACCTCTTCGCGATACGGGCGCGCTTCCAGAAAGTACTGCGCGTTGGCAAACGTGGCGCTGGTCACCACGTTGTTCTGGTCCAGCTGCATGCCGAGCGGGATCATGTTGCCGTTGCGGCCGATCAGATTCATGCTGATCCGTTCGGTGGTGCGCTTGGCCTCGGAATACAGCGTGTCCAGATAGAAATGCATGCTGTCGGACGGGCGCCATTCCAGCGACATCACCGAGGCATCGCGGTCGCGGTCGCCATTCATGTAGACGCTGCGGCCCAGGCGCGGAATCAACGCGTCGCTGATCTGGTCGATGCTCAAGCCCGGGTTGCGTGCCAGCAACCACGCCGCATCGATGGTCTCGCCGGTGGTGAGGCCACTGCCGGCGGTGGCCGGAACGCGATCGGGAATGCGCCAGTTGCCGCCGCCGTTGACGTTGCAGGCGGCCGGTTGATTGGTGGCCGGCGTGCCCGCAGGCGGGGTGAGACCGCATTGGGTATAGGTGAGGCCAGGGTTGGTCCAGCCCACGCTTTCGAAGCCGCGCACGCCGAGTTTGCCGCGCACCGATGCAACGCCCAGCAATGCGCCGAAGGTGCCTTCCTCGTTGGTCCAGCTACCCATGAAGGCGCCGCGCGGGGTGGTCTTTTCGCTGGTGCTGTTCCAGTCGGCTTGCGCCTGATAGGTGAAGTGCACGCCGGGGCGATCGAACGGGCGTGCGCTGCGCATGTCCACCACGCCGGAGACGCCGCCTTCGAGCATGCTGGCGGTGGGCGTCTTGCTCACGGTGAGCTGGGTGAAGAACTCGGTGGGGAACAGGTTTAGATCGACTTCGCGGTTCTGATTCTGCGCGTTCAAGCCAATTGATGCGGTCGCAATGCTGGCGCCGTTGAGCGTGGTCTTGGTGAAGCTGGTGCCCAGGCCGCGGATGGCGATGTTGAGGCCTTCGCCATTGACGTCGCGCGAGAGTTGCACGCCGGGGATGCGGTTGAGCGACTCGGCGATGTTCATGTCCGGGAACTTGCCGATGTCCTCGGCAAACACGGTATCGGCAAAGCCCACCGAATCGCGCTTGGCATCGGTAGAAAACTGGATGCTGCGTCGGTAGCCGGAGACGGTGACGGTATCGAGCTGGGTTACCGCATCGCCGCTGGCGGTTGCGGCCGGTGGAGTTTGTGCGGTCGTTGCGCTGGCGGCATCGGTGGACTGAGCCAAGGCGGCCGTGCTGGCCATGCCCAGCAGGATGGACCCCAACGCGCAGGACAACGCGGTTTGTGCGTAGCTGTTCTTCACCGTAATCCCTTCCCTAACAGGTGAGCGGATGTCCCACGCATCGCCCCTGCGCAGGGAGTGCCGCTGCCGATGCGCGGCGCGACGATGATGCGATGGGGGAGACGGGCGATCAGTGGTGGCGGATGTTAGCGCTACCAAATTCAGAACAGCACGCTGCAGGGCAGCATAGATGTCGGGGCATAGCGGCAAATCTGGCGTTAGCGCTTATTGATACGGTCTTGAACGTCGGCGCAAAACTGGCGTGCTGCACTGCGCGATGGATTTTGCCGGACGGCGTGGTAATGGTAGCGCTATCACCCGTGGCGCAAGGCCACCTTTGTGCAGGTGCAGTGGTCGATGAATCGAATCGAAGAATACGGCAGCAATGCGCCGAACTGTCCCGGACATGCGGCAGCGCACTGCAGTGGTCTGCGAGATTGCCCATCGCACGCTGCGTTTAGCTGCGTTGCGGCGCTCAGGCGCATGAGCGAGTTGCCGCAGGCGGTTGCACCTGCCAGCACGCTGGCACGCCTGGGCCGCGTGCGCTGGCGCGTGTGCGCATTGCTGCTTGCGGTCACTACCATCAACTATGTCGACCGCCAGGTGCTCGGCGTGCTGGCGCCGTTTCTGCAGACGCAGATCGGCTGGAACGAAATCCAGTACGGCTACATCGTCACCGCGTTTCAGGCGGCGTATGCGCTGGGATTGCTGTGCAGCGGCGCGGTGATCGACCGCTTCGGTACGCGCATCGGCTATGCGCTGGCGATCGGCATCTGGAGCCTGGCGGCGATGGGGCATGCGCTGGCCACCACAGTGGTGGGCTTTGCGATTGCGCGCTTCTTTTTGGGGCTGGGCGAGTCCGGCAACTTCCCCGCCGCGCTCAAGACGGTGGCCGAATGGTTCCCGCGTCGCGAGCGCGCCCTGGCCACCGGCATCTTCAATTCCGGCTCCAATATCGGCGCCATCGTCGCGCCGTTGCTGGTGCCGCTGATCGCCACCGCCTGGGGTTGGCAGGCGGCATTTCTGTTCACCGGCGTGCTCAGCGCCACCTGGCTGGTGGTGTGGTGGCTGAGCTATCACCCGCCCGAGCAGCAACCGGGTTTGTCGTCTGCCGAGTTGGCGCATATCCGCAGCGATGCGCATGAGCCGGTGCAGCGGCGGCTGTCGTGGTTGCAGGTGCTGCGGCATCGTCAGGCATGGGCGTTTGTGCTGGGCAAGTTCATCACCGACCCGATCTGGTGGTTCTTCCTGTTCTGGCTGCCCAAGTTTCTGCATGCCGAATACGGCTTGAGTCTGTTGCAACTGGGCGCGCCATTGATCGTGATCTTCGTGCTTGCCGATATCGGCAGCATTGCCGGTGGCTGGGCCGCCGGACGCTTCATCGCGCGCGGGTGGAGCGTCAACCGTGCGCGCAAGACCGCGATGCTGATCTGCGCGATCTCGGTGGTGCCGATCGTGTTCGCCGCACGTGCGGATAATCTATGGGTGGCGGTCGCGTTGATCGGTTTGGCCACCGCCGCGCATCAGGGCTGGTCGGCCAACCTGTTTACGCTGCCGTCGGACATGTTTCCGCGCCATGCGGTCGCCACGGTGGTCGGTATCGGTGGCTTTGCCGGCGCAGTGGGCGGCATGCTGATCGCTACTTTCATCGGTTTTCTGTTGCAGGCCACCGGCAGCTACGTGCCGGTGTTCTTGATGGCGGGCTCGGCCTACCTGCTGGCGTTGACGGTCGTGCACACGCTGGCGCCGCGCCTGGATCCAGCGCAGCTACCGGCCGATGCTGCCGTTGCATCTTCCCCTTCGTCCTGAGGTGATCGCCATGCGTACGCGGGTCGTTTTCTCCAGTCTGCTGCTCGCAGCCAGCCTCGCAACATCTGCATCTGCTGCGCCATTGGCATCGGGTGCGTCCAAGTTCTTGGGCAGCGCCTACAGCCCGCAACAGGCGGCAGGGTTCGCGCAGTACTGGAACAAGCTCACGCCGGAAAACAGCGGCAAGTGGGGCAGTGTGGAAGCGGTGCGCGACCAGATGGACTGGACCGGGCTGGATACTGCCTACAAGCTGGCCAAGACCAACGGCATGCCGTTCCAGATGCATGTGATGGTGTGGGGCAATCAGCAGCCGGAGTGGATCGAGACCTTGCCGCCGGCCGAGCAACGCCGCGAGATCGAGCAGTGGTTTGCCGCAGTGGCGCAGCGCTATCCGGAGATCGATCTGCTGGAAGTGGTCAACGAGCCGCTCAACGACCCGCCCAGCAAAAACGACACCGGCGGCGGCAATTACCTGCAGGCGCTGGGCGGCAACGGCGCCAGCGGTTGGGAGTGGGTGCCGCAATCGTTTCGGCTTGCGCGCCAGCATTTTCCGCGTGCGCGGCTGATGATCAACGACTACAGCATCACCAACAACCCGCAGGCCACGCAGAAGTATCTGCAGATCGTGCAGCTGCTGCAGCGCGAGCAGTTGGTGGATGCCATCGGCGTGCAGGAGCATGCCTTCGAAACCACTCCGAATGTGGCGATGTCGGTGCATCGCGCCAATCTCGATGCATTGGCCGCAACCGGCTTGCCGATCTACATCACCGAGTTCGATCTGGACGGCCCAAGCGATGCGCAGCAACTGGCCGACTACCAACGCGTGTTTCCGGTGTTTTGGGAACACCCGGCGGTGCGCGGCATCACGCTGTGGGGCTTTCGCCCCGGGCTGTGGCGCGACAAGGAAGCGGCCTATCTGATTCGCGCCGATGGCAGCGAGCGGCCGGCGCTGACCTGGCTGCGTAGTTACGTGGCCGCACATCGCAACGCCACGCCGTGAGCGTTGCGCCACTCACCTTTCGTTTGTTTGTTGACTGACTTATGCCCACGCCCACCCACACCACTGACCCTGCACGACGACCGCCTGTTTCCGGCCGACCACGGCACGCGCGCGATTGCGCGCCGCCTGTATGCGCAGATCGCCGCGCTGCCGATCATCAGCCCGCACGGCCATACCGACCCGGCGTGGTTTTCCACCGATGCGCCGTTCGCCAACGCCACCGAGTTGTTGTTGGTACCGGACCACTATGTGTTCCGCATGCTCTACAGCCAGGGCATCGCGTTGGATGCCTTGGGCATCCCGCGTGCGGATGGATCGCGTGCAGCGGTAGATCCACGCGCGGCGTGGCGTGTGTTCGCCGAGCACTACACGCTGTTGCGGGGCACGCCATCTGCGTTGTGGCTCAATCACGTGCTCCACGATGTGTTCGATCTGCGTGTCCGGCTGGATGCAGGCACTGCCGATCATTATTACGATCACATCACCGCCGCTTTGCAGACCGCCGCATTTCGTCCGCGTGCGTTGTTCGAGCGCTTCAATATCGAGGTGATCGCCACCACCGAATCGCCGCTGGACACGCTGCAACATCACGCCAGCATTCGCGACAGCGGTTGGAAGGGACGCGTGCTCACCGCGTATCGCCCGGACCCGGTGGTCGACCCCGAACACGAGCAGTTTGCCGGCGCGCTACAGCAGTTCGGCGCGCTCACCGGCGAGGACGTGTTGACCTGGCAAGGCTATCTGCGTGCGCATCGGCAACGCCGTGCGTTCTTCGCCGCGCACGGCGCAACCTCGACCGATCACGGCCACCCCAGTGCAGCCACCGCCGATCTGTCGCCGGCCGAAGCGCAACGCTTGTTCGACACTGTGATGCGCGGTGCAGCGACGCCCGCGCAGGCCGAGCTGTTCCGCGCGCAGGTGCTGACCGAGATGGCGGCGATGAGCCTGGACGACGGCCTGGTGATGCAATTGCATCCGGGCTGTTTTCGCAATCACAACCGGCAGCTGTTTCAGACCTTCGGGCGCGACAAGGGCGCCGATATTCCGATGCGCACCGACTACGTGCACGCGCTCAAACCGCTGCTGGATCGCTTCGGTAACGACCCGCGTCTGCGCCTGATCGTGTTCACGCTGGACGAAACCAGCTACAGCCGCGAACTTGCACCGTTGGCCGGGCATTATCCCTCGCTGCTGCTCGGGCCGGCGTGGTGGTTCCATGACGCGCCGGAGGGCATGTGGCGCTTCCGCGAGCAGACCCTGGCCAGCGCCGGCTTCTACAACACCGTGGGCTTCAACGACGACACCCGCGCCTTCCTGTCGATTCCTGCACGGCACGATGTGGCGCGGCGTGTGGACAGCGCGTTTCTCGCCAAGCTCGTTGCCGAGCATCGGCTGGACGAGGATGAAGCGGCCGAGGTCGCGATCGATCTGGCGTATCGCTTGCCGAAGCAGGCCTACAAGTTGTGAGGGTGAGTGGCGCGCAGTGTAGCGATGCCTTCCCACGTGCGTGTGGAGTCTTTACACCGAGCGCATGCGTCTGGTCGGATGGAGTAGCGACATGATGCGCGTAGAGATGTGGTGCGCGCTGAAGCGTCGTATTGCCGAACGCAGCGTGCGTCTTGCACAGCTCGTGTTCGTCTGCCTCTGCGCCACGCTTCCTGTGTTGCCCGCACTGGCGGCACCACCGGCGCCAACCGAGATGCCACGCGAGCGTGTCTCGCTCAACGCGCAATGGCGCTTCCAACGCGGCGATCCCCCTGGCAATCGCGAAACCCTCGACTACGATGTGCGTCCGCAAGTGGTGCGTAGCGAAGACGGCAAGGTGGCCGATGCGCAACCCGAGCAGGCGCAGCACATTGATGCCGCCGCAACACGCGTGCTCAAGCCGTGGATCCTGCCTACAGCCAATAACCTGATTGCAGATCCCGCGAAACGACACAAACGCCCGCCCGGCAATCCCGGCGGCACCGTTGCTTTCGTGCAGCCGCAGTTCGACGACAGCGGTTGGGAGCCGGTGGACCTGCCGCACGATTGGGCGATTGCCGGGCCGTTTCTAGCCGATGGCCCTTACGGCGGCATGGGGCGCTTGCCTAGCTGGGACATCGGTTGGTATCGCAAGAATCTGGACATTCCGGCCAGCGATCGCGGCCGCTCGTTGTTTCTCGATCTCGATGGCGCAATGTCATATGCCACGGTCTGGCTCAACGGCACGCTGGTCGGCGGTTGGCCGTATGGCTACAGCTCCTGGCGCGTGGACCTGAGCCCGTACGTGGTGGTTGGTGCACGCAACCAGCTGGCGATTCGTCTGGACAACCCGCCCGACTCGGCACGCTGGTATCCGGGCGGCGGGCTGTATCGCAATGTGTGGTTAACCAAAGCTGCTCCGTTGCATATCGCGCAATGGGGCACGCAGCTGACCACGCCGCAGGTGTCGGTGCAGACTGCGCAGGTGCAGCTGGCGATCACGCTGGAGAATGCCGCCCGCAGCGCTGTGCAAGCGCAAGTCAGTACCGCGATCTATGTGCTCGATGATGTGCGTGGCACGCGCAGTGGTGAGCCTGTTGCATGCATTGCGCCTGTGCAGGTTGCGGTTCCCGCAACTGGTAGCGCCCGCGTGCAAGGCAATACGCAGATCGACCACCCACGTCTGTGGGGCCCGCCACCGACACAGCGACCGCATCGCTATGTCGCCGTGACCGAAGTCAGCCAGAACGGGCGCGTGGTGGATCGCTATGACACACCGTTCGGCATCCGCAGCATCGTGTTCGATGCCGGGAAGGGGCTGTTGGTCAACGGCGAACATGTGCCGATTCGCGGCGTGAACAATCATCACGATCTCGGTGCGCTGGGTGCGGCGTTCAACGTGCGCGCCGCCGAGCGGCAACTGCAGTTGCTGCAGCAGATGGGTGCCAACGCCATCCGCATGAGCCACAACCCGCCCGCGCCGGAATTATTGGAGCTGACCGACCGCATGGGCCTGCTGGTGGTGGACGAGGTCTTCGACAGTTGGGAGATGAAGAAGACCCCGCTGGATTTCCACCTGGTGTTCCCGCAGTGGCACGAGCCGGACTTGCGCGCGATGCTGCGGCGCGACCGCAATCATCCCTCGGTGATGCTGTGGAGCGTGGGCAACGAAGTTGGCGAGCAATACACCGGCGAGCAGGGCGCCGCGATCGCACGCACGCTGCATGCCATCGTGCACGACGAAGACCCCACTCGCCCGGCTACTGTGGCGATGAACTACGCCTCGCCCGAGATGCCGTTGCCCGCTGCGCTGGATGTCATCAGCCTCAACTATCAGGGCGAAGGCATTCGCGATACGCCGGAGTTCGCAGGCACCGAGCGTATCCGTAAACAGCCGCAGTATCCGGCGTTTCATAGCAAGTTTCCGCACAAAGCGATTTTCAGTAGCGAGACCGCATCGGCCTTGAGCAGCCGTGGCGTGTATCTGTTTCCAGTGACGCCGGATAACAGCGCACCGGTGCGCGATGGGCGCGGCGGCGACTCGGTCGCGCATCAGGTCAGCGCTTACGAATTGCATGCGGTGGATTTCGGTTCCAGCGCCGACAAGGTCTTCGCTGCACAGGACCGGCATCCATATGTCGCGGGCGAGTTTGTCTGGACCGGCTTCGATTATCTGGGCGAACCCACGCCGTACTACAGCTCGCGCAGTTCCTATTCGGGCATCTTCGATCTGGCCGGTTTTCCTAAGGATCGCTACTGGCTGTATCAATCGCGCTGGCGCCCTGACCTGCCGATGGCGCATCTGTTGCCGCACTGGACCTGGCCCGGTCGCGAGGGGCAGGTCACGCCGGTGCATGTGTTCACCTCTGGCGATGAGGCCGAGTTGTTCGTCAATGGCGTGTCGCAGGGGCGCAAGCGCAAGACGCCCCTGCAGTATCGGTTGCGCTGGGATCAGGTGGTCTACCAACCAAGTGAGCTGCGGGTACAGGCCTACAAGGATGGCAAGCCCTGGGCGAGCGATCGTGTGCAGACCGCCGGCCGCGCCGCGCGCATGCAGATCACGCCCGACCGCAGCACCATCCGTGCCGATGGGCAGGACCTGAGTTTCATCACCGTGCGTCTGCTCGATCGCGCCGGCCGTCCTGCACCAACCGCCGGCGATCGTCTGCGTTTCCGCATCGAAGGCCCAGGCGAGTTGGTTGCCACCGACAACGGCGATCCGACCAATCTGGAATCATTCGTTTCGCAGCAACGCAACGCCTTCAACGGGCTATGTCTGGCCATCGTGCGCGCCAAGGCCGGCGCACGCGGCACCATCACGGTCCATGTCGAGTCCGACACCTTGCAAGCGGGCAGTGCGCAGGTGGTGGTGGAGTGATGGGGCTATCGATGACGCAGTGCATGCAGTACCTCAATAGGAACCCAGCGATGCAGTACAACCCCAAGGGTCCAGCAACGCGCTTGCGTTTCGGTTTGGCCCTCATCGGCGCCCTCATGGCGCTGCCGGCAATTGCCGTCTGCGATACCCGCAGCACCTCGCTCAAGCACGCCTACGCAGACGGCTTCCTGATCGGCACGGCCGTCAATACCGACATCGTCTCCGGCAAGGACGCCGTCTCTGCCGCGCTGGTCGCCTGCCACTTCAACGCCATCACCGCCGAGAACGTGATGAAGGCCGAGGTGGTCGCGCCGCGGCCCGGCGTGTTCGACTTCAGTGCTGCCGATGCCTTCGTTGCCTACGGACGCAGCCGTGACATGTTTGTGATCGGCCATACGCTGGTCTGGCACAACCAGACGCCGGACTGGTTCTTCGTCGATGCGCAGGGCAACCCCAACACCGCAGACGCGCAGCTGGAACGCATGCGCGCGCACATCGAACGCGTGGCAGGGCGCTACGCGGGCAAAGTGCAGGCCTGGGATGTGGTCAACGAGATCATCGACGAAGACGGCAGTTACCGCGCTACCAACTGGGTGCAGCGCGTGGGCGATGGCGACACCGTAGTGCGCAATGCCTTCACCTTCGCGCAGCGTTATGCACCCGATGCGCAGCTGTATTACAACGACTTCAATGCCTGGCGGCCGGCCAAGCGCGACGGCATCGTGCGCATGGTCAAGATGCTGCAGCACTCCGGTATCCGCATCGATGGCGTCGGCATGCAAGGACACTGGGGGCTCGACTATCCCAGCCTGCGCGATATCGAAGACGCCATCGACGCTTACGCCGCGCTCGGCATCAAGGTCATGATCACCGAGCTGGACATCGACGTGCTGCCGCTCACCAAGGAAGGCCAGGTTATCGGCACCGGGCTTGCGCACAAGCAGTTCCAGCTGCCGGAATTCAAGCGCTTTCTCGACCCCTATCGCGATGGCTTGCCACCCGAGGTGCAGGCGCAACTACGCGATCGCTATGCCGAACTGTTCGCGCTGTTCTGGCGCAAGCGCGACAAGCTCGCCCGCGTCAGTGTCTGGGGCGTTACCGACGGTATGTCATGGAAGAACGATTACCCCGTGCCAGGCCGTACCAACTACCCGTTGCTGTTCGATCGCAAGCATCAGCCCAAACCTGCATTGGATGCGGTGTTGGCGGTGCCGGCGGACTCAAGCGCGCGATAGGCAAGGTGCTAGCGCTCTAGATAACCTGCACAGCCATGATGGCATCATGGCCCGACTTCGATTACCGGACTTCCCGATGCGCTTGCCGCCCTATCTGTTGTTGGCTGTTCCGTTGCTGGCAGTCCTTGCTGCCTGCACCAGGAAAGACGCACCGCCGCCGCGCTTTCCTGTCATCGGGCAGCTGAAGACCTTCGATCGCAGCTTCAGCGATGTGATCGCAAGCGATGCGCGTATCGAAAAGCTCACCGAAGGCTTCACTTGGTCCGAGGGTCCCGCATGGGTGCGCAACGGTAGCTATCTGTTGTTCACCGATGTGCCGGAAAACAAGCTCTATCGTTGGTCCGAAGACGCAGGGCTATCGGTCTTTCTGTCGCCTTCCGGTTACAGCGGCCCGGAGCAGGCCACGTTGCGCGAGGCGGGCGCCAACGGCCTGTATGCCGAACCGGGCGGCACCGTGTTGTTGGCCGATTCCGGCACGCGCATCGTCGCCAGGCTCGACCCGGCCACGCGCAAGAAGACACCGCTCGCCACCCAGTTCGAAGGCCACCGCTTCAACAGCCCCAACGATCTGGTTCGCCGCAGCGACGGCGTGGTGTTCTTCACCGACCCGCCGTACGGCCTCAAGGGCATGAACGACTCGCCGGTCAAGGAACTGCGCTTCAACGGCGTCTACCGCCTGGACACCGACGGCAGCGTGCATCTGCTCGATGACAGCCTCAGCCTTCCCAATGGCATTGCGCTCTCGCCCGACGAGCGCACCTTGTACGTAGCCAATTCCGATCCGCAGCGCCCGATCTGGATGGCCTATGCGCTCGACGCAACCGGTGCGGTGACCGGCAAGCGCGTGTTCGCCGATGCCTCCGATCTGGTTGAAAAGGACGCCCCCGGCCTGCCCGACGGCATGGCGGTCTCCGCCGACGGCCACCTGTTCGCCACCGGCCCCGGCGGCGTCATCGTCTTCGCCCCCGACGGCCGCAGACTGGGCCGCATCGAAACCGGCGAACCGATCTCCAACTGCGCCTTCGGCAACGACGGCCACACGCTCTACATGACCTCGCACGCGATGCTGACGCGGGTGCGCGTCAAAGCACTTGGGTTGGAATTCACAAAGTAGCCTCCCGGGTGACAAATAGCTCAACCTCAAGCTGCCTCTACATGTGGAGCGCAGCACGCATCGAACGCAGTCCCGACATTTTGTGGATGCGATGTCCTGACCGACCCGGTTCTGTAGCCGGCGACCTTGAATTCTTCGGTGTACGACCCTAAACTCACGCTTAAGTGGACTGGGGGTTCCCGGTCGGCGTCATAGCCTCGGTGAGATCACCGGGGCTTTTCGCTTTCTGGCGGCGGGAAAATCTTCAGTCCCCAGCCCTCGTAATCGATGCCCAATTTGCGCCGGCCCTGTTTGCAGAAGAATTTTCGCTGCAGCACGTCGAATGCGCGATTTGGATGATCTGGACGAAGTACCGATAGGCCTATGGGGCGCGCAACGAGGTCTGCCAGCTGCAAGCCGGAAGAGTTGGCCTTTTGTCTGCGAATACAATCGTGAAGGGGAGTTGCCGGCCCCAGCGGTTCGCGTCATCGCAGATTCGCCTGAATTCAAGCTCCAGATCGCGGTCTTCTTTCTTGCCACGGCACTCAACCACCACATGCGTCGCAACATCGCCCTGTTTCTTTTCTTGCATCAGTTCAAAAAGCGTTTCAAGGCAAAAGGCGAGCGCCAGGTGATAAGGATTGTCTGCTGTCTGGGCTTTTTCCTTCAGCCGTGTCTTGTCGATGACACAGCTGATCAGGATGAAGTTATGTGACTCGATAATTCCCGTCAGTTCATCCAGAAAAATCGTTTTTTCCAACCGATCATTGAAGCGGAAATGTCCCTTTTCCTTGCGGATGTCATGCTCATGAAGAATGACCAAGTCATGCCCGAAATGCCTGAACTTGAACGACTCGATGGCAGGAACCACGCGTTGCGCGTAGTGACCTTTGTGGAAGACGCAAAAGGCCAGCACAAACACGGGATAGTTGGGATCTAACGTCTCCAGCCCGTGGTCGCCGCTTTCATCGACATAGACAATGTAGTTGCTGTACTGCGCGTTGGCCGTTGCCAGCGGCGGCGATGTCACTGGCTCGCTTTCCGCATGGACCAGTGGGAGCGAAAATTGCCCGGCAACGCGAGGCATTGCGGGGGTGCTTTATCCGATTTACGTTTCGGCTTTACCACTCCCTGGCGTTGCGCATTGAAGAACGAAGAAGCAGATTAGATCCTCATCTTCAGACACACAATGTTCAACAAGCTCCTTCGTCGCATGCCGTACGCAGGAGTCACCGCGACTTATGGCTTGCTGCGTTCATGCAGTACCAACACATCATACAACTCCGGCCCACCACCGCGATTACCGCTACCCGCAACGATGTAGAGATCGCCGCCTACCTCTGCGGCCTGGGTGCCATGGCGGCCTTGCGGCAACGCAGCCAGCGTCTTCCAGGTAGCGGTGGCCGGGTCGTAAGCCTCGACCTCTTCATGCGCCTTGACCTGGCGGGTACTCTCGCCGCCCATTACCAGCAGCTGGCCATCGCGTGCGATGGCGGCGGTACCTGCGCGTGGGGTCGGTAACGCAGCCGGGGCGACAGTCCAGGTGCCGCGTTCGATGTCGTAGATATCGACCTCGCTGATTGTCTGCGCCAGGGTGTTGCCACTTTCGTGCGCCGAGCGGCGTCCACCGGCCGCATACACCTTGCCATCGATCACCACCGCGTGGAAATGATCGCGCGCATGTGGTGCATCGGCCAGTTGCGTCCATTGCTGCGTTTTCATATCGAACGCATCCAGCCATGGCACATAACCGCTCATATGGCCGCGCGTATTGCCGCCGACCAGGTACAGCACGCCATCGTGTTCCACCGTTCCGGCAGCGCCGCGGCGACGATGCTGCGGGATCTCCGCGCCCACCTGCCAGCGATCGGTGGCAGGATCGTAGATCAACAGGTGGGTCAGCGCGGCTTCCTCCGGATAGTCGCCGGTCAGGCCGCCGACGAAGTAGAGTTTTCCGGACGACACCACTGCCTGCGCGTGGCTCACTGCCAGCGGTGGCGGGCTGCCTTTGGACCAGCGGTGCGTTTTGGTATCGAAGATGTCCAAGGGCCGATCATCGCGCCCACCGATCAGGTACAGACGGTCGCCGATGGCGACCAGGCTGTTCTCGTGACGCGCATGCGGCTTGCCTTCGCCAGAAACATTCTTCCACTGCGCAGCAGCTTGCGTCGCCGGTACTCCAGGCGCATGCACCGCAGTCTGGGCAAACGCAGGCACGCATGCGGATGCAAGCAACAGAACAGCTACGCGGAAGGCGTTCGCTGACGGTGTCATGGAAGGTCGCTCTCTGAGTGCGAAGTGCAGTGAGTGTATCGGTATCGCGATGAGGCAGCCGGCGAGGGCCGTGCAGGACTTCTCAAGCAAAAAATGCTGGGCGCATGCCATGGCGGACTCAACAAATACGCGTGCTTGATCGCTCGGCGACGGCGACGGCGACGGCGACGGCAGGCAGAGCATGGCATGCGCTTGAAGCAACCCACGCGTCGCGCTGAAAAGGAGCGTGCCGGTGCATTCGAAAAATCAATGCAGCCAGCACGCAGCTACTGCTTTCACTGCAACACCATCGACAACAGCCACGTGCACAGGCACACATACGCAAGCAGCCCAAGACTTGCGGCCAAGGTGGTGCGCATGATCGCCGACTCCTGACCCACCAACTTGACTGCAGCGGCGGCAATGGCGATCGATTGCGGCGAGACCAGTTTCGCCATCACACCGCCCGCGGTGTTGGCCGCCACCAGCAACGCGGCAGGCACGCCGATCTGCGCTGCCGTTACCGCCTGCAGATGCGCAAACAAGGTATTGCTGTTGACCACCGAGCCGGTGATGAACACCCCCATCCAGCCGATGACCGGCGACAACAGCGGAAACACGCCTCCCGCCTGTGCCAGGGCCAGTCCGATGGACGAGGACGCGCCGGAATAATTGGTGACATAAGCCACCGCCATCACCAGCGACACGGTGGCCAGCGGCTTCCACATCTCTTTCGCCGATTGGGCCAACTCGCCCGTTGCCGAGCGCAGGTTCAAGCGCGGCGACAGCAGCACTGTGAGCACCGCCGCGATCAGAATCGCCGTGCCGGAGGCGTTGAGCCAACCCACATTCCACACCGCAGGCAATGTACGCACGCTGGCGACCAATGGCGGTACTTCCTGCACGCGTTGATCGAGCAGGCCGATGCGCAGATGCAGCACCGTGGCGCCAAGCGCGCCGTCTGCGGCAAACAGCGCCTTGAAGGCGGGCAGGCTCCACACCAGGATCGCGCCGGTGAGGATGTAGAACGGCGACCATGCCAGCAGCACCTGCTTGAGCGTCCAGCGCTGGGTGGAGCACGGTGGTGCCTGCGCTTCGCGGTAGATGCGCTTGGGGCGCCAGAACCGCATGAAGAGTGCCAGCCCGCCCATGCCGGCCAGCGGCCCGAGGATGTCCACCAGTTCCGGCCCCAGCAGATACAAGGTGAGCGTCTGCACGCCACTGAACACCACACCGACAAACAGCAGCACCGGCCAGGTCTCGCGCACGCCACGCCACCCATCGAGCATCGCCACCAGCCCCGCAGGCACGAACAATGCGCAGACCTGCACCAGCGCTATGAGCATCAGCGACATCTCATCCAGGCGCACGCCACCCTGCTGCGCGCCGACCAGCACCGGGATGCCGATCGCACCGTAGGCACCCGCCGCACCGTTGGCCAGCAGGCACAACATCGCTGCCTTGAGCGGACGGAAGCCCAGCTCCACCAGCAGCGCCGCGCAGATGGCGATCGGCACGCCAAACCCCGCAGCGCCTTCCAGGAATCCGCCGAAGCAGAACGCGATGAGCAATACCTGGATGCGTTGGTCTTCGGACACCGTGGCGATGCTGCCGCGGATCACCTCGAACTTGCCGCTGCGGATCGCCAGCTTGTACAGCCACACCGCCATCAGCACGATAAAACCGATTGGGAAGATGCCATTGGCAATGCCCAACAGCGCAGCGCCAACGATGCTCGCCATCGGCATGCCGAACACCAGCGACGACACCGCCACCGAGACCAGCACCGCCAACGCAGCGGCGGTGAGCCCCTTGAGCCGCAGCACCGTCAGCGCCAGCAGGAAGAACAGCACCGGCAAGGCAGCCAGCAAGGCCGAGAGGTTGGCGTTACCGAGCGGGTCGTAGAGTTGTTGCCACATGGTTGGGCCTGCGCGGGTGGTGAGCGAAGAAGGTGACGCTATGGTGTTGGAACAAGGTTCGCGCACGCAGTGCCTGCAGCGAAATCAGCGAGGTTGCGCAGGGTGATTTCGGAGATCTCCTGCAACGCCTCGGCAGTGAAAAACCCCTGATGCCCGGTCACCAACACATTGGGAAAGGTCATCAGACGTTGAAACACATCGTCGTCGATGATCTCGCCGGAGCGGTCCTGAAAGAACAATGCGCTTTCCTGCTCGTACACGTCGATGGCAAGGTGGCCGAGCTGGCGGGACTTGAGTGCGCGGATCACCGCATCGGTATCCACCAGCCCACCGCGTGAGGTGTTGACCAGCATCGCACCGGGCTTCATCGCGGTCAGCGCTGCGTCATCGATCAGGTGTTGCGTCGCCGGCGTCAGCGGGCAGTGCAGCGAGACGATATCCGCGCGTGCGAGCAGCGTCTCCAGTTCGACCCGCTGCCCGAGCGTCTCGAAGCCAGGCGTGGGATAGGGATCGTAGCCAAGCACGCTGCACCCCATTCCCTGAAAAATACGTGCAGTCGCCAGCCCGATCTTGCCCAGCCCGACCAGGCCCACCGTCTTGCCGTGCAAGGTGCGGCCGAGCAGGCCATTGAGCATGAAGTTGCCCTCGCGCACGCGGTTGTAGGCACGGTGCGTCTGGCGGTTGAGCGTCATGACCAGCGCCAGGGTGTGCTCGGCCACTGCCTCGGGCGAATACGCCGGCACGCGTGCGACGAAGAAATCCAGGGCCTTGGCCGCGGCGAGATCCACATTGTTGAAGCCGGCGCAGCGCAGCAGCACCGCGCGGACACCGATCGCGTGCAATTCCTGTAGCACGGGCGCATCGAGCTGATCGTTGACGAACACGCACACCACCTCGCAACCCTGCGCCAACGCTGCTGTCTGCAGATCGAGCGATGCTTCGAAGTAAACGAACTCGACTGCAGCGTTCTCACTCAGGCGCAGTTTCGCCTCTTCGAGAAATCGTTTGTCGTAAGGGCGCGTGCTGAAGACAGCCATTTTCATGCAGAGAACTCCATAGGTGCGAGAACACGGTAGCTCACCAGCCGCCACGCGTCTTGCACCGCGTTTCGCCAACCAGTGCGAACACGGTTAGCGCAAGCGGCTGCATGGAAGTCAGCCTGATACTGAGCTTCGCCTCTGCATATCGAGTTTCAACACTATGCGAATGCACATCTGCGAACCGGCTTGGTCGTGGGGTCGCGTGTGCTGTTGATCGGCGATCAACACACTGCGCTGGTCATGGAGCCGGACGCGTCCGCTTGCTCTCGCCACGGCAACGGTCGGAACAGTACTTCACCTCGTCCCACACGCGCTCCCACTTCTTGCGCCAGCGAAACGGCCGCCCGCAGTGCATGCAGGGTTTCTCCGGCAACTCGTGTTTCTTGCGCATGGCCATGCGGATTTCAGACCTGACGGAACATGGGTGGGAGCAAGGGTGAGCCAAGCATGGCATGTTGAGCGTCGTGGCGTAGCTGTCTTCGCAGCTGCGGAGGTCTCAGGCAGCTCGGATAACACGCAATGTCTCTTCTGCTGTTCGCGCCGGAGCAGGCAGTTTCCCTTCTCCCTTGCACGGGAGAAGGGGGCAAAGCGCCGCATTAGCGCGCGCGCTTAAAGCATGTCACCTTCGGCGTGGTCTTACCGCAGGAACAGCGGGCGCCACGCGGTTGATCAACAACACACCACGCCCCACCGTTACCCGCAGCGCATCGCCGACAGCAAAACCGCATTGCTCCAACCAACGCCCGGACAGCCGCAGCTTGGGCACCGCGCAGCCAACCACATCTTCGGCACGCCGCACGTTGTAGTGCTGGCGGCTCATGGTGACCTGCTCTGGGATACGGAAGTACGGTTTGCGTAAGGGCGGCGTAGGCGCAAGCGATGGATCGATCGATGTCTCATTGCTGCTAGTGGTGACGACTGCACGCTGCTTCGACGTTGTGCGCGCAACGGAGGAGCGTTTGGCGGGCGATACAGAGCTTGCACGGGCTGTTGCTTTGGGACGGGTCATATCGAACTCCTTGTGCGATAGGAAGTCCGTTACCTCGCTGCTAAACGAGGGTGGCGGACGATGCGCGGTTAGCAGACCGGTCACAAGGAACCGGCAGACCTTGCGGTCTCCGCGCACCGCCCGCCGTAAAGCGAGCACGCTTGCCCATACGATGAATCGAGCAAAAGAAAAGCGCCGACATCGTGCAATGGGCGCTGGTGCGCCTTGTGATTGCGGGCTGCTAAACCCGGCTGCGGAATGTGCCGCAGCAAAGAGATCTTGCTACTCGCCAATGGATCGAGTCAATACATGACGACACGGCTTTCAACCGATCCCTTTGATGTGGCGTATCGTTGCACCCAAAGACGACTTCGTTATCCCATACGAGAAAGCGATGACTTCCAGGGCCGAAGCACCAGACCGTACGATTCCACTGCTACCAGGCCGCTCAATCGAACGCACGGTCGCCTTCTATCGACGGCTTGGCTTTGTCGGCGACGTGCATCCGCACGATGCGGGGTACGCGATCCTGACGCGTGGCGAGGTGGAACTGCATTTCTTCGCACACCCTGACCTTGATCCTGCTGCCTGCTATGCGGGATGTTACATCCGGGTTGGCGATGTCGATGCGGTCTACGCCGCCATGCGTGCCGCGCAGCTTCCGGTGCATGGCATTCCCAGGCTCGATCCTGTTAGCGACAAGCCTTGGGGAATGCGGGATTTCGCGATTGTCGATGAGAACGGCAATCTGCTTCGGATCGGACAGGTGATTGGAGGCTGAGCCTTACGTCCACCGATTAGCCTAATTAATTTTTGTGAGGAGCGGTGGAGCTGGTTGCTTAAACTCCTCAACCAGGCTCAACCCTTCCATGATCAGGCTTCCTGAGGCAGGTAGGAGGTGACAGTAGCCTTGATCTTGTCTGCAAAGCTGTAGATGTCGTCGATCGAGCCGAGGTCGAGCTGCTCCTCTTCCTTGTCCTGATTGAAAATGCCAAGTCGAAGCTTCTGAAGGTTGTTGAAGCGAAGTCTGCAGATCGGTTTTCTGTTGTTATCATCGAGTAGTACGGCGCAATAACTTTGAGCGTCTCTCATGAAAACACGCTTGCCAGGAATCACTTCGCGCACGATGGCTCGAATGATGTGGAAGCCTTCAATTTCTTCCGGAGTAGTGACGATCAGAGGGTCTGCTAGCAGGGGCGGGGTCGCCACGGCGGATTGCTCTGCAACAACTGCCGGAGCGTGATCGCTGATTGAGATTGCTTCAGGTGCCATAGCACCTTTGAGCCGTTCATTGATCCGCTCGCTGATCAGCTGGTCGAAGGCCCGGCGCGTGATCGATGTGAACTGATCACGGATCGCGGGCGTAAAGCGTCGATTCCCGACCAAATCCGCAGAAACCAGTTTGACGAATTCTTCGGTAGGCTGATGCATCCACTCTGTCAGCCGTGTCTGAATGGCGCGCGTGTACTTCAGCTCGTTGGCAGTCGTCAGGATCGTGTCCAGATCGAACGCGGTCTTGGCAAATTTCTTTAATTCTTCGACATCGCGATCCTTGAAGTCCAAGATGTTGAACTCGAAGAACGGCTTTTCGTCCATCTTGTTCGGCTGTTCCAGGTCAGTGAAAACCGGTAGACCAAGCCGTTGGTAAGAACCCCGAAGCGGGCTGCAGTGACATGGAAGTAGCGAAAGAGTTGGCTGGCGTGATTTATGTTCAGCTCAGCACCTGCCTTCTTGCACTCGAAGAGGATGATGGGCTTGCCGTCACGAAGTATCGCGTAGTCGACTTTCTCGCCTTTCTTGATACCCACATCCGCCACGATTTCTGGCGTGACCTCAAGCGGGTCGAAGACGTTGTATCCCAGAATCTGGATCAGCGGCATCACCATCGCATTCTTGGTGGCTTCTTCCGTCTGAATCAATGCACGTGTCGTACTAATGCGCGTTGCAAGCACGCGCAGTTGATCGATGAAATCCATCCGACTTGCTCCCTTCCCCTGTTGAGGCAATTTTTACCACAGCAAACGGACTGGGGATGCTGTTCCAGCGATTTTTCTTTTGGCTGTGGATCAGCTCGTTTAATCGAATTAACGCCTAAACGTCATGATCGGAACCGCGTTTGGAAGAGCCGCTGTGTTCAATTGTTCAGAGCCATAGTGGCATCCAGGAAAGGTCGAATGATGCGCTGCTTGGCTACGTGATCAATAGCGCTCGTTGCACATCCGCTGGGCTGCCTGTGTTCAAGGTGTTGTAGGCGGCATGCAGTGTTTCCACAAAACGCGCATCGCCAGAGAGCGGAGCAAATACGGCGTCGAGAGTGAGAAACGCTGCCACGTCGTGGATGGCATCGCCGGTTGCGTCGCGCCCGATCTTGCTCAGCGACTCACTCAACGGATCGATCAAGGTCACGCCATTACGTGCCTGCCTGCGCACGAAGTGCAACCACGCCGCGAACGGCAGGCATAGCCGGTCTATGCGTCGCCCGGCAGCCAGTGCATCGCCGATGGTGGTGAGCAAGCGCACGGGAATCTTCTGCGAGCCGTCCCAGGCGATCTGGGCGAGCAGGTGGCGGATGGCGGGGTTGCGGAAGCGGGCGAGGATGGCGCCGCAGTAGTGCTGCGGGTCGAAGCCTTGCATCGGTTGCAGGGTGGGGGCGATGTCCTCGCGCATCAGGGTTTCGACAAACGCCGCCAGTTGCGGGTGATGCATGGCGTCTGCGACGGTCTCCAACTCCAGCAGGCTGCCGAGATAGGCGAGCGCGGAGTGCGGGCCGTTGAGCAGGCGCAGTTTGGCGCGTGCGTAGCCGGCGATGTCGTCGCTGAGGGTGACACCTGCGCGCTCGAAGGCGGGGCGTCCGTTGCAGAAGCGGTCTTCAATCACCCACTGGGTGTAACGCTCGCGTTGAATCGGCCAGGCGTCGTGCAGGCCGGTTTGCGATTGCACTTGCGTGCGCAGTGCGTCGTCGGTGGCGGGGGTGATGCTGTCGACCATCGAGCGCGGAAAGCTGACGTGCCGGTCGATCCAATCTGCAAGCGCGGGATCGTTTTGCTGTGCGAGCAGCAACACCGCGCGGCTTAGCAGGTTGCCGTTGTCTTGCAGGTTGTCGCAGCTGAGGACGGTGAAGGGTGCGGTGTTGTGTTGCTTGCGTCGTTGCAAGCCGGCGACGAGATAGCCGATGGCGCTACGCGGCGTCGCGGGATGTGCGATGTCGTGCGCGATGTCGGGGTGGGTGAGGTCGAGGGTGTCGCCTGCAAGGCAATAGCCCTTTTCGGTGATGGTGAGAGTGACCAGGCGCACGGCTGGGTCGGCGAGGCGTGCGAGCATCGCAGCTTGTTCGTCTGCGGCGCACAACACTTCGCGGATGGCGGCGATGATGCGCAGTTGCGGGTGTTCGTCGAGCAGGGCGAGGGTGTAGAGACCGTCTTGTGGGCGCAGGGCGTCGCGCACCGTTGGGCTGTGTAGCGAGACGGCGCTGATGGCCCAGGTGGGGTCATGCGCGAGTAGGTCGTCGATGTAGACGGCCTGGTGGGCGCGGTGGAAGGCGCCTGCGCCTAGGTGGACGATGCCGATGGTGGTGTGTTTGGGATTGTAGTTGGGAGTGAGGACGGTGGTAGGTAGATGGACGAGTGTTGCGATGGAGAGGGTTGGAGTTGGCATGGGTTTTTGTTTGAAATCGTGGGGTGCTGCACGTTCGCATGGTGGCCGTACCCTCACCCCAACCCCTCTCCCGGCGGGAGAGGGGCTTTGATTCCGCTGCTTGCGGTGGGATCAGTTTGCGGTGACGGTGAAGCGTTGTTTGCTGCGGATGTCTGCGCTGGAGGCGCCGATTTGCACTTCGTAGGCGCCTGGGTCCACCGCGTAGGCTTTGCGTTGCTCGTCGTAGATGCGCAGGGCGTCTTGCGCTTTGATGGTGAAGCGCACCTGCCGTTGTTCGCCCGGTTTCAGGGTGATGCGCTGGAAGCCGTGCAGTTCCTTGAGGGCGCGTTCGCGTTGTGGCTTCAGCGGATGCAGATACAGCTGCACCACTTCATCGCCTGCGCGTTGGCCGGTGTTTTTCAAGGTGACCGTTACGGTAAGCGTGCCATCGGCGGCGACCGTGTTGCGATCGAGGCGTAGATCAGAATAGGCAAACTGCGTGTACGACAGGCCATGGCCGAACGGGTACAGCGGCTTGCCGGCGAAGTAGCGATAGGTTCGACCGCGCATGGCGTAATCGTCGAAGGCGGGCAGGCGCTCCGCTTCTTTGTAGAAGGTGATCGGCAAGCGGCCGCCGGGACTAGCCTGGCCGAACAACACATCGCCTACCGCGCTGCCGCCGCGTTGGCCGGGGTACCAGGCCAGCAGGATGGCGGGCACGTGTTGTTGCGCCCAGTCGATCGCCAGCGCCGAGCCGGTGGTGAGGACTGCAACCACCGGCGTGCCGGTGGCCTGCAGTGCCTGCAGCAGCTCGCGTTGCGGTTTGGGCAAGCGCGTGTCGGTGCGATCACCACCGGCAAAGCCGGGATAGTTGACGTCCATCTCTTCGCCTTCCACATCGCCGGTGAGGCCGCCGACGAACACCACCACCTCCGCATTGCGGGCGGCGTCCACCGCCTCTTGCAGCGGTGGTTTGGCGCCGGGCATGCGCCAGGCCAGCCGCACGCCGGCATCGCGCGTTGCTTCAAAATATTCCACACGCAAGTCGTAGGCTTTGCCGCCTTCCAAGGCGACGCTGGCGTTGCCGCTGCGCATGCGCGGAGCCCCGCTCCATTGATCGATGAGCAGCTTGCCGTCCAAATACAGGCGCACGCCATCGTCGGCGGCCACTTGCAACTCGTAGTTGCCCGACACCGGTGGCAGCAACTGGCCATGCCAGCGCACGCTGAAGTCGTCCTTGTCGAGTGCGCGGTCGGCATGCAATTCGCCGCGGCCCACCGCATCGTCGGTGGGGGCGTTGCGGTCCCAACGGAAGGCGATGCGCGGGTCGATGCGCGTCAGTACCGGCGTGCCGGTCAATGCGCGGCCTTTGAAGTATTCACCGGTCAACCCGTTCTGCGTGGCGCCAGCGGCCGGGCGCAGATAGCGCGTGTCGATCGGTGCGGCAGCGTTGGGGTCTTCGCGCCCTTCCACCAGATCGCTGCCGCGCGCGTAGATCACTTGCGCCTGTGGTGCGGCGTCGCGGATGCCTTGCAGGATGGTGACCGGCGCGGCCGGCGTGCCGTAGTAGTTGCCCAGCAGCGACATCGGGTCGTCGGCGGTGGGGCCGATCACCGCGATGCGCTTGAGCGTGGATTTGAGCGGCAGCACGCCGTCGTTTTTCAACAGCACCAGCGATTCGCGCGCGGTGCGGCGTGCCAGTGCATCGTGCTGCGGCGATTGATTGGCTGATGCGGGAATTTGCACCCACGGCACCTTGGCCGGCGGGTCGAACATGCCTAAGCGCATGCGCGTGGTCATCAGGCGCTTGAGCGCGGTATCGATGGTGGCCTCGTCGATCAAACCGGCACGCACTGCGGCCGGCAACGCGGCATAGGTGTCGCCGCAATCCAGATCGGTGCCGTGCTTGACGCCGAGTGCGGCGGCGGCTTCGGGCGTGGGCACGATCTTGTGGTTCTGCCAGATATCGCGGATGGCAGCGCAGTCGCTGACGATGTACCCATCGAAGCCCCACTCGCGGCGCAGGATGCCTTCCAGCCGCGTGCTGGCCGAGGCGGACTCGCCATTGACGCGGTTGTAGGCGCCCATCACCGCGGCGACCTTGCCTTCCTGCACCAAGGCTTGAAATGCAGGCAGATAAGTTTCGTGCAGATCGCGCTCGCTGGGGTGCACATCGAAATGATGACGGTCGGCCTCCGGCCCGCTGTGCACGGCGAAGTGTTTGGCGGTGGCATCGAGCTTGCGATACGGGCCTTGCTGCGCCTGCAGGCCTTGCACGAAGGTCACGCCCATGCGCGCGGTCAGAAACGGATCTTCGCCATAGGTTTCCTGCCCACGGCCCCAGCGCGGGTCGCGAAAGATATTGATATTGGGCGACCAGAAGGTGAGCCCTTGATAGCGCTTGTGTTCGCCGCGTACCAGGAAGGCATGATGCTTGGCGCGTGCTTCGTCGCTGATGGCAGTGGCCACCTCGGCCATTAACGGCGTATCGAAGGTGGCCGCCAGGCCAATCGCCTGCGGAAATACAGTGGCGCCGCCGGCACGCGCCACGCCGTGCAGCGCCTCGTTCCACCAATCGTATTCGGGCACCTGCAGGCGCGGGATCGCCGGTGCGGCGTTCTGCATCTGCGCGGCTTTTTCTTCCAGCGTCATGCGCGACACCAGATCGGCAGCGCGCGCGTCGAAGGGGCGTTGCGTGTCCAGATACGGCGATGGCGTTGCGGCGTGCGCAGTGGTTGCGGCAAGTGCAGTCGCCAGCAGCACGGCGCGTGCGCGTGCACGGGGTGTGCGAGCAACGGATGGTGCGAAGTGCGAATGCATGGTCAGTCCTCCTTGGTGCGGTCCGGTTCCAGCTGGGCAAAAGGCCCGATCATGCTGCCGACGAAACCGCCGGCCTGTGCGGTGCTGAGCATGCCCGCATCATCGTTGCGGCGTAGCGATTGCCAGCCGCGCCCATCGGCATCGAAGGCGAAGCTGTAGGTGCCGCTGTCGCCGCTGATCTGCAGGCGCAACTGTGTGGTTGCCGGTATACGGGTGCGTGCGAGCGTGGTGGTTTTTACGCCATCGCGCCTGTCCACAAATACTTCCAGCGCGTCGCCATTGCGTCGCACGCCGAGTGCATACCACGCATTGGAATTCTGGAAGGCGGCAAGCACCGCGCTGACGCCGGCGTGTGTGGGCACAGCCAGCGACGTGCTCGCGGTGAAGCGCGTGTGTTGCTGGCGACGTGCCAGGAAGGCCGGTGTGGCGGTGCTGTCCAGGCCGTGTGCACTGGCACGCAGCGTCAACCAACCGGGGCGTGCGCGCAGGTTGGCCACATCCTGTTTGGGCACACGTAAATAGAGCCATTCGCGTTGCAGCGAGGTGCCGGCGAAGTCGTCGCGCCACGTGAAGTTGCCCGACAACGGCGTTTGATTGGCCGGTGTTTTCATGGCGCGCGGGCTCTGTGCGCTATATGGAATCGGCTCGCCGGCCGGCAGGATCGACGGCCAGCCATCGTGCCATTGCACCGGCAGCAAAAAGGTTTCGCGCCCGGTGTTGTAGCGCTCGCCCGCATACGGGCGGCTGGCCAGAAACACCGCCCACCATTGCCCGTCCGGTGTGTCCACCAGATCCACATGCCCGGCATTGCTGATCGGGTGCGTGCGTTCGGCCGGCAGGTCGCGTTGGGTCAGGATCGGATTGTGCGGCGAGGCGGCATACGGCCCCCACACGTTGCGGCTGCGCAACACCACCTGCGAGTGCTGCGGACCGGTGCCACCTTCGGCACACGAGAGGTAGTACCAACCGTCGCGTTGATACAGGTGCGGGCCTTCGATCCAGATCGGTTTGCTGGCCAGATCCACTCCGCCGTTGAGCAGTACCTTGCGCGGGCCGGTCGGTTGATTGCTGGCGAGGTCGAAGCGCTGCATCCAGATCGCGCGATGGCCTTCGTACAACGGAGTGCCTTCAGGCGGGCCATTGTTGAGCAGATAGGCGCTGCCATCGCTGTCAAAGAACAACGACGGGTCGATACCGTCGATGCTCGGCAGCCAGGTCAGTGGCGACCATGGGCCTGCGGGATTGCTGGCACTGGCAATGAAGTTGCCACCGCTGTCGACCGAGGTACCCACCACATAGAAGCGCCCGTCGTGATGCCGAATGCTGGCAGCGAACATGCCGCGCGAGACGCCCAGTCCGTCGTAGTTCAACTGCTCGCGGCGCTCGACCACGTTGCCGATCTGCGTCCAGTGCACAAGATCGCTGCTCTCGAACACCGGGATCGCCGGGAAATACGCAAAGGTGGAATTGACCAGGTAGTAGCGCTCGCCCACGCGCGTCACGCTCGGGTCCGGATAGAACCCGGCCAGCACCGG
Source organism: Xanthomonas hortorum pv. pelargonii (assembly GCF_024499015.1). NCBI lineage: Bacteria > Pseudomonadati > Pseudomonadota > Gammaproteobacteria > Lysobacterales > Lysobacteraceae > Xanthomonas > Xanthomonas hortorum. Next base: position 2,229,864 of record NZ_CP098604.1, on the reverse strand, counting down.
GTTGCGGTAATGGCCGGCCGGCAGCGGCGTGGCGAACACCGTATCGTCGCCGCGGTAGTCGAACCAGTCGAAGACGACATCGGCTTGCGCTTGCGCCTGCACATTCGCAGGCGCGGCCAAGGCAATCAGCAGTGCCGCAAGCACGGCCGGCAGCAGGCGCATCACCAGTCCCACATCGCGCCGTCTTCCAGCCGCGCAACCGGCAACTGCTTGGGCACGTAGGGATACTTCGCGGCCAGGGCTTCGTCGATCTCCACGCCATGCCCGGGTGTCTCGCCGCAATGCAATCGACCATCGCGAAACACGTAATCGTGCGGAAAGACCGCATTGGCTTCGTCGGAATGGAACATGTACTCCTGGATGCCGAAGTTGGGCACCCAGGTGTCGAAGTGCAATGCGGCGCCCATGCACACCGGCGACAGATCGGTGGCACCGTGGAAGCCGGTGCGCACCTGATGCAGCGCGGCGAAATCGGCCAGCCGCCGCACGTGGGTTATGCCGCCGGCGTGGACAATCGTGGTGCGGATGTAGTCGATCAGCTGCTGCTCGATCAGATGCTTGCAATCCCAGAGCGAATTGAACACCTCGCCCACCGCCAAGGGCGTGACCGTGTGCTGGCGGATCACTTCGAACGCGCGTTGGTTTTCTGCGGGCGTGGCGTCTTCCAGCCAGAACAATCGGTACGGCTCCAGGTCGCGGCCCAGGCGCGCGGCCTCGATCGGGGTGAGCCGGTGATGCGCATCGTGCAGCAGTTCGATCTCATCGCCGTGGTCGCTGCGCAGCTGCTCAAACAATTTTGGCACCACGCCGAGATAGCGTGGCGTGGACCACACCGTTTCGGTGGGCAGTTCGCTTTCGGCCGGCTCGTACGGTTTGCCGCCGCTGGAAATACCGTAGGTCTTCTTGATGCCGGGCACGCCGCACTGCGCGCGAATCGCGATAAAGCCGAGCTCGCGAAAGCGACCGACTTCCTCGCTGGTTTCGGCAATATCGCGGCCGTTGGCATGACCGTAGACCAAAGCGCCCTCGCGCGAGCGCCCGCCGAGCAACTGATACAGCGGCATGCCAGCCATCTTGCCCAGGATGTCCCACAGCGCCACATCCACCGCGGCGATCGCGCTCATCGTCACCGGGCCGCGGCGCCAGTACGCGCCGCGGTAGAAGAACTGCCAGATGTCTTCGATACGGCCGGCATCGCGGCCGATCAGGTTCGGCACCAGGTGTTCCTGCAGGTACGCCGCCACCGCCAGTTCGCGGCCGTTGAGCGTGGCATCGCCCAAGCCGGTGATGCCTGAGCGGGTGCGGATCTTCAAGGTGACGAAGTTGCGGCCCGGGCAGGTGACGATGACGCGCGCCTCGACGATCTCGCGATCGCGGGCCGAGCCTTGCAGCGGAGCAGGGGAGTCGGGAGTCTGTGACATCGGGGTCTCGCTCATGGGGAAGAAGCGGCAGTGATGGGGAGTTCGAACGGGCCGGCGGGCAGGCCGTTGCGGTCATACAGCGTGCACACCGGGCTGTCGGCCCAGCAGTAGCGCACGCGTGTGGCATCCAGGCCGGCAGGGATGCGCACGCCGATGGCGCGCTCGCGCAAGGTGGCGGCGGCATAGCGGCAACTGCCGGGTGCAGCACCACACACTTCGAAGCCGATCGGCGCATCGGCGCTGTAGCTCAGCAATGCGGTGTCGACGTCGTCGAAGTCGATGCGCAGTGCGTCGCCGTCACGCCGCACGCCACGCGGCACCGGGCCGGAAGGTGCAATTGCCTCGCCATACACCACATGTCGCGCCGCACGCGCCAGGCGCCGGCCCAGTTCCTGCTTGTTGGCCGGATGGATGTCGTAGCGGTCGCCGATATCGATGGCCACCGCCAGGCCTGCATGCGCATCGTTGGCAACGAAGCGGCGCTGTGCTTCCCGCAGTTGCGCCCAACCGCTTTCGACCGGCTGCGTGGGCGGCGCGCCGTAGTTGGCCAGCTGCACGATCAGCAGCGGCAACTGCGCACCAAAGCGTTGCCGCCAATCGCGTTGCCAGGCCGTGAGCAAGGCCGGGTAATGCGCGGCATCGCCACCATTGGATTCGCCCTGGTACCACAGCACGCCACGCAGGCCGAGCTGGCCGAGCGGAGCGATCATGCCGTTGCACAAGGTGGTCAGCCCGGCCGCCGACGACCACGGTGCGCGCGGTGGCGAGCCCACTTGTGGCGGCACGATGCGGTACTGCCAGGGCGCGGCCAGCGCTAGCGTGCTGCCATCGGCAAACTGCAGCGCACGCGATTGCGCATCGCCCAGCAAGCCGCCACGCCGATAGGTATTGAGCACATTGAGCACGACGCTGTTGCGCCCGGTATGCAGGCGCCCGCGCGGCACGTTGTAGCGACGCGGCTGATCGGCGCCGTAACTGCTGCCCACGCCGCGCCCGTTGACCCAGGTCTGGTCCAGCTCGTCCACCGGCCCGAGCAACAAGGTGGCGTCTTGCGCGGCCTGCGCCTCGGTCAACTCGATGCTGGTGCGATACCAGACCATGCCGTTAAAACCGACCAACTGCGGCACGCCCCAGTCGTCCCATGCACCCAGCGCGGCCGGTGCTGTTTGCCACGTGCCCGGCGCATCCGGTTGCCAGGGCTCGCCTTCGCCGTGCGCATGCCACCAGGCCTCCCACAGCGCGCCCCAATGCGGCGCGGCATCCACCGGGTCGCGTGCGTAACGTGCCAGCACATCCAGTGCCGGGCCATCGTCGCCGGCAGCACGCAATGCGTTCTCGCCGATCCAGGCCTGCAGTTGCGAGCCGCCCCACGAGGCGTTGATCAAGCCCATCGGCACATCGACAGTCTTCTGCAGCTCGCGCGCGAAGTAGTAACAGGCCGCAGAGAAGTCCTTTACCGTCTCCGGGGTGGTGAGCTGCCACGCCGCATTGCCGCCGAAGCCGCGCTGTGGCGTCGGGCTGGAGTGCGCGGGTACCTTGAACATGCGAATGCGCGGGTTGCCGGCATCGGCGATCTCGCTGCGCGAATCCAATGTGCGATGCACCTGCAATTCCATATTGGATTGGCCAGAGCACAGCCACACATCGCCGATCAGCACGTCGTTGACCTGCTGTGCCACGCCCTTATTCGTGCGTGCGCTCAAGGTGTACGGGCCGCCCGCGGCATGCGCAGGCAGGCGCGCTTGCCAATGGCCTTGCCGGTCTGCGCGCGCCTGCACTTGTTGTGCAGCCAGTTGCACGGTGATGCGCGCGCCAGGCGTTGCATCGCCCCACACGCGAATCGGCGCATCGCGCTGCAGTACCGCATGCTCCTGAAACAGCGCATGCAGCAACGGTGCGTCGGCTGCATGCGCGATGCGTGGTAGCAGCGATGCCGATAGCATGGCGATGACCACGGCCAAACCACGCGCGCTCATTTCGGATTCCCCGGCGCATACGGAAATTTCAATGCCTGGTAATACGTCAACGGATGCGCCGGTGGCGCCGTGCCGGCAGGCAACGGCCGACCGGACACGCTCTGGAAGTAGGCGATACTGGCATCGCGCCACCACTGCGCCTCGTCCTGCTGGATCGCCAGGAAGTTCGCCACCTGCTGATACCGCGGCGCATCGATCTTGCCGGCAAGGCCCTGCCAGGTGGCCCGGATGGCACGCACCTCGTCCACGCCATGGTCGTAATGCCAGACCAACTCGTCCCACAGCGGCCGCCCGGAGGCCATGCGGTGGTCCCAGGCCACATGGTGGAACCACAGCAGATCGCGCTCGGGCACGCGTTGCACATCGCCGAACATGCGCGCCACCGGCTTAGCGTATTGCGCCACCGCATTGCTGCCGCTGGCACTGCGGTCGAAGCCAATCCCGTTGCGGTCGGCGCGGTGGTAATACACCGGGTCCCAATCCGGGCGCTCGCTGCCCGCATCCCATGGTGCCGGACCGTAGTGATGGCCGCGTCCCATCAGATGATGCAGGCCGAGCGGGGTCATGTAGTCCACCACCGCCTCGCGCGAGCGTAGCATCATGTCGACCACGGGCGTCACCACGGCAGCATCGTTGGAGAACGTCATGCGTACCCATTCCTGCGCGATCGTCTGCGGCGACAGGTCCGGGTTCCAGGCCAGCCGCCCGTATGCATACCAGTTGGCCTGATCGAAGATCGACCCGCTCCAGTTGCGGTCCGCACCGATGTTGGCCACGCCGGCAATGCCGGTCAACCGCGCGCGTTGCGTGTCGTTGAAGAGCGAACCATCCACGGTCTTGGCAACGGTCGAGCCCTTGCCGCGCGCATAGGTATCGGCCTGCAGGGTTTCGGCAAACAGCGTGCCCAGGTAGGCCAGATGCGTCGAAAAGCCCAGGTATTCCTTGGTGATCTGAAACTCCGGCATCAACGCCGTCTTGCGCATCGCACCGAATAGCGGATGGAACGGCTCGCGCGGCTGGAAGTCGATCGCGCCGTTCTTGACCTGCACGATCACGTTGTCGCGAAATTTCCCATCCAGCGGCACGAACTCGCTATACGCCTGCTTGGCGCGATCGTCCGGCTGCTCGTGCGAATAGACGAACGCGCGCCACATCACCACACCGCCATGCGGCGCCAGCGCGTCGGCCAGCAGATTCGCGCCATCGGCATGGCTGCGCCCGTAATCCTGCGGGCCGGGCTGGCCTTCGGAATTGGCCTTGACCAAAAAGCCGCCAAAATCCTGAATGCGTGCGTAGATCTCGTTTGCTTTGTCGCGCCACCACCGCTGCACTTGCGGATCCAGCGGGTCGGCGGTCTTCAAACCACCGATCTCCATCGGCGCACTGAAGCGCGCGCTGAGAAATACACGAATGCCGTAGGGGCGAAACACATTTGCGAGTGCTGCTGCCTTGTCCAGATACTGCGGTGTCAGGCTCCAGGCCTTGGCATTGACGTTGTTGAGCACAGTGCCATTGATGCCCAGCGATGCATTGGCGCGCGCGTAATCGGTGTAGCGCGGGTCCAGATAGCCGGGCAGGGTCTGCCAGTTCCATAACGAGGCACCGGCATAGCCACGCTCGACCACGCCATCCAGGTTGTCCCAATGATTGAGCATGCGCAGTTGCAGCCGCGGCGACTCGCGCACATCCAGCGCGGCGAGCGATTGGCCGGTCTGCAGCAGGCGCAGGAAGTGAAACGTCCCGTACAACGCGCCGATGTCGCTGCCGCCGACGATGGCGGTGATGCGATGCCCGCCCACGCTGACACTGCGAATCAGATACCCCTCGTGGCCCAGGCGCGCGGTGTCCAGCTTCAATGCAGCGATCTGCGGCGCTGTGGCGGCACCCAACACAATCGCACCATCGCGGGTCGCGGCATCGACCGGATGCGGCGCGCTGCCAAGCAGGCCCGACAGTCCGCGCTGCAACTCGTCTCGCGCTGCGTGCAAGCTCGGCGAGTCGCCAGCGACGATCAATTCGCTCGCGCTATCACGCAACTGCGCCGCATTGGCCAGCGGTTGGTAGCGCAACCATAAATCATAGCCATCGTCGGCTTGCGCACTGGTACTAGCCAGCGCCAACCCGCACAGCAGCAACATTGCCAGCAACCACTGCCATGAGAACGCGCGGCAATCCGCGACGCGGCGACCAGTCAAATACCTGCTCATGCGGCATGCTCCATCGTCGCGAACGCACGCAGCCGTGTATCGCCGCTGTGTCTGCTTCCCGGTACCATGCCTCGCATCGTCACACATGCATGCGGCGCTTGCGTTCTCACTGCAGCATGTGTGCATCGTGTAGATTCGCCACCCACTTGAAGAGGCCACGCTTGGAGAAGGTCAGGAAATCGGTCCGCCGCACCAGCCGCGCGATCACCATCAATGAGGTGGCGGCGCTGGCGAAGGTCTCGCCGATGACGGTCTCGCGCGTGGTCAACAACAACGGCAGCGTGCGCGATGCCACCCGTGCGCGCGTGCTGCGCGCCGTGGACAAGCTCGGCTACACGCCCAACCTGGCTGCCAGTGCGCTTGCCGCCGCGCAGAGCCTGCGCATCGCATTGATCTACAGCGACCCCAGTGGCGCGTATTTGCGCGAGTTGCTGCTGGGCGTGTTGCGGGTGGCCTCGCGCACTCCCATCCAGTTGGTGATCGACTGCTGGGACGACCTGGATGCCGATGCCGAACGCCGTGCCGCACGCAAGCTCGCCAAGAGCGTGGCCGGGGTGATCCTGCCGCCGCCGCTGTGCGAATCCAAAGCCGCGGTACTGGAGCTGGTGCGCGCCAAGGTGCCGGTGGTGGCAATCGCCTCCAACCATTTCAGCCCGGATGTGGCCTGCGTGCGCATCGATGAATTCGCCGCGGCCAAGGAAATCACCGAGCATTTGATCGCGCAGGGGCATACCCGCATCGGTTACATCGCCGGGCATCCCAATCTCTCCGCTAGTGCACGCCGTTTCGAAGGATTTCAAGCGGCGCTGTCCGATGCCGGCTTGCGGCTGGATCGGCATCTGGTGCAGCCGGGCGACTACACCTACAAGTCGGGTCTGGTCGCTGCCGAAAAATTGCTGGCGCGCAAACGCCGCCCCAGCGCCATCTTCGCCAGCAACGACGATATGGCCGCCGCTGCCATCTCGGTTGCGCACCGGCGCGGGCTGGATGTGCCGCGCGATCTGTCGGTGGTCGGTTTCGACGATACTTCTGCCGCCACCGCGGTGTGGCCCGAGCTCACCACCGTGCAGCAGCCCATCGCCGCCATGGCCGACGCCGCACTGGATATCCTGTTGAAGACGATTCGTGCCAAGGAGCGTACGGCGAAGATGGTCGATCATGTGGTCGCGCACCTGCTGGTCAAGCGGGATTCGGTGGCCGCACCGGCAGCGCCGGATGCAGCAAAACAACCGTAACGCTGCACGCGGTCATGCGCGCAGGCAGTAGATGATCGCCCGCGTGTGCAGACGATCACCTGCACAGCATCAACGCGTCAGATACTGATTGATCAGGTTCTCGTAGGCTTCCTGGCGGCCGCTGAGTTGCTTTGGCGCATTGCCGGCTGCGTGCTGGGCTACATCCACCAACGTGCTGGTGCCATCGGCGAATGCCGCACCGGCGCCGCTGTCGAAGCTGGCGTAACGCTCGGCGCGCCATTGCTCCAACGGCGAGGACGTCAGCAGCGCGTTGGCCACTTCCAGACCGCGTGCGAACGCGTCCATGCCGCCGATGTGGGCCAGGAACAGATCCTGCGGATCGGACGACTCACGCCGCACCTTGGCATCGAAATTCAGCCCGCCCGGTGCCAGCCCGCCCTGACGCAGCACCACCAGCATCGCGCCGACGGTGTCGTACAGGTCGGTCGGGAACTGGTCGGTATCCCAGCCATTCTGCGGATTGCCACGGTTGGCATCGATGCTGCCAAGCAGGCCGGCATCGCTGGCAACCTGCAAGTCGTGCTCGAAACTGTGGCCCGACAGCGTAGCGTGGTTGGCTTCGATATTGAGCTTGAAATCCTGATCCAGGCCGTGCTGACGCAGGAAGCCGATCACCGTGGCGCTGTCGAAGTCGTACTGGTGCTTCATCGGCTCCATCGGCTTGGGTTCGATCAGGAAGTTGCCGGTGAACCCGATCGCACGGCCGTAATCGCGCGCCAGCGTGAGGAAGCGCGCCATATTGTCCTGCTCGCGCTTCATCTGCGTGTTGTGCAAACACGCATAACCTTCGCGGCCGCCCCAGAACACGTAGTTTTCGCCGCCCAGCTCAACGGTGGCATCGATCGCGGCCTTGACCTGCACCGCTGCACGCGCGACCACATTGAAGTCCGGGTTGGTGGACGCACCATTCATGTAACGCGGGTGCGAGAACAGATTCGCCGTACCCCACAACAGCTTGACGCCGGTGTCGGCCTGGCGCTGCTTGGCAATGCCGACCATGTGCTTGAGATTGCGCTCGTACTCACCGATGTCATCGGCATCCGGCGACAGGTCGATATCGTGGAAGCAGTAGTACGGCACGCCGAGCTTGGTGAAGAATTCGAACGCGGCATCGGCCTTGGCTTCGGCGCGATTGAGCGCGGTAGCGCCCACATCCCACGGATACGCGCGCGTGCCCGGGCCGAACGGATCGGCGCCGTTGCCGCAGAAGCTGTGCCAGTAGGCCACCGCAAAGCGCAGATGCTCGGCCATGGTCTTGTCGCCGATCTGCTTGTTGGCGTCGTAGACCTTGAAGGCCAGCGGGTTGTCAGAATCGCGGCCTTCGAAGCCGATCTTGCCGATGCCGGGGAAATATTCTCTCGCGCCGATGTAGACGATATTGCTCATACGGTCGAACTCCTGCAAATGTTAGCGCTACCAAAACCGCGACTTAAAAAAGCCGCGCCATGCAGCGAAGCCGAAGATGCCATGCCGATCCCGAGTGACGCGGTCTGCCTGACTTTACCCAGCCCGGCGCAGAAAGGCTTGCTGCGCTGCGAGATGTCCGCCGTGCAACCGGCCTTGCGGCGCACCGCGCAGCCGTGATGGGCTCGCTAGCCATGCAGCACGCCCAACGACCGCAGCACGCCCCACCCGCAAGCGACTGACTGCTCATTCAGCCGCACGCGCCCGGCGCCGGCCCGCCGCGCGCGAGGCAGCTACAATGGCCGGCTTATGACCGCTGTCCTGCCGCTGCCGCAACCCCTGGCCGACCCTGCGCCGCGCGACCCGCGCCAGCGGTTGCAGCGTGAACAGCTGCGCCTGGGTAAACGCCTGCAGCGCCAGGTGGGCCAGGCGATTGCCGATTTCGGCATGATCACCGCCGGCGACAAGATCATGGTGTGCCTGTCCGGCGGCAAGGATAGCTACACCTTGCTGGACATGCTGCTGCACCTGCAGCGCAAGGCGCCGGTGCCGTTCACCCTGGTGGCGGTCAATCTGGACCAGAAGCAGCCGGACTTCCCTGCCCACGTGTTGCCGGGCTATCTGCGCGGTCTGGACGTGCCGTTCGACATCGTGGAGCAGGACACCTATTCGGTGGTCAGCCGGGTGATTCCGGCCGGCAAAACCATGTGTTCGTTGTGCTCGCGGTTGCGGCGCGGCGCGCTGTATGCCTATGCGCAGGCGCATGGCGTGACCAAGATCGCGCTCGGCCATCATCGCGACGACATCGTGGCCACGTTCTTCATGAACCTGTTTCACCACGCCCGGCTCGCGGCAATGGCGCCCAAGCTGCGCAGCGACGATGGCCAGCATGTGGTGATCCGCCCGCTGGCCTATGTGCGTGAAGCCGACATCGCCGCCTACGCCCAGGCGCGCCAGTTCCCGATCATTCCGTGCAACCTGTGCGGCAGCCAGGAAAATTTGCAGCGCCAGCAGGTCGGCCGCATGTTGCAGCAGTGGGATCGCGAGCAGCCCGGGCGGGTCGAACAGATCGCCCGCGCGCTGGGCGATGTGCGGCCCGAGCAACTGGCCGACCGCACCCTGTTCGATTTCCTGTCGCTGGGCCGCCGCAATGACGCAGCACAGCCCGATCCCGACTCCAACGCCTGGCTCGCCGCAGGCGATATCACACACGACAGCGACTGACGCGGCTCATCCGGCCGCCGTCCGTCTTCCACCCTCCACGTTTCCTCCTCTTCGGTCTTACGCATGTTCTTTCGCAATCTCACCTTGTTTCGCTTTCCGACCACGCTGGATTTTTCCGAAATCGACACGCTGCTGCCGCAAGTGCAGCTCAAGCCGGTCGGCCCGCTGGAAATGAGCTCGCGCGGTTTCATCTCCCCGTTCGGCCGCGATGAGCAGGAAGTGCTCTCGCACCGTCTGGAAGATTTCCTCTGGCTCACCGTCGGTGGCGAGGACAAGATCCTGCCCGGCGCGGTGGTCAACGACCTGCTCGAGCGCAAGGTCGCCGAGATCGAAGAGAAGGAAGGCCGTCGCCCCGGCGGCAAGGCCCGCAAGCGCCTGAAGGACGATCTGATCCATGAGCTGTTGCCGCGCGCCTTCGTCAAGAGCTCGCGCACCGATGCCATCCTGGACCTGCAGCACGGCTACATCGCGGTCAACAGCTCCAGCCGCAAGAGCGGCGAGAATGTGATGAGCGAGATCCGCGGCGCGCTCGGCAGCTTCCCGGCGCTGCCGTTGAATGCCGAAGTCGCACCGCGCGCCATCCTCACCGGCTGGATCGCCGGCGAGCCCTTGCCCGAAGGCCTCAGCCTGGGCGAAGAGTGCGAGATGAAGGATCCGATCGAAGGCGGCGCGGTGGTCAAGTGCCAGCATCAGGAACTGCGCGGTGAGGAGATCGACAAGCACCTGGAATCCGGCAAGCAGGTCACCAAGCTGGCGTTGGTGCTGGACGACAACCTGTCGTTCGTGCTCGGCGACGATCTGGTGATCCGCAAGCTCAAGTTCCTCGACGGCGCACTGGACCAGCTCGAACACAGCGACGACGACGGCGCACGCGCCGAACTCGATGCCCGCTTCGCGCTGATGAGCGCCGAAGTGCGCCGCCTGTTCCTGTTGCTGGAAACTGCGTTGAAATTGAGCAAGGCCGAGTAACAGAAACTTCGAACAGCGGCGTCGTAGAAGTGCGATCCGACGTTTAAATCAAACGCCTGGGTGGTCGAGGGCGCGGTGCCCTCACCGCTTGCAGGACACGCCGCAAGTACGTCCCTGTAGGCTCGGTGGCGGCATCCATGCCGCCACACGGTCCCGCAATCGGTGAGGACACCGCACCAGGGAGTTAGTCGGTTGTTTTCTTAAAAGCTTGCCCGTTGCTCGGCTTGTTTTGAGAAGCTGAGCGGACGCGCCGTTATCCAAACAACGCAGGTCATGCTCTGCTTGCACCCTACACACCGACCATCTCGACTGGTCCTTGCCCGCCCACCGTCGCGGGACCTTACGCGGCATGGATGCCGCGTAAGAGCCTACATGGACGTACTTGCGGCGTGTCCCGCGATGGTGGGCGGGCAATGGCCCTGCAGCCAAGCCGCAGATCATCCGCTCCACAACCACCCCATCCACACCGTTCAATCACCTCTCAAAGTGACCGAGAGCTACAGGACGTACTTGCGGCGTGTCCCGCGTCGGTGGGCGGGCAAGCACCCTGCAGCCAAGCCCCAGATCATCCGCTCTAAAAACCGCCCCATCCACACCGTTTAACCACGGCTCAAGACAACCGAGAGCTCAAGCTTCAGCATCGTCTGGATGTTCCCAAGCCGAGCTGGTTGAAGGTGCGTTGAGCTGCGCGTTGCGCATTGCGCCAGGGATGGCGTGATGGATGCAGTGCCGCCACAGATCACGCGCGCGCCGTCATCGGATGTCTCAATCATTCCATCTCACCACCTGACACATCGCAGCGCTATCCTGTGCCCATGTTCAAGCCCGTCCGCCGCCTCATCGCGCCCACACCGCAGCTTGTCGAACGCGACTGCGTGCGTCTTGAACTGGAAGGGCGGCAAATCGAGGTGCTGCGCGTGCGCGACCCGCGTGCGCGGCGCATCAAGCTCAGCGTGGACGAACGCGGCGCCCGGCTGACGCTGCCGATCCGCGCCAGCCTGATTTCCGGCGAACGTTTTTTGCTGGCGCACCTGGAGTGGCTGAGCACGCAGCTGTCGCGCTATCAGCAGGTGGATGCCTTTCCCGCGCTGGAGCGTGGCGTGCCGGGGCTGCTGCCGTTACGCGGCGCCTTGCTGCCGCTGAGCTGGCACGACGGGCGCTATGCACGCATCGACATCACCGATGACGGCGCGCAATTCCATGTGCCCACCCGACTAGGCGATGCAGGCCTGCGCCGCACGTTGAAGGAATTTTACGAAGCCCAAGCACGTGCCGATGTCGGCCGTTGGTTACCGACTTATCTGCCCGGCTTGCCGCGCGCACCGGCACGGGTGCGGCTGAAAGTGATGTCCTCGCAGTGGGGCTCGCTCGCACCCGATGGCTCCATGGCGTTGGATCTGGCGCTGGTGCTCGGCCGCCCGTCCGCGTTCGAATACGTGCTGGTGCACGAGCTCTGCCATCTTGTGCAGGCCAATCACTCGCCCGCGTTCTGGGCCGAAGTGGAACAGCGCTTTCCCGCCTGGCGCGACGAACGCAGCTATTTCCACGAACACGGCCGCCAACTCAAGGCGCAGTTGCGGCGGTTGTTGCAGGCCGAGTGACAGGCGGTGTTTCGCACCGCCCGTCACAAACTTGATGACACCCATGCTGCGATGGCAATGCGTGTTTTCGTGCAGGCACAACCCGCACCCACTATCACTCGCGCGGCGACAACTCCGCCAAAAACCCATTGATCACCGCCGCCACCGCTTCCGGCGTTTCCATATGCACGTGGTGCGTGCCGGGCAGAAGATGCAGGCGCGCATCGCGCATCAGCGCCACGCGGTGATCGCGTAACGCATCCGGGAAGTACACCTGCGCCGGCATGGCGAAGATGGCCTGGGTCGGGCAGGCGATGGAGGCCAGCAATACGTCGATCTGCGCTTCGGTCATGCGGATCGCGGTCGGCAAGGTCAGGCGCGGGTCGCTGCACCAGCTATAGCCGCCTTCCACCGCGCGCACGCCGCGCTCCACCAGCAGGCGTGCGGCCGGTTCGGTGAGCTGGTTGGCCATCATGCGCGCGCGTACCGGCATCTCCATCGACGGGAACACCCGCAGCGGCCGCTGCGCCAGCGTGCGTGCCGAGGCCACTGCATCGCGCAGGCGCGTGGCGGTGCTTTCCACCGGCTCGGCCAGCGCGCCCAATGCCTCGATGGCGATCAAGGCCTCCACGCGTTCCGGCGCTGCGGCCGCGAGCAGGCTGGCAACGCCGCCGCCCAGCGAGTGGCCGAGCACGCTGAAGCGCTCCCAGCCCAGGTCATCGGCTACCTGCAGCAAAATCCCGATTGCACTGCTGAGCGTGTATTCGGCAGCGGTCGGCAACCACGCGCTATGGCCGTGACCCGGTAGATCGAGCAGCACCAGATCCAGATCCTGCGCGTGCAGATGCGCGCTCAACGGAAGGAAGCTGGCCGCGTTGTCGAGCCAGCCATGCAGTGCCAGCATCCGGCGCGGGCCGCGCGCGTGATTGCGCAATCCTGTGATCTGACCAATCGGCAGCTCGCACGCAAACGGCTCCAACCTCATACGCGACGTGCCAACGCGGCCAGTGCCTGCGCATGTGCCGGGCTGGCGTTGAGACACGGGATATAGCTCAGTGTGGCGTTACGCTCGGCCAGCGTTTCTGCAAAGCCCAAAGCCACTTCTTCCAGCGTTTCCAGGCAGTCGGTGGCAAAGCCTGGGCAGACCAGATCGAAGCTGCGCACGCCACCTTCGGCCAGTTTCCACAGCGTGGGTTCGGCGTAGGGCTGCAGCCAGCGCTCTGCGCCGAAGCGCGACTGGTAACCCATCTCCCATTCGTCCGCGCCCAGGCCCAGCGCGGCGACAATCGCTTGCGCGCTGCGCTCGCATTGCTGCGGGTACGGGTCGCCGGCATTGGCCACGCGTTGCGGCAGGCCGTGGAAGGAGAACATCAGCTTCTCGCTGCGCCCGTGCGCCTGCCAATGCGCACGGATCGAATCGGCGATCGCCGCCACCCAGCCGGCGTCTTCGCAATAGTCCTGGATCACCTCCACCGCGATCTCCGGCGCGCTCGGGCGCCAGGCATCGATCACGTCCTGGATCGAGGCGGTGGTGGTGGTCGAATACTGCGGATACAGCGGCAGCACCACGATGCGCTTGATGCCGCGCGCACGCAGGCCGTCCAGCGTCTTGCGCAGCGCCGGCTGCCCGTAACGCATGGCCCACTCCACGTGCCAATCGGGCATCACCTCTTTCAGACCCTCGGCCAGGCGACGCGTGTACACCGCCAGCGGCGAGCCGTCCGGCAGCCACACCTTGGCGTATTTCTCCGCCGACTTGGGCCCGCGGATCGGCAGGATCACCCCGTACAGCAGCGGCTTCCAGAACAGCGGCGGGATCGCGACCACGCGGCGGTCGCTGAGGAACTCGGCCAGGTAGCGGCGCACGGCCGGGGCGGTGGGCGACTCGGGCGTGCCGAGATTGACGACCAGCAGGGCGGTATCGGAGGTGGTATTCATGCCGAGCATTCTGGCAGAGCGCAGCAGCGCTGCCGAGGACAGCGCACCGATCGACCTGATTGACGGCCTCTTGATCGCCCGGTTGCGCTCACCACCGATTCATTGCGCCACCACTAACGTCGCGCCATTGCTATCTTTGACGGATCGTCCTTTGGAGCTTGTCATGCCCCGTTTGTCGCGCCTGGCCCTGTTGTTGTCGTTGACCTTCGCCGCCGGCCATGCCGTTGCCGGCCCAGAAGAGGACCAGCGCGCGCGTAACGCGGTTCGCGTGCTCAACGAGATCATGAAGATCCCCGAGCAGGCCATCCCGGACAAGCTGCTGGACGAGGCGCGCGCCATCGTGGTCATCCCCGACACGCTCAAGGCCGGTCTGGTGATCGGCGGCCGTCGCGGCCACGGCCTGATGTCGATGAAGAACGCCGACGGCAGCTGGTCGCAGCCGGTATTCGTCAAGCTCACCGGCGGCAGCATCGGCTTTCAGGCCGGCGTGCAGTCCTCCGACGTGGTGCTGGTGTTCCGCAACGACCGCAGCCTGGACAACATCGTCAACGGCAAGTTCACCCTCGGCGCCGATGCCGGCGTGGCCGCAGGCCCGGTCGGCCGCAATGCCGCCGCCGCCACCGACGGCCAGCTCAAGGCCGAAATCTGGTCGTGGTCGCGTGCGCGCGGCCTGTTCGCCGGCGTCGCACTGGATGGCGCGATCCTGCAGATCGACGATGCCGCCGATCTGAATGCCTACGGCGGCGGCGCCACCCCGCGCATGATCTTCGAAGGTCGCACCAACGAGCGTGCGTCCACCGACGTGATCGCCTTCCGCGATCGCCTGGAGGAAGCGACCTATACCGCGCGCGCCAATCGCGGCACCGACGGCGCCGCCGAGGGCACCGCACCCGCACCGCGTCCGCAGACTGCGCCACCGGCACAGGCCGCGAGCACCCCGCCACCGCCGGCCAACGAGGCCAGCACCGTGCCGATGCAGCCCAGCGCCACGCCGCCGCCGCAACAGGGATTCCAGCCGGTCTCGGATGGCGAAATTCGCACCGAATCGCTGGACGGCAACCGCTAAACCGCTGTCATCCCCCTGCGCGGTGCGCTGGGGTATCCTGCGTCTTCCTTCTTTTCAACAAGCGAGCAGATCATGGGCGGTTTCAGCATTTGGCACTGGCTGATCGTGCTGGTGATCGTGTTGCTGGTGTTCGGTACCAAGCGGCTCACCAGCGGTGCCAAGGATCTCGGCAGCGCGGTCAAGGAATTCAAGAAAGGCATGCACGACGACGACAAGCCGGCCGCAAAGCTTGGCGACGACGCACGCACGGCCGAGCAGGCGCGTGAGGCGCAGGCCGAGCGCGACCGCGACGCGCGTTGATCCGGAGCGGCGTCGGTGTTTGATATAGGTGTTGGCGAACTGACGCTGATCGCGATCGTCGCCCTGGTGGTGCTCGGTCCCGAGCGTTTGCCCAAGGCGGCCCGGTTTGCCGGGTTGTGGGTGCGCCGCGCGCGCATGCAATGGGATTCGGTCAAGCAGGAACTCGAACGCGAGCTGGAAGCCGAAGAACTCAAGCGCAGCCTGCAGGACGTGCAGACCTCGCTGCGCGAGGCCGAAGACCAGTTGCGCAACAAGCAGCAGCACCTGGAGCAGGGCGCCCGCGCGCTGCATGACGAGGTGGGCCGCGATATCGATATCCGCAGTAGTGCGGCACCGGTAGCGACGCCGCTGGAGCTGGCGCATGCGGATCTGTCGGCTGAGGCCAATGCCGAGTCGATCGTAGGGACGTCGGCGGCAGGAACGCCGGCAGTGGCCGCCGTCGCTGCACCAGCGGCTGCGGCACCGGTGATTGCACAGGCACAGCCAATCGCCCCGGCGCCCCATCAAACGTTGGTACCGGCCCCACATGACCCCGTGGTGCCAGCGCCGCATGCCGCACATCTCAGCAGCACCAGCGCGCAGGCGCAGTCGCCGGTCACCACCACGCCGACGGAGCCAAGGACGTTGAAGGCGCCGACCGAGCCGACCGAGCCGACCGAGCCGGGCAAGATCCAGGAGAAGCGGCCGTGAGCCTGTTCGACGACGCACAGGCCGAAAGCAGTCTGATCGAGCATCTGGTCGAGTTACGCGCGCGCCTGGTACGCGCCCTGATCGGCCTGGGCGTGGTGCTGCTGGCGCTGCTGCCGTTTTCGCGGGCGATTTATTCGTGGCTGGCCGCACCGCTGATTTCGCAGCTGCCGCTGGGGCAGACGATGATCGCGATGAATCCGGCCGGCGCGTTCTTCGCCCCGCTCAAGCTGACCTTCTTCGTGGCGGTGTTCTTCAGCGTGCCGTGGCTGCTGTATCAAGCCTGGGCGTTCGTGGCGCCGGGCCTGTACCAGCGCGAAAAGAAACTCGCCTTCCCGTTGCTGGCCTCGGCAGTGGCGCTGTTCTATATCGGCTGCGCCTTCGCGTATTTCCTGGTGCTGCCGGCGGTGTTCCACTTCCTGACCACGTTCAAGCCGGACGTGATCGCCATTACCCCGGACGCCAATTCCTATCTGGATTTCGTGCTGGCGATCTTCTTCGCCTTTGGCGCCAGCTTCGAGCTGCCGGTGGCGCTGGTGATCCTGGTGCTGCTGGGCTGGGTCACGCCCAAGCAACTGAGCGAAGGCCGCGGCTACGCCATCGTCGGCATCTTCATCCTGGCCGCAGTCCTTACCCCGCCGGACGTGGTCTCGCAGCTGATGCTCGCGATCCCGATGTGCCTGCTCTACGAACTCGGCATCGTCGCCTCACGCGCGGTCGGACCGAAAGCCGCCTAGCGCGCCCCGCGTCAGGCACCGACAGTGCCAGGCCTCTCCTTGTAGGAGCGCACTTGCGCGCGATGGAGCTTTCCCGGGAAAGCTTCATCGCGCGCAAGCGTGCTCCTACGATCCCGAGTGATCCGGTCGCAAGCACATATGCGCTTGATAGCCAAAGCACAGTGCTTGACGTGTCAGAACTGAGGGCTGTGTGTGCGAAATGGACGCCTTCTTGCACAAGGCGCCAGGCCGACGCAGGTGCTAGCTCGCACCGAAGGTGCCGCTCATCGTAGGAGCGCACCCGGGCGCGATAGAGGCTTTCCCGGGAAAGCTTCTTCGCGCACGAGTGCGCTCCTACACTTCAGGCGGCAAACACGTCCGGGCGCGACGGCGGGGCCGGCTGTGCAACGGCGCCTTCGTGCGTGAACATCTGCTTCCAGGCGGCGTAGACCGAGCCGGCGAACACCGGCATCAGCACGGCCATCAGCAGCAGCTGGGCCAGCCACATCGCCACGGTCTGCCCGGCCACCAGGCCGACGATCAGCGCCACGATCATCACGGCGAAATAGATCGCGAAGATGCTGATGAAGGCCAGCACGAAAAACACCAGCATCGCCGGCAGGTTGTGCAGGCTTGCCCGCAGGCTCTCGCGCAGCGCGTGGCCGCCGGTGCTGCGGTCGAACATCACCTGCGGCGGCATCACGAATAGCGCCAGCGTCATTGCCGCAAAGGTGGCGATGGTCAGCAGCAGCCACAGCAGGATGCGGCCGGCCGGCAGGCTGGCGGCGAGCTGCTCGATCTGCACCGGGTCAGGCTGCGCGCCGGACTGGCTGATCTGGTTGATCTTGACCATCACCTCGGACAATTGCTGCAGCCCGTTGGCGCCGATCATCACCAGCAGCAGCACGCCCAGCAGCAGGCCGGCGATCAGCTGCGGCAGCAGCGACACCAGCAGATGCGGCGCCCGGCCGTCCTGCAGGCCGTGCAGCAGATGCGACGGTTTGGCGATGCGGCCTTCGTCCACCTCGCGGATCGCCCACAGCATGCCGCCCATGAACAACGGGCCGGCCAGTACCAGCAGGAACTGCAACGCCGGGCCGAGCAGCGGCACCAGCACCGACAGCGACACCACCAGGGTGGCGGTCACGCTCCAGATCACCCCCAGCGAGCCAAGCGCCAGCGGCGCCCGCTTCAGCAGCGAGAAACCGGTCAACAGCCATTCTGCGCCGGCAGACGCCGGCACCTTGCGGATTTCGCTCATTCCCATTCCGGATCGACACGCACCGGACCATCCGGCGTGTGGCGATTATCGCTGCTTTTAGGTGTGCGCGGCGGGATGAGCGGTCACTGTTTGCAGGCCGCGTGCGTGATGCACGAAGCGGCGCAGCAGCTTGCGGGCGATCGGCGCTGCGGTGACCTCGCGGGCGACTGTGCGGGCGCAGTGGCCGTGGCGGGCGATGCACTCGGCGCGCGCCTGCACATAGCCGCGCATGTGGTGGGTGGCGAACTCCGGATGGAACTGCACGCCCCAGGTGGCCTGGCCCCAGCGGAACGCATGGCAACGGTCCTGGCGCGAATGCGCCAGCACGATGGCGCCATCGGGTGCGCGCACCACAGTTTGCATGTGCGTGGCGTGCGCTGGGAAATGCGCCGGCAGGCCGGCAAACAGGGGGTCTTGTTCGGCCGGCGGGTGCAGTTCCAGCGCGATGGTGCCGGACTCGCGCCCGGCCGGGTTGTAGTCGACCTCGCCGCCCAGCGCATGCGCCAGCAGTTGGTGCCCGTAGCAGATGCCCAGCAGCGGCTTGCCGTCATGGGCGGCGTCGCGCAGCCAGTCGGCGCTGCGTTCGCTCCACTCGGCGCGGTCGGTGACATAGGCGGCCGAGCCACTGACGATGGTGCCCGCAAAGTCGGCTGGGTCGGGCAGCGCGTCGCCATTGGCCACGTCGATGGCCACTATTTCCTGCTCGGCCAGCCCGGCCGCGACGCGGATCCAGTGCGGAAAACGGCCGTAGCGCTTCATCTCCGGCACGGGCTGCCCGGTTTCGATGATCAGGAAGGGCAAAACGGACATGCGCGAAGATCCGGACACAACAGATGCCCCCGATTGTAGGCGGCAGTGACGCGTTTTTTTCAAGCGCCACCCCAATACGCGCGCTGCGGGTCATTGCCGAATGACATGTCCTGATTCCCTCGCAGCTGGATGGAGTTGATGGTGACGGTGGTCGCCGATGGCCTTGGTACGCCTTGTATATCGGCAGAAAAGCGCACTGCTGGACCGACAGAGCGTTTGCGCCGTCGCTGTGGTCAGGTCAACGCGAGGTTCGGCAGGATTCGTGTAAAGA
This sequence comes from Xanthomonas hortorum pv. pelargonii, assembly GCF_024499015.1. Classification (NCBI taxonomy): domain Bacteria; kingdom Pseudomonadati; phylum Pseudomonadota; class Gammaproteobacteria; order Lysobacterales; family Lysobacteraceae; genus Xanthomonas; species Xanthomonas hortorum. The sequence goes on along the minus strand of NZ_CP098604.1, from coordinate 2,210,778 downwards.
AAACATCGAATCGTGCCTAATCACCCGAGCACTATGCCGGACGGCTGCGGAGCCCAGCCGTCCCGGTGTGCTACATCCAGGATGTTCAATCCATGCAATGCGTTGGGGCCATGGCCCAACTCGCAGCGGGCGTCGCACACATCCTCAAGACTTCGTATCGAACCAAGTCGCTCGCGCGCGGATTGACTAATTTTTCGGGAATGAAAACCTCTAGCATCCATTCAAACGCGTCACGCACAAACTGGCCTTGCTCTGAAGAGGAACAGCCCCGGCCAGTCGGGGATCAGGCAGCAGCCAGCACCAGGGGCGCCCCTCAACCCCTTGGACGGCCGCCCAGCAAACGGCGGCGGGTAGAGTCAGATGAACCTGAGGGGGCGACGCGACACGGGCAGCCCTCTGCCGTGAATGAGCGAACCGGAGACAGCGAAGACGCAGGGGACAAGCGCTTTCGGCAACAATCGGTTACCCGCTCACACTGGCGCGATGACCCTACTAACCAGCGCGGTACCGCGCCCGAGCGGCGCCCGGACAGAGTGCTCGCTGACGTCGGCGCCTCGTCATCGCATCGTAGGCCACAACGACCAACGCATCATGGTTTGGAGGCGAGGGTAAATCTTGGACTGACCGAACAACAGTCCGACCGGACCGCAGGAAAACGACCGCGTGAAGAGCAAGAGCCATCTGGGCAGCGAAAGCGGCCAATCCATAACTTGAGGTTGACGACGGCTGACCTCCGCATGGCCGAACATCAGCTGGACTCGGCGGCAAAAAACAGCTGCAGGTGCAGCGACAGCAGCAGCGGCGACAGTTGAGTGAGCCCCACGGAATAGCTCGGAACCACAACGCTGGCCTGTGCGTGTCCATGGCATATGACAACGAGCTGGCGCATCGCATGCGTGGCGGCATGGCTTTGCCCTTCCTGGAAGGTGTCAACGCGCAAATTGACGCGCAGCGGCTCGACAAATACCTTCAGCTGATTGCCAACGCACGGCGTGCCAGGAGGGCAGATGTAAAGCCCCGCGCGCTCGATCGTTGCACCGAGCTCGCAGCGCAATATCTCTACGAGACCGGGTGGTTCGAAGGTGCATCGCTGGAGCAGCTGGCGCATGTGGGCAACAAGCTGAGCAAGTACCCGAACCAGCAGGCGTGCATGGAGGCAGTCGCGTGGATCGCCGGGCAGCTCAATCAGGCCGATGATCTAGTGGGGCTGGGTGGCTATCCGTCAGTTCTCCTCCTGAACGCCTTCTCAAAGAATATCGACAGCGGCAGGTGTGAACGCGCGGCGGCTCGTTTGGCACGTCACCTGCTGCGTGACAACCAAGCCTGGCAGTCTTTGAACCCGTGGGGAATTAGCCTGGCACTCAACACCTTCAGCAAGTGGCTCGATAACCCGTATTGCAAGGCCACGGCGCACCGGCTCGCCGAGCGTGTCGCCAGAGACGAACGCCTGCTTTATGCGATGGATGCGCAGAGCGTGGCGAATACGCTCAATGCCCTGAGCAAATGGCCCGACACGCCGGTCTGTAAGAACGCCGCCAGTGCGCTGGCCGGGCGGCTGGCCGACGAGAGCAAATTGCGCAGGGAACTCAAGCCGCAAGAAGTGACCAATGCGCTCAACGCCCTGAGCAAATGGCCCGACATGGCGGTCTGTAAGAATGCCGCCAGTGCGCTGGCCGGGCGGCTGGCCGACGAGAGCAAATTGCGCAGGGACCTCAAGCCGCAAGAAGTGGCCAATGCGCTCAACGCCCTGAGCAAATGGCCCGACACGCCGGCCTGCAAGAATGCCGCCCGTGCGCTGGCCGCACGGCTGGCCGACGAGAGTAAATTGCGCAACGAGCTCAATCCGCAAGGCGTGGCCAATGCGCTCAACGGCCTGAGCAAATGGCCCGACACGCCGGTCTGTAAGAATGCCGGCAGTGCGCTGGCCGCACGGCTGGCCGACGAGAGCAAATTGCGCGAGGACCTGGACCTCATCCGCGTGACCCTAGCACTCAATGCGCTGAGCAAATGGCCCGGCAACGCGGTCTGTGCGGACGCCGGCAGTGCGCTGGCCGCACGGCTGGCCGATGAGAGCAAATTGCGCAGGGACCTGGACCCGCAAGGCGTGGCCAATGCGCTCAACGGCCTGAGCAAATGGCCTGACACGCCGGCCTGTAAGAATGCCGCCTGTGCGCTGGCCGCATGGCTGGACGACGATTCCGCGTTGCGCAAGGACCTCAATCGGCAAGGCGTGGCCAATGTGCTCAATGCCCTGAGCAAATGGCCCGACATGGCGGTCTGTAAGAATGCCGCCAATGCGCTGGCCGGGCGGCTGGCCGACGAGAGCAAATTGCGCAAGAACCTCAAGCTGCAAGAAGTGGTCAATGCGCTCAACGCCCTGAGCAAATGGCCCGACACGCCGGCCTGTAAGAATGCCGCCCATGCGCTGGCCGCATGGCTGGCCGACGATTCCGAGTTGCGCAACGAGCTCGATTCGCAAGGCGTGGCCAATGTGCTCAATGCCCTGAGCAAATGGCCCGACATGGCGGTCTGTAACAATGCCGCCAGTGCGCTGGCCGGGCGGCTGGCCGATGAGAGCAAATTGCGCACGGACCTCAAGCCGCAAGAAGTGGCCAAGGCGCTCAACGGCCTGAGCAAATGGCCCGACACGCCCGCCTGCGAGACAGCTATCGACGTCTTGGCTGCGAGGCTGGCTGAGGACCACGATCTGCGACACCTCATGGACGCGCGACACGTGGCGATGTCGCTCAACGCGCTGAGTAGATGTCTCGGAAGACCGGCGTGTCTACCGGCAGGGGTATTGCTCGCCGAGCACGCAGGCTCGGCAGAGTTGCCATGGCAGCAGTTCGATATGCGTGAGATCGCCATGGTGGCCCACGCTACGTCCCGCATGCTGCACCTGGACGAGGAACGGTTCCAGGCCTTGGGTGGCGCCAAACTGCAGGCGATGGCTGGGTACCTGGACGTGCACCGCGAGCGTTTCGAGTCCGCTTCGGCCACACATATCGGGATGGTCTTCAAGGCTCTTTCATCGGCACGACTGCATCGCCAGATGCGTTCGCTGGCACAGCCAGCGCTGGAGCGGGTGACGGTGTTGGTGGGGGACGACGGATTACGCCAGACCGGCCTCGAGACTATCGGCAACCTATGCATGGGGCTGTTGCCGTTGATCCGCAGTCCAGAGCTGAGCCGTCTCCACCGGGGCCACGCATTGCGGGTGTTCAACACATTGCAGCCCATCATCGAGCGCAAGATTGATCTGTACCTGGGCGGCGGTGGCTCGCGGTCTTCTGCCGAGATCGAACAGCACGCAACGCGACGCCCGGCGCTAACCTTCTTCCAGGTGCTCAAGGCTTACGCGATGGTCAGCCGGCAATGGAAACCGCGCCACGTTGGAGGCTCGCGAGCTGAGCTGCGCCAGCGCCACGAAGAGCTGGTGCAGTGGGTGGACCGGACGCTTGAGCGGACGCGCGAGGCCATCGAGGCGGACCTCGGCGAGATGAGCTTGAACCTGATTGCGCAGATCGAGGCCGGCGACCAGATGTTTGACGCCCTGGACCTGCGCATGGCGAAGGACGCGCCGACGATCACGCAGGCCCATCCACCGACCCGCTTTGACCTGGATCGTGCGCGCTTGAGCATGTGCTCGGTTCCTGGTCAGCCGGTTGTACCGACCACCGGCCGTGGCAGCACGACCCATGTGGTGGTCGACCTGCAGGGCAGGGAAGTCTCGAACAACCTGACCGAATCGGACAAGCCGTACTCGCTGTTTGCGCGTCTGACCGGCCTGCCGCTGGTGGAGGTCCAGCTGCCCGTGGAGATTTCGACATTCATGCTCGCCCGGACGTTCAATTATCAAGGTGAGCCCTGGCGCTTCGACATGTTCGGCGGCAGCCGCGCCGCGCGCAGCAATTCGGGTAGCAGCAGCCTTGTGCTGTCTCCCGGATCTGAGAGGTCGTCGCTGTTGCCGGCGTTGCGCTATGCCGACACTGTCCCGGGCAGCAGCCTGATGCACCTGGCCGCCAAGCTCGCTCCGCAACGCGAGGATTGGTCGCGCATGCAGCGCTCGCTTCTGGAGATGGTCCCGAGCGACCATGTCGTGGAGGGCACCCTGCGCCTGGGAGTGTTCGATGACGTCGACGGCCCTGCACATCCGTTCAAGCCGTTGGCAGTGGATGGAAAGACCTTGGCGCTGTGCCCGAACGATGGCTGCGGCTTTCTGAAATTGGAGGTGGCCTTGCGCATCCCTGCCTTCCGCAAGCATTACGACGCTTGGCACGCAGTGCAGACGAACCAGGCCAGCCAGGAGCAGCGCGACCTGCTTGCCAAGGACAAGGGCCCTTCGCTGATGCCAGCGCAGGCGCTGCAGCACTACCCGCGCGACGAGGCGGCGCTGGAAGAGGCGCACCAGGCGATGCAGCACCAGCTCAAGACGCTCCAGCCCGAAGGGAGTGAACCACTGGCGTTGTACAGGCTTGCCATCGGCGGCGGATACCAGGGCCAGCGGGTCCGGGCGGTGCCTTCTGCCGACGACAACGTGCATCTGCCGCGGCAGCGCAGCCAGGCCTTCGACGTCGCAGGCGGCCCGTTGCTGCTCGGCAAGCCACCCTACGACAAGGAGAATCTGCTGCCGGTGCCGGAGGAACGCATCGCGACCGTGGCCAAGGGCGACACCACGGCCGAGTTCCTCTCGCAGTCCTTCGGCATCCAATACAGCTACACCGGGTTCGACGATCGCTCCGGCGTCGATCTCCAGATGCTGCACAGCAAGGGCATGCTGATCGTCGTGCCGGAGAAGAATTGGCCGGTCGATTTTGCCGACAGGGACCTGGTCTGCTCCAAGGAAGATCTGAAGACGCTGTCGCGCTGGACGAACGGCCGTGACCGCAGCGCCTTGCCGCGCGACATCCTCAGCACCGGCAGCCTGCGACTCAAGGACATTGTGGAGCCTGGGCGCCTGGGCGCACTGCCGATTGCCGAATTGCGCAAACGCAACATGGACACCGACGGGGACGACGCGTTCGTTTACGCAGGCTACCCCAAACTGGCCGCGCTGATTTCGCGTGTGATGGTTGATCGCGAGGCCAGACGCGGTCGGCAACAGTCCTTCAAGCCGCCGAAGACGGCCACGCCGGCCATCGACCCCGTCAGCGGCCACTACCAGCCCGGGCGGCTGTCGGAGATCATGTCCCTCAAGCGCGGTCAGCACATCACGTCTGCGGCCGCCACCCTGGCGGCGCGCTTCATGGCGCAACCGGACGACCTGCGCGAAGCGATAGCGCGCAACATGATGTTCGGCACCTACGACGGCATCGAGCGCGGCTTGCGCAACGGTTTGCGCCAGGTGCTCGAAGGGGAGGCCCGCGATCCTCAGGTATTGGCGGACCTCCGTGCCCAGGCGCGCGACGCGATTGAGCGCGCCCACCTGCCCGAGGCGCGCGAAGCGGCCGAGTTGCTGCACGCGCAACTGCTTGGCCTTGAGGCTGGTGCGGCCGCCAGCAGCGACGCGCCGGCTTTGCCCGAGGCCCTGGCGGAGACGTTTCCCGACCTGGCCAAGGCCTACGAGGCCGCGTCCGGCGTCGAAGCACGCATCCACGCCATCCTGGACAACTACCCGGTGTGCCGGTTGTCGCACGCGCAGTTCCCGGACGGGCAACCAGGGTTCATCCCCGGCGAGCCGGAACTGACCATGCGCAACCTTTTCACCATCGCGATCAAGGTCGGCACCGATGCACTGAAGTCTGACACCGGCACGGCGCTGTTCGGCAAGATCGTGGCGGTGTGCGAACGCTCCGAGCGGGGGTTCGACGAGCGGGTACGCATCGTGCCGTACAGCAAGGCGACCGCCCGGGCGATGCAGGAGGGGCGCTTCGATCCTGAACAGACAAAGGCACTTCTGCAACGCATGCCGTCCATGGCGGCTGGCGTCATGGAGGACGCGCTTCACGCGCTCCAGCAGGCACGCCTGATCGACCCGCCGCAGCCCCCGGCCGCGCGTCTGCGCGCCGTGCAGCCAAAGGACATTGCGTTTGAGGCGCAGGCCTTGGAGACGCGTGCGCGCCAGATGGAACCCCAGGTCACCGACATGCTGCGGCGCATTGCCGAGCGCCATGATGGACAACTGGCCGGAACGCAGCATCAACTGAAGTCGCTCGGCTCGTTGGAGGAAAAGCTCAGGCAGCGGGTGGCGTTGAAAACGCAGACGCTGCAAGAAGCGGCGGCCGGCGTCAATGATGCGCTGCGCTACAGCATGGTCCTAAAACCGCAGGGCTTTACCGCCGGCCTGCGCGCTGTGCTGGCCGCACTGGACGATGAAGGCCATGTACGCGTCAAGCTGAACAATCAATTCACCCAGTACCGGTCACCCTTCAAGGCCATCAATGTCACGCTGCGCAGCCCTGAAGGGGCGCTCTGGGAGATCCAGTTCCACACGCCGAAGACCTTTGATCTCAAGGAGCAATTCCACGATCTCTACAAGCGCGCACATGCGTTGGCGCTTGGCGGCGCCTCGCGGGCCGAGCAGCGCAAGCTGCAGGCGCCTGCGATAGAGGAATTCAATCGCGTGGCGTTGCCGCCGGGGTGCGAGGAGATCTACGACTGGCAGGAAGAGACCGTCCCGGCTTTGGCAAGCACAACTACGACGCTCGACTCCAAGCAGAATCCCGCAAGTGCAAACGCCTCGCCTGCAGACACCGTGTTCGACATCGCCGCAGGCAAGCAAGAGGCGCTGACGCCGGTGTTCAGCAAGCTGGCCGACGACTTGGGCCTGCTGCTTTGGGGGAACGTGCGCTACGACGCTGCAGCCGACCGGATCGAGCAGGAGCAACACGCGCCGTTCCAGAAATCGGTCGCATCGATCAAGGACAAGATTCGGCGCCATAGGCGAGCCGGCATGACGGGTGCACAGGCCGGTCAGAGCGTGGGCGATGCGCTGCGTTATGCGCTTGAGTTGCCTTCCGAAGATTTCGTGGCGAAGGTACTGGCTGCAAATGACGCGCTGCATCGGCACGGGATGACGTGCGTGACGCTGAAAAACTACTTTGTCTCAGGAGAAGGTACCTACAGGGGCATCAATGCCCGCTTTGCCGATGCCGAGGGCTATGCGTTTGAAGTGCAGTTTCACACTGCCGACAGCTTGAAAGCCAAGGCGCAAACGCACCTGCTGTACAAGCGGATGCAGTTGGCACAGACCAAACTTGACAGGGAGAAGCACAAACCGCAGCCCGACCCCGATAGGCAGGCAAAACTGACGCAGGAGATCGCAGACCACACAAAGGCGATGCACGAGATGACGACTAACGTGAGCAAGCCCGCTGGCGTCGAGAGTCTGGGTGATCGCGCATGAGGTCCAAGCAACCGTCCGGAAATTCGGGGAACTGCGACTCTTCAGAAGATCGAGCTGCGCGACAGACGACGTATCCACCGCAAATGCATGAGCGCCGAGTTCTGCTTGTGCTGGAACATCAGGGCGAGAAGGGCTTGCAGTGGGCGGCGAGTGAGTCGATCGCCGTCAAGGTGACCGACCGCTTGGCGTCCGAGAACGGCGTGGGAACCGGATGCGTCTCGGCGTGCATGCTCATCGACCACGCGCTGGTGGAACGCTTCACTGGATGGCGACGAGACGAGCGACTGGAGTGCCTGAGCGAAAACGCGGGATCGGCAGGGACCGGTCTGCCTGTCAGCCAGAGAATTTTTCACCAAACCCTGCCCGCCCTCAATGCCTTGCGGCGTCGAGGGTCTCCCCACGGATCATGCACGCCCGTGCCGGCCGCAAAACGCGCAAGCGGCGTGCTCATCAGGACGGAGGACTCGCTTATTCGCGCGGCGGCAGCACCGACAGCACTTCTTCAATGGTGGTCAGCCCGGCAGCGACCTTCTCCAGGCCCGTCCGCCGCAGCGTGCGCAATCCCTCGCCGCGGGCGGCGTGGCTGAAGCTGGCCAGGTCGGTGTCGGCGCGGATCAGGCTGCGCAGGCGCGGGGTGACCGGCAGCAGTTCGTACAAGCCCACGCGGCCCAGATAGCCGGTGCGGCGGCATTCCAGGCAGCCGACCGGGGCGTGCACGTTGAGCGTGTCCGGCAGCGCTTCGCCCGGCTCGCGGATCGCCGCCCAGTCGTCGTCGCTGAGCGTGTGCGGGCGCTTGCAGTGCACGCACAAGGTGCGCACCAGGCGTTGCGCCAGCACGCCGTTGAGCGTGGACGCCACCAGGTAATGCGGCACGCCCAGATCCAGCAAACGGGTGATCGCCGAGGCGGCGTCGTTGGTGTGCAACGTGGACAGCACCAGATGCCCGGTGAGCGAGGCCTGCACCGCCATCTGCGCGGTTTCCAGGTCGCGGATTTCGCCGATCATGATGATGTCCGGGTCCTGCCGCAGCAACGTGCGCACACCGCTGGCGAAATCCAGATCGATGTTCTGCTGGACCTGCATCTGGTTGAATTCCGGCGCGATCATTTCGATCGGGTCTTCCACGCTGCACACGTTCACATCCGGCGTGGCCAGGCGCTTGAGCGTGGAATACAGCGTGGTGGTCTTGCCCGAGCCGGTGGGGCCGGTGACCAGCACGATGCCGTGCGGGCGCTCGACCAGCGCGCTCCAGCCGGCGGCCTCTTCGGGGCTGAAGCCGAGTTGCTCGATGCTCTTGAACGCCGAATCCGGGTCGAAGATACGCATCACGCATTTTTCGCCGAATGCGGTGGGCATCGTGGACAGGCGCATTTCCACCTCGCGCCCGCCCGGCGAACGGGTCTTGATGCGGCCGTCCTGCGGGCGGCGGCGTTCGGCCAGGTCCATGCGGCCGAGCACCTTGATGCGGCTGACCACCGCGGTCATCACCGACGGCGGCACTTCCAGCACCTTGTGCAGCACGCCATCGATGCGAAAGCGCATGCGCCCGGCCTCGCGGCGCGGCTCCAAATGGATGTCGCTTGCCCGCTGCTCGTAGGCGTATTGCAGCAGCCAGTCGACGATATGCACGATGTGGTGGTCGTCGGCATTGACGTCGCCGGCGCGGCCCAGTTCCACCAATTGCTCGAAACTGGGCAGGCCGGCGCCCGGTTCGGCGCTGCGCACATCGCCGCGTGCGCCGCGCACCGACTGGGTGACGCCGAAGAACTCCATCGTGTAGCGATGCAGGTCCAGCGGGTTGATCAGCGCCAGCTCGATCCGACGCCGGCTCAGATGCTGCACGTCGGCCAGCCATTCCAGCGCCAGCGGTTCGCTGGTGGCGATCAGCACGCGCTCGGCGTCCAGTGCCAGCGGCAGGATGCGGTGGCGGCGTGCGTAGGCATGCGACACCACGCCGGTGACGGCGGCTACATCGATGCGGGTGGGGTCGATACGCAGATAACGCAGGCCGGTGCGGGTGGCCAGCCATTCGGTCAGCCGTTCCAGGCCGAGCTCGCCGGCCGGCGGTTGCGCAGCATGCAATTTGAGGTTGGCCAGCAGCACCAGCGGGTGCACTTCGCTGGCGTTGCGTACGCCGGCGGCGGAGAACTGCACGCGCTCGTGTTCGTGCGGTACCACCATGCCATCGGCAAGCAACGCGGCAGCGACCGGGTCGAACATCAGCCGGCCGCGCGGCAGCAGTGCCACTGCGCCTTCAGGATCGGCCGTACGCCGCTGTTCCATGCTCGATGTTCCCCTGCCGCGGTGCTCCGCGGCAAAGCGCTGCGGGTCGGCCGGTATACTAGCGCACCCCTTCCGCACGGCCCTTGCTGCATGTCCGATTCCCGGCGCGTTCCAATCACTTTTCAGGGCCTGATCCAGACCCTCAACCAGTACTGGGCCGAGCAAGGCTGCGTGCTGATCCAGCCGCTGGACCTGGAAGTGGGCGCGGGCACGTTCCATCCGGCCACCTTCCTGCGCGCGCTGGGGCCGGAGCCGTGGAATGCCGCCTACGTGCAGCCTTCGCGTCGTCCCACCGACGGCCGCTACGGCGAAAACCCCAATCGCCTGCAGCGCTACTACCAGTACCAGGTGGCGATGAAGCCCAACCCGGACAACATCCAGGATCTGTATCTGGGCTCGTTGCAGGCGCTGGGCATCGACCCGCTGGTGCACGATCTGCGCTTTGTCGAAGACAACTGGGAATCGCCGACCCTCGGCGCCTGGGGCCTGGGCTGGGAAGTCTGGCTCAATGGCATGGAAGTGACCCAGTTCACCTACTTCCAGCAGGCTGGCGGGCTCGAGTGCAAGCCGGTGTTGGGCGAGATCACCTATGGGCTGGAACGGCTGTGCATGTACCTGCAGAGCTGCGACAACGTCTACGACCTGGTGTGGACCTACGGCCCAGACGGCACCCCGGTGAGCTACGGCGATGTGTATCACCAGAACGAAGTGGAGCAGAGCGCCTACAACTTCGAGCATGCCAATGTGGAAGAGCTGTTCCACCGCTTCGATGCCTGCGAAGCCGAGGCCAAGCAGTTGATCGAAGTCGGCTTGCCGCTGCCTGCGTATGAGCAGGTGACCAAGGCCAGCCACGCGTTCAATCTGCTGGACGCGCGCCGCGCGATCAGCGTGACCGAACGCCAGCGCTACATCCTGCGCGTGCGCACATTGTCGCAAGGCGTGGCGCAGGCGTATTACGCACAACGCGAGAAGCTGGGCTTCCCCGGGGTAAAGAAGTAACCGAGCCCCTCTCCCCCGGGAGATGGGTTGGGGTGAGGGTACGAGGGCGTAGCCCTCGTGCATCCAAACTCCACAGAGCTTCGCCCGTACCCTCATCCGCCCCTTCGGGGCACCTTCTCCCGGCGGGAGAAGGGACCAGCAAGCCCCTCTCCCACCGGGAGAGGGGTTGGGGTGAGGGTACGGAGGCGTAGCCCTCGTGCACCCAAACTCCACAGAGCTTCGCCCGTATCCTCATCCGCCTCTTCGAGGCACCTTCTCCCGACGGGAGAAGGGAACACGTAAAGGTCCACGTCTTATGAGCGAACAACTTCCCCTGCTGATCGAACTGGGCACCGAAGAGCTGCCGGTCAAGGCGCTGCCGGGTCTGGCGCAGGCTTTCTTCGATGGCGTGCTGCACGGTCTGGAAAAGCGCGGCGTCGCGGTCACGCGCGGCGATGCCAAGCCGCTGTCCACACCGCGCCGTCTGGCGGTGCTGCTGCCGGGCGTGGCCACCGAGCAACCCGAACAGCGTTCCGAAGTGCTGGGCCCGTATCTCAACATCGCGCTGGATGCCGAGGGCAAGCCGACCAAGGCGCTGGCCGGGTTTGCGGCCAAGGCCGGGATCGACTGGACCGCGCTGGAGCGCACCAGCGATGCCAAGGGCGAGCGCTTCGTGCATCGCGCGGTGACGCCGGGCGCGCGCACCGCCGATTTGTTGCCGGAGATCCTGCGCGAAGCCATCGCCGCGATGCCGATCCCCAAGCCGATGCGCTGGGGCGCGCACGAATACGCGTTCGCGCGGCCGGTGCAGTGGCTGGTGTTGCTGTTCGGCGATGCGGTGATCCCGGCCGAGTTGCTGGGCGTGCGTGGCGATCGCATCACCCGCGGGCACCGCTTCATGCATCAGGGCGAAGTCTCGCTTGCCGCACCGGGCGATTACGTCGAAGCGCTGCGCGCCGCGCACGTGCTGGTGGATGCGGACGCACGCCGTGCGCGCATCGTGGAGGAAGTCGAAGCGGCCGCAAAGCAGGCCGGCGGCAGTGCGCGCATCAGCGAGGACAATCTGCAGCAGGTGGTCAACCTGGTCGAGTGGCCGTCGGCGGTGCTGTGCAGCTTCGAGCGCGATTTTCTGGCGGTGCCGCAGGAAGCGCTGATCGAAACCATGGAGATCAACCAGAAGTTCTTCCCGGTGTTGGATGCCGGCGGCAAGTTGACCGAGCAGTTCATCGGCATCGCCAATATCGTCTCGAAGGATGTGGCCGAAGTCGCCAAGGGCTACGAGCGGGTGATCCGTCCGCGTTTTGCCGATGCCAAGTTCTTCTTCGACGAAGACCTCAAGCAGGGGCTGCAGGCGATGGGGGCGGGCCTGGCCAGCGTCACGTATCAGGCCAAGCTGGGCACGGTGGCCGACAAGGTGGCGCGTGTGGCTGCGTTGGCCGAAATTATTGCTCCGCAAGTGGGTGCCGATCCGGTGCAGGCGCGTCGCGCTGCGGAATTGGCCAAGAACGATCTGCAATCGCGCATGGTCAACGAATTCCCCGAATTGCAGGGCATTGCCGGGCGGCATTACGCCAAGGCTGCTGGCGAGCCTGGCGAGATTTCGCTGGCGATTGATGAAGCGTACCAACCTCGTTTTGCCGGCGACGATATTGCGTTGTCGCCGTTGGGCAAGGTGTTGGCGATTGCCGAGCGTCTGGATACGTTGGCCGGTGGCTTTGCGGCCGGGTTGAAGCCGACCGGCAACAAGGATCCGTTTGCGTTGCGGCGTAATGCGTTGGGGTTGGCGCGGACGGTGATTGAGTCGGGGTTTGACTTATCACTACTTGATTTGATCAAGAAAGCAGTGGGTTTGGTTAGTTCCGCTTTGGCCTCGTCGCAAGCTAGTAAACAACAAACAGCGGCTGAAGCCGCCAAGACCCAAGGCGTCAATGTCGCACAGCGTCAGAGCGGCGGACTATGGGTGCCAAATGTAGAGGAGACTGCAGCAGAAATTTTTGACTTCATCCTAGACCGCCTGCGCGGCTACTACGCAGACAAAGGCGTACCTGCCACGCATTTCAATGCAGTCGCCGCATTGTTCTCGGTCGCGCCCGAGGGCGCTCCTACAGCGCTCGGCGTAGGAGCGCACCTGGGCGCGACCCACGGTTCCCTCTACGACTTCGACCGCCGCATCGATGCGATCGGCATCTTCGCCACGCTGCCCGAAGCCGAAGCGCTGGCCGCGGCCAACAAGCGCATCCGCAATGTCCTGCGCAAGGTCGAGGGCGAGATTCCCGGCGATATCGACACCAGCCTGCTGCGCGAACCCGCCGAAGAAGCGCTGGCCGAAGCAGTGGAAGCGGCCATCGGCGACACCGGCGATGCGCTGCACCGCCACGACTATGTTGCGGTGCTCGCGCGTCTGGCGCGCCTGCGCCCGCAGGTCGATGCGTTCTTCGATGGAGTAATGGTCAATGCCGAAGACGCGCAGCTGCGCGCCAATCGGCTCGCGTTGCTGAAGAAGCTCGGCGACCGCCTCGGCAGCGTCGCCGCCATCGAGCATCTGTCCAGCTGATGGCTGCGTCCGCCGGCGCGGTGCACTGGCAGACCGCCCAGGCCGCGTTGGCACGTCGCGACCTGGGTGTGGCGGCGTCTGCATTGCAGGCGCTGCTGGCAGTGGACCCCACCCACGTGTCCGCACGCGTGCTGCTGGCCGGCACCGTGCTGGCCAACGGCAGGATGCGCGAGGCGGTTGCGCAGTTACGGCTGGCCGCCAGAGACCTCGGCGACGACGTGGCGATGCGTTGCCGTGTGGCGCAAGCCTTGTTGCGCGTCGGCGAGCATCGCGCACTGCATGCGTTGCTGCGGCATCCGTCGGTGATGCAGTGCCAGGACGGGGCCACGCTGGCGCTGCTCGCGCATGTGCATCAATCGCTCGGCGAACATGTCGAAGCACTGGCGATGATGCAGCGCGCGCAGGCCTGTGGTTTCGATGGTGCTGACTTCCGTTTCTTTCTTGCGGTGCAACTGCAATTCAATAATCGCCTAGACGATGCAGCGCAGGCGTTGGATCGCGCATTGGCGCTGTCGCCAGGCTACGGCCGCGCGGCACTGACGCGTGCGCGGCTACGCCGTCAGACTGCAAGCAGCAATCATCTCGATCAGTTACGTCAGCAGCTGCAGCTCGCCAAGCCCGACAGTGAAGATCGCGCCGGGCTGGCGTTCGCGCTGTACAAGGAGCTGGAAGATCTCGGCCAGACCGATGCCGCCTGGAACGCGCTAACCCACGGCAATGCGGTGATGCACGCGCGCTTGCGCCACGATGCCGACGCAGAAGCAGCGTTGTACACGCAGTTGGGCGCATTGGCCGAACAAGGCGTGTTCGCCGCGCAGGAATCTACCAATGCACAAGGCCCGCAACCGATCTTCGTGCTCGGTTTGCCGCGCTCGGGCACCACGGTGCTGGAGCGGATGCTGGGCAATCATTCGCAGATCATGTCGGCCGGCGAATTGAACGACTTCGGCCATCAGTTGCGCTGGGGCGCCGACCAGGCTGGCCGCAGCCTGCTGGATGCGCGCCTGCTGCAGGCACTTCCCACGCTGGATTATGCGCAGATCGGCGCGCGCTACCTGGAACAGACGCAGTGGCGTGCCGGATCGGCGCGCTGGTACATCGATAAGTTGCCGACCAATGCGGTGGCGATCGGCGCGATCGCACGCGCATTGCCGGCGGCGCTGATCGTGCATCTGGTGCGCGAGCCGATGGCGGTGTGTTTTTCCAATTACCGCGCGCTGTTCGGCGACTCCTATGCCTATAGCTACGACCTGCACACGCTGGCACGTCACTATCAGGCGTATCACGCGTTGATGGCGCAATGGCGCGCTGCGTTGCCGGGCCGGGTGATCGATGTGGACTACACGCAGATGGTGCGTGATCCATCTACGGTGCTGGAACAGTTAATGACGCGCTGCGGCTTGAACATCGAGCCTGGGCAGATCGATATCACCCGCAATGCGGCCGCATCGGCCACGCTGAGCAGCGTGCAGGTGCGCGAAGGCGTGCATGGGCGCAACGTGGAAGAGTGGCGACGTTATGCCACGCAGCTGGAGCCGCTGCGGCAGACGTTGTTGCAGGCAGGCCTGATCGATGTGGGCTTGCGTTAGCGGGGCCGAACAGATCTGGAGCGCCACGCCTGAAGACCTGCGCGTGCCTTCAATCTGTTTGGCACGTCCGACGCACTCTGCCCAGGTGTGCAGCAGGCAATCCGGCTGCGACGGCGCGTGCGACGCCTTGGACGCTTTGCCTTGGGAGCGAATAGACAACTGACTGATGCGTGTTGCTTGCCCCGAACGTGCCCGGGCCAAAAACGCCAGCGGCAGCCGTTGTGGCTGCCGCTGGACGAATGCAACGCGGTGACTCAATGCGCGCCGAAGCGCCAGTTCAATTCCAGCATGTAGGAACGGCCGTAACCGGTGTAGTTGAAGATGTTGTAGTACGGGTAGCTGGTGTAGGTGCGGTCGCGCGGCGGCCGGGTGTCGGCCAGGTTGTTGACCGTCGCCGTCAGCGAGATGTCGTCGTTGACCGCGTAATCCAGCGTTGCATTGAGCGTGGTCCACGCGCCGACCTTGCGTGCGCCTTCCACCGCATAGCCATCGGTGCTTTGTTGCGCGACGAAGTTGGGCGTGCGGCCATTGCGCTGGCCGAACAGCGTGGTGGTCCATGCATCTTTCTGCCACGTTACCGAGGCATTGACGATGCTGCGGAACTCGGAGGAGAAGAACGGTTCGCTGAGCAGATCGCGCACTGGGTCTTGCGGGAACTGCTGGCTTTCGTGCTTGAGCGTCAAGTTGTACTGCGCGTCGAAGACAAACAGGCCCCAGGATTCGGTGGCGAGGTTGTAGGTCGCCTTGCTGAGCACGCCGGAGATTTCCTCGTTGGAGATATTGACCGGGTTGATGCGAATATTGCTCAAGCGGTTCGGGACCGGGGCATCGGCTGCGGTGCGATCGATGCGCGACAACGCATCCACGCAAGTGGGCGAGCTGATATCCAGGCTTCCCAGGCGGCAGGCCGATTCGGTCTGCAACAGATTGTCGGTACTCAGGTCACTGACTTTCTGGTCGATCTTGATGTTGTAGTAGTCGGCATTGACGCTGAAGCGCGCGCTGGGCGACCACACCACGCCATAGCCGAAGGACTTGGCCGTGATCGACTGCAGCTCGGGGTTGCCGGCGCGGCGCCCCTGGATGCTGGTGCCGGCGTAGGTGCAGTCGGCGATCGGCACGCCGGGTTCTTCGAGCGCGCAGCGGTAGTAGTCGTTGACACCCTGGAAGAAGCCGCTATCGCCGGCAAAGGTGAACGCCATGTCCGGTGCCTTGAACGCGGTGGCGTAGTTGCCGCGGAACAACAGCGCATCGGTCGGGCGGAATTCCAGCGCGGCCTTGTAGGTGAACTTGGAATCGCTACCACCGCCCTGGTTCTTGTAGTCGTCGAAGCGGCCAGACAGGTTGGCGGTGAGCGTGCTCAGGATCGGCACGCGCGTTTCGAACGCTGCCGCCCAGTTCTCGCGCTTGCCGCTGCCCTGGGTGCCGGTCAGCTGGTAGAAATCGCCAGCGATAACGCGTTGATCGGTCGGGTTTTCCCAGTATTGGTTGCCGGCCTGCAGCACGCCGGCCACACCCACGGCGCCGGCCGGCAGACTGAACAACTCGGTGTTGGTGAGTTGCAGATTGACGTTCTGGGTCCAGGTCCTGGACTTGGTGCGGATCTCGTCGTTGAAGCTGCGGTACTGCGCCGGCGTCAACGCGCGATAGAAGTTGGCATCGTTGGGCGAATAGATCGGGTAGCCGGAGAAGTCGCCCTGCGGCGCGCCCAGGAACTGTTCGCGGAAGAAGTCTTCGATGCGGTCGGCCAACGGCCATTGCTGGCGGCTGTCGATGCGGTACTCGGCGCGCGCGTAGTACGCATCGTAGGTCCAGTTGCTGGCGCCCAGCCCGCCCTTGATGCCGGCGGCGATGTTGTACGAATCGGCGGTCTGGCGGTCGTTGTTGAAGGTCGGGCTACCGGCTTCTTCGGGCGCGAAGATGCGCTGGTAGCCTTCCAGCTGCTGACTGTCCTGGTTGTAGAACAAGCCACCGGTGTCGGACGAGGTCTGCCAGAAGCGCGAGCCGCCGTTGACTTCCACCTTGGTGCGATTGAGCAGCAACGTTGCGTAGCCTTCGGTGTTGTCGTTGAAGGCGTAGGTCAGGTTGGCATAGCCGCTGGCGCTGCGTTCCTTGTTGAGGATGCTGGCGTAGCCGGGCTCGGTACGGCTGCTGCAGAAGTTGCCGCGATTGGCGCGGTTGTCGTATTGCACCGAGCCGTTGAACAGCGGGCCCAGTGCATCGCAGTTTGCGGCGCCCGGGTCAATGTAAGTGGTTGGCGTGTTGTGCAGTGCGATGCGCGAGCCGTAGCGCAGGGTCGGGTCCGGATTGTCGGAGGTGGAATCGAAATCGCGCCGCTGGTAACCGTAGATCGGGTCCTGATTGTTGAGCTGCAGGCCCCAGACGATATCGGCCTTGCCGAGGGTGCTGCCGCCGGTGAGCTGGAAGCGCTGGTTGTTGCCGCCACCACCGTCGTAGGTGCCCATGCGGTAATTCATCTGCACGCCGTCGATGTGCTTCTTCAGGATTATATTGACCACACCGGCAATGGCGCTGGAGCCGTAAATCGAGGACTGGTTGCCGGGCGCCACATCGATGCGTTCGACCATGCCCACCGGCACGCTGGCCAGATCGACGAAGTTGCTCTGGCCGTTGTAGAGCAATGGGTAGTCGGCCATCGGCCGGCCGTCGATCAGCACCAGGGTGAAGCCGGGGTCCAGCCCGAGCAGGCTCAGCGATTTGGCGCCGGCGGTGAAGCCGCCACTGAACTGGCCGTCCTGCACCGAGCCGGTGGCCATCGGCTGCGAACGCAGCACGTCGTAGACATCCTTGAAGCCGCGGCGCTGGATGTCCTGGGCGGTGATGGAGAACACCGGGCTGGCCGTTTCGACCTGCGACCGCGGAATCAACGAGCCTGTCACGGTGACCTTGTTCAATTCGGTCACTTCGTCCTTGTTCTGTGCGATCGCAAGCGACGGCAGGGCAAGCGACGGGAATGCAAGGGCGGCGCAGACGGCATTGACCAATAGATGACGCTTCATGAAAACCTCTCTCTCCAAAGGTGTGGAACAGGGCGCGCGGCAATCCGGGGGAGGGCCGCTTGGCATGCTGTCAACGAAACGTTAACAACACCCCGACTCTAACCAGCGCATGCGCGTCCGTATAGTCGAGATTGCTTAGATTTTTTGTCCCTTCACGCCCAGGCTGGGTATCCTTTGCCGATGCTTAAAGTCGTGTTTGCTCTCTCCCTGGTGTGCACTCTGCTCGTTCCGCTGCAAGCGGCTGCCCGCGGAACCATCGACAAGATCGAAATCAAAGGCTTGGACGGCGACGACGACGCCGAGATGATCGAGAACATCGAGGTGTCCCTGTCTCTTTATGAGGCTGTCGGCAAGGAGCAGGGCGAGTCGCGCATCGAGTATTTGCTGGCGCAGGCCGAGCGGCAGACGCGTGAGGCGTTGGAGCCTTTCGGCTATTACTCGCCGACCATCGAACTGGCCGCACCGCGTGAAGGCGACAAGGTCACGGTGGTGATCACGGTAGAGCGTGGCGAGCCGGTGCGGGTGCGGCAGTCGCATATCTCCATCACCGGCTGGGCCGAGCAGGACCGCTACCTGGGCCAGGACCTCAAGCAGTTCGAGCCGCACGAAGGCCAGGTCTTCAGCCACCCGCAATACGAAGCCAGCAAGGTGCGTATCACCCGTCGTCTGGCCGAGCGTGGTTATTTCGATGCCGACTTCACTCAACGCCGCGTTGCCGTCACCCGTGCCGAGCATGCCGCCGATATCGATTTGAACTGGGACAGCGGCCGCCGCTACGACATGGGCAAGGTGCACTTCGACTACGACTACTTCCGCGAAGGCCTGTTCGACCCGTTGGTGTACTGGGACGAAGGCAGTTACTACCACGAAGGCAAGCTGGATCGCCTGCGCGAGTCGCTGACCAAACTCGATTACTTCAGCACCATCGATATCCAGCCCAAGCCCGAAGACGCCGACGACCAGGGCCGCGTGCCGGTGGAGGTCAAGCTCACCCGCGCCAAGCGCACCGTCTACACCTCGGGCTTGAGCTACGGCAGCGAGAGCGGCGCCGGTGTGCGTGGCGGCGTGGAGCGGCGCTACGTGAATTCGCGCGGCCACAAGATGGACACGCAGCTGGACTACGCGCAGAACCGCAAGAGCCTGACCACCAGCTACCGCGTGCCGGCGTTCCGCTGGCTGGATGGCTGGTACACCGCCTCGGCGCGGCTGTACGACGAACAGACCGAGTACATCGACCTGCGCAACGTCAAACTCACCGGCAGCCGCAGCGGCCAGATCAACGAGCGCTGGAGCGCGATCGCCTCGATCAACGCCCTGCGCGAGCGCTGGCGTTTCAGCAGTGGCGACGATTTCGAAGGTGCGGTGTACGAGACTTCCACGCTGGTCTATCCGCAGTTGCAGGTGAACTACGTCAACGTCGACGACCGCCTGTTCCCGCGCAGTGGCGTGTCCGGGCAAGCGTTCATCCGCGGCGGTGCCGAAGGCGCCGGCTCGGATACCAACTTCGGCCAGGTCTACGGCCAGTTGCGCTGGTTTCTGGGTGCCGGCGACAACGGCCGGGTGATCCTGCGCGGCGAAGGCGGCACCACCTGGACCAGTGATCTGGTGGCGATGCCGCCGAGCCTGCGCTTCTTTGCCGGTGGCGCCAACAGCATCCGCGGTTATGCATTTCGCGAAGTCGGCCCACGAACGCCCAGGCCGGACGAATTCGCACTCGGTGCCAAGAACGTGGTCACCGCCAGCGCCGAGTACGAGCATTACCTCAAGGGCGGCCCGTGGGGCGGCGCGGTGTTTGTCGATAGCGGCAGCGCCTTCGACGACACGCCCGACTGGCATACCGGTATCGGCTTCGGTCTGCGCTGGCGCTCGCCGGTGGGACCGGTGCGCGTGGACATCGCGCATGGCCTGAACGACCCCGACTCGCAGTTCCAGCTCTATATCGATATCGGGGCCAACCTGTGAGCACGCCGACGCCTACCCCCGCACCGCGCCGCGCGCGTTTCTATCGCCGGCGCCGGTTCTGGGTGGGCTCGGGCTTGACCGTGCTGGGGTTGGTATTGCTGGCCCTGATCGCGGTGTACTGGTTGCTGCAGACCGTGGCCGGGCGCGATGTGCTGCTGGCCCAGGTCACCGCGCGCTTGCCGGTCGGCGCCACGTTTACCTACGGCAAGGTCGAAGGCCCGGTCGCCGGCCCGCTCACCTTGCGCGATGTCGATTTTCGTTATCAGGACATCCACTTCACCGCCGAGCGCGTGTATCTGGAACCTGATCTGCGCCCGCTGCTCGGCCGCAAGCTGCAACTGGATGCGGTGCAGGTCAGCAATGCCACCTTGAATCTGGGCAAGAGCGACGAACCGTTCACGCTGCCGAGCTGGCCCGAATCGTTGCCGCAGATCAACGTGCCGCTGGCGATCCAGGCCGACAAGATCGCGGTGGACAACTTGCGTATCACCCAGCTGCAGCAGCCGATGATCGTCTTACACAAAGTGCAGGGCGGGCTGGAAGTGGCGACCGGCGAGTTGCGCACGCGCAATCTGGTGGTCGACACCGACATGGGCGATTTCCGCCTGCACGGCGACTACGTGCCCAGCGACGATTACCGCGCTGACCTCACCGCCACTGCCGTGTTGCCGGCCGCACGTGGGCGTACGCCGGCCAGCCTGGGGTTGGTCGCACGCGGCGATCTGGACAAGATGGAAGTGGCCATCGCCGGCCGCGCGCCGGCCCCACTGCAGGCCAGCCTGGTGTTCACCGGGCGCGATGCGCCGACCTGGGCGTTCAAGGCCGTGACCGAGGCGCTGGATACCTCGCTATTGATGCCGGCCAGCAACGGGCAGTACGCCGCCCCGGCCACGCCGATCGCACTGAACCTGCAAGCCTCCGGCAAGGGCGGCGCCGCCGATCTGCAAGGCAGCGTCAAACAAGGCGAGCTGAGCGCCACGCTGCAGCCCTCGCATATCAGCCTGCTGGACCAGGTCATCACGGTCGAGCCGTTAGTGATCGACACGTTCGAAGGCCGCACGCAGTTGCGTGGTACTGCGGATTTCCGCGACACCCAGAATCCGAGTTTCCGTTTCGCGGTCAATGCCAGCGGCCTGCGCTTCACCCCGACACCGGACCCGGCCACCCCCGAGGCGCCCGCTGTGCCGGTGGAACTGGTCGACGCGCGTCTGGGTGTGGCCGGTACCTTGAAGGCGTGGGCGGCGATCGGTCGCGCCACGCTGGAACGCGACGGGCAACAGGCCGCGCTGGTGTTCGACAGCCGCGGCAACGATCAACGTGCACAGCTCAAGCAGGTGCAGGCCAAAACCCCGGGCGGCTCGCTGGATCTCACCGGCGAAGTGGGCTGGACGCCGGAGCTGCAATGGGATGTCACCGCGCAGTTGGCTAAGTTCGATCCGGGCTACTTCGCGCCGGGTTGGAACGGCAATTTGTCCGGCAAAGTCGCCTCCAAGGGTCGCCAGTTGCCGGCACCGGCCGGCGGCGTATCGCCGGGCTTCGAAGCCACTGCGGATATTCCGACCCTGACCGGCCAGCTGCGGCAACGCGCGCTGTCGGCCAACGGCAAGTTCGCCCTGCGCGGCGAACAGGGCGAGGGCGAATTGCAGCTATCGCTGGGCAATAGCCGCATCAACGCCAAGGGCAAGGTCGGCGACCAGCTCGACATCGCCGCGCAACTGCAGCCGCTGCAGCTGGACGATGTGTTGCCCGGCGCCACTGGCACGGTGCGCGGGCAATTGCAGGTCAGCGGCCGTCGCGACGCGCCAGACATCACCGCCGACATCGTCGGCAATGGCTTGCGTTGGAACGACTACAGCGCGCAGAGCATCAGCTTGCGTGGACGGTTGCCGTGGCGCGGCAGCGATGGACAACTGGCATTGCAGGGCACGGCGATCGAAGCCGGCGTGGTGCTGGACAGCGTGCGTGTGCAGGCACGTGGCGCGGTGGAAGCCTTGCGCCTGGACGCCGACATCGCCAACAGCATGGCCAGCGTCGCCTTGCAGGGCGATGTGCGCCGTAACGGCGAGCGTTGGCAGGGCCAGGTCGGCACGCTGCGGATCGCACCGGCCAAGGGCGCTGCGTGGGCGCTGCGGCAGCCGGCGCAGTTCAGCACCGACGGCGCGGCATTTACCTTGTCCGATACCTGCCTGGGCGCCGCCACCGGCGGCGCGCTGTGCGCCAGCGCCAACTGGCCGCGCGAAGGCATGGTGGTGCACGGCGATGCATTGCCGTTGTCGCTGGTGCAGCCGTGGTTGCCCAAGCAGCAAGGCCGGCAGATCTATCTGCGCGGCGAGCTCGCGCTCGATGGCAGCTTCAAGCCGCGCGGCAATGCGTGGGAAGGCTCGTTCCGCATCGCCTCGCCCGAGGGCGGTATTCGTCTGGGCGAAACCCGTTATGCGGCCGTGGCCGGCAACCCCAATCGTGGTGAGTTGCTGCGCTACGACCAATTCAGCATGCAGGCCGACTTCAATCCGCAGCAGATCCAGGCCAAGCTCGGTATCGGTTTCCAGGGCGCCGGCTTTGTCGATGCCAAGTTCAATACCGGCTGGGATGCGTATGCGCCGCTCAACGGCGAGCTGTATCTCAATATGTCGCGCCTGTACTGGCTGGAGCTGGTGGTGGCCGATGTGGTGCAGCCCAAGGGTCTGGTCGAAGGCCATGTGAGCCTGCGCGGCACCCGCGACAAACCGCTGCTCGGCGGCGATGCCACCTTGAGTAACTTCACTGCCGAATATCCATCGATGGGTTTGACCCTGAGCGAGGGCAAGGGCCGCTTCGACGCTCTGCCGGATGGCTCGGCCAAGATCACCGCATCGGCCAAGTCGGGCGAGGGCACGCTCAACATCGACGGCGGGTTGTCGTGGTTCGGTACCACCACGCCGCTGCTGCTGAATATCCGCGGCGAGAATGTGCTGGCCTACAACACCAGCGAGTTGCGCATCATCGCCAACCCGGACATGCAGTTCGGCATTACCGACAACACCATGCAGCTGCGCGGCAAGGTCACCGTGCCCGAAGCCGATATCGATCTGGAACGCCTGGATCGCGGCACTTCGGTGTCCGAAGACGTGGTGGTGCTGGACCCGGTGGATCCGGAAGCCGCACCGGCTTCGCCCTTGGATATGGACCTGGCCATCGTGCTCGGCGACAAGGTCAACATGAGCGGCTTCGGCCTGAAGGGTGGGCTGAGCGGGCAGATGCAGATCCGCGCGCGCCCGGGCCGCGAAATGACCGCCAACGGTGGGCTGGATGTACGTGGCCGTTACAAGGCCTATGGCCAGGATCTGACCATCAGCCGCGGCCAGCTGACCTGGAACAACAACATCGTCTCCGACCCGCGCGTCAGCCTGCGCGCCGAACGCAAGATCGGCGATGTCACCGCCGGCATCGACGTCAGTGGACGCGCCGAATCGCCACGTGCGGATGTATGGTCGGAACCGGCGATGTCGCAATCCGAAGCACTCTCGTATCTGGTGCTCGGCCGCGGCCTGTCCACCGCCAGCAGCGACGAAACCCAGCAGGTCAGTGCCGCCTCGGCCGCACTCTCGGCCGGCAGCAGCCTGATCGCCTCGCAGATCGGCGCCAAGCTCGGCCTGGACGAAGCTGGGGTGAGCGAATCCAGCACCGTCGGCTCAGTCGTCGGCTTCGGCAAATACCTCTCGCCGAAACTCTACGTCGGCTACGGCGTCTCGATGGTCGGCAGCGGCTCGGTCCTGACGCTGAAATACCTGCTCAGCCGCGGCTTCGACGTTGAGGCCGAATCGAGCACGGTGGAGACCAAGGGGTCTGTGAATTGGCGGCGGGAGAAGTAGCTTTCGGTCCAGAAGAGCGGGTACGGCAAGAGCGCGAAAGACAACTAATGATAACTACTGCAGATTTTATCGGGCCCTCTTCTCAAGACGAATTTGTCAGGGCCCTCGAGACTGAGGATATTATCGGCTGCGTACTTCGTCTCCATCTTCATGTTGAGGAGTTGCTGGCTGTACTGTTAAATTCGTCAATAACGACCGAAATCGCAAAGATAATCACGGTACCTCAGAACTTTTCTCACAAAGTTCAGCTCGCCACTGCATTTGGCATGCCAGTGGAGATGGGACTAGCGGCGCTTGAGTTAAATGGACTGCGAAATAAACTAGGGCATAGGCTCGGCCATCAGCTTAAACGCGAAGATGTTTCCAGATTTGCCGAAAAAGTAGATGCTGTGCGCGAGGTGCTATTTGCGAGTGTCCCCAGCGTCATGGTGAGCGCGATTGAGCTCTACAGCACAGGTAGCGGCAAGCGTCAATTTGGAGAAGGTGATCCAATTTGGGACTTCAAAATCACTGCCGGCCTTTTGTACGGATGGATGCTTCGATATCTGGCCGAAAGGGGTGTCTCATTCAAACAGCGTAATGCTTTAGGCTTGTTCAAGCCCAGGAAAAGGCCGTTGTTGCACGCCGTGATCGAGCTTTAGCGCTACTAAGTTTGCCCTTTCTTGGAGGGTGGGAGACCGGGCCGACGTGCGTCGGTTTCCGTATGTTTTACTCACTCTTTATGCCAGCACATCGGCGCGTGCCTAGCCCCTTTACGCACCCCAAGCCTACCCTGGCACTCCCGCACTGTGGTGCGTTGAGTCGAACACGATGTGTATCCTGATTTTGCAAGGTCCTCAGGCTGATCCGGTGCAGTTGGCACGGATGCAGTTGCCCGAGTGTGCTGGCCGTGCGCTGCGTACGTTGGCGTGTGCCGATGTGGATAGCTTGATCGCCGAGTTGCATGCGGCCGGTGGCGATGCGGAGGTGGAGTTGGTATTGCTGGATTCGGGCGATCTGCCGTTGTCTGAGCGCAGTTGTGCGAGGGCCTTGCGCGTTGCCGTGGATGCATTGCCTACGCCGTATATCGAGCTTCATACCGATGCCGATCAGGAACTGGAGCCTTGGTTGCATCCGCAGCACGCGCCGTTGGCGGTGGTGATCACGCCGCACGATGCGTCGCGCGCCTATGCGATGTCGTTGGGCATTGCCGCGCGCTGTCTGCCGTCCTTGCGCGCGCCGTTGCGCGTCGCCGCCTGAGGGAGACCGACATGTCGATCATGATCGTGCGTGGGCCGGAAGCAGCGATGCCGCTGGTGCGTGGTCCGCAGCCGTTGCCGCGTGCCGTGATCCGGCAATTGGTGGCGTGCGCGGGGGATGCGGGCAAGACGGTGGCGCTGCGTGCTTGCGGGTCCGAGCAGGAACTGCTGGATGCCTTGCGTGTGGCCGGGCAGGCGCGGATGGAAATCGCGTTGATCGATCCGGGCAGTTGCGTGGACAGCGTGCGCTTGCATCGCGTGCTCAGCGCGTTGCCGTATCCGTTCGTGGAGGCCCACGACGATAGCGTGGACCGGCCGGAGCGATGCCTGCCGGAAGGTTTCGTGCAACGCATTGCGACGGTACGCGGCTACTGTGCGCAGAGCTATCTGCTGGGATTGGAAATCGCGCTCGAACATCTGGGCTGCACGGAGATCCAGGGCGATGTCCACGTCGGTACCTGAGCTGCGGCAGCTGCATTATTTCGCCGACTACGAAGGCTATTGCGATGGTCGGCCGGTGCTGTGGGGGCAACTTGCCCACAGCGTGGACGTGCCTGCCGATGGCGTGCTGGATGCCGCCGGGTTGGTCTGCGCCTTGCGCCGTCGTGCAGCGGAGGCGCATGGACTGGAAGCGGGGCAGATCCGCTTATGCCAGGTCACGCGGCTGTAGTGGCGTGTTCCCGCCACACACAACGACGCCACCCGAAGGTGGCGCCGTTGTTCTGCCGTGACTAGGCGTCATTCAACGCAATTCACGTGTGTTGACGCTTACTTGGCCGCGCTGCTGTCCGGCACGAACTTGATCAGCTGGTTGCTGGTTGCAGCAGTGCCAAAGTTGAAGCGGCCGTAGCCGGCGCCCCAATACAGCGCGCCGTTCGCAATCGCCGGCGAGCTGATCACCGAGCCGGCGGCGTCGTAGTTCCACAGCGTGGCGCCGGTGTCGGTGTCGAGCGCGACCATGTTGCCGGCCATCGAACCGGCATAGAGCAGGTTCGGCGACACCGTCAGCGAGCCCTGGCCGCCGGCCGGCACGGTCGGGTTCACGCGGTTGATGCCGGGTACCTTGACCTGCCACTTGATCTTGCCGGTCGCGGCATCCAGCGCAGCCCACGAACCGCCATTGTGACGTTCGGTATTGGCCGGCCCTAGCGTGTAGCTGGCATTGGAGCTGTTGTTGATGGCCACATAGACCTGCGACTTGTACGGGTCGAACGCGGTGCCCCATTCAACGCCGCCGGTAGTGCCGCCGGGGCCGACCTGGGTCGACCACACCCTGGCGCCGGTCCTGGCGTCGAAGGCCCAGTAGATGCCGCTCTTCTGCCCGGCGCCGACCAGCTGCTGCGGCCTGCCGTCGCGCCACACGGTGAACAGCTGCACGCCGGCGCCGCCGAAGTCGTAATCGGGCCCGGTCAGGTTGGTCGCCTGGGTGTTCGGGCACAGGCCATTGGTGGGCGCCACGATGCAGGACAGATTCCATGCGTCGTAGCCCTGCGCGCGATCGGCCCAGACCAGCTTGCCGGTGTCCAGGTTCAGCGAGATCACCGAGTCGACGTAGTTGTCCGGCGCCATGCAATCGAGCTCGTCCTGCACGGTGAGTTCGCTGCCGCGATAGGAGCGCGCGTTGGACACGCAGTTCCCCACGCTGACGGGAATGTTGTAGTTGTTGCCGGTGCCGAAATACAGGCGACGGCTGATCGGATCGATCGCCACCTGGCCCCACACCGATGCGCCGGTGTAGCCCTCGGGTACGTTGTAGAACTGCCACAGCTTCTTGCCGGTGTTCAGATCCAGAGCCACCACGCTGCCGCGGAAGCTGAAGGTGTGGGTCGCGTCGAGATTGCCCCAGTCGCCGGAGGACACGGGTACGTAAATGCGGTTGCCGTAGATGACCGGCGAAGAGGTGATGCGCGCCTGCGGGTTGGCTTCGACGGTGCTCGACCACAACAGCTTGCCGGTCTTCTTGTCGATCGCCAGCACGGTGCCGGCAGCCTGGTCGCCCACGATGATGCTCTTGGCGCTGATGGCTGGCGTATTACGCGTCACAGAGTTGGCGTTGCCGGTGTAGTCGGACAGCTTGGCCTGCCAGTTCGGCTTGCCGGTCTGGGTGTCGACGCTATACAGCGTGCCGCCCCAGTCGGGGACGTAGAGCGTTCCACCTTCCACGCTCGGCGTGGCCGAGATGTCGCCGGTGGTGGTCAAGGTCCACGCCGGCTTGAGGCTCTTGGCGGTGGTGCGATTGATCTTCCACTCGCCCGGTGCGAAGCGCGAGTTGAAATAGCCGCCACCGGCACTGGTCCAGCTGCTGGGGCTTGCGAACGGGAGATCGTTGCCGAAGCTGCGCCAGACCTGGCCGGAGCGCGCGAACGCCTGGGCATCCAGGGACGACACCGGCTGTTGTGCGGTTGCGGTGCTGGGCTGGGCGAAAGCCACTGCGCTGGCAAGCAGGCAGGGAACGAGCGTCAAACTGCGAAATCGCAAGCGGCGAATAGAATTTGTCATCACGGCATGTCCATTGATGGAAGGAAGCGCTGGATCCCCCCGGATCTGCCGACTGAAGATGGCCGATTGTGGTGACCGTGCAACACAGGCGCGCCGCCGCATTCACGCAACGGTCGGGTCTGTTTGCATCTGGTGTCACCAGCTTAGAAAATTTGCGTTCATCATGTTCGGTATTCGCACAAATGGTGATGATTCATCACTATTTGCGCGTGCTGCGATAGGGAAAATGATTGGTCGCAGTGTGTGTGTGTTTCCTGCAAAACAATAGTCTGCAAAAAGTAACCAGGAAATTTTGCGCCACCTTGTGAGGTGAAGCACTGGACGAACTAAAGCCCCTCTCCTGCGGGAGAGGGGTTGGGGTGAGGGTACGGGGCGAAGCCACTCGGGAGCCTGGATTGCGAGGCTTCGCACGTACCCTCATCCGCCCCTTCGGGGCACCTTCTCCCGGAGGGAGAAGGGAATAGTCGGGCGCGGCTGCGTCACCTGGCGCGTCATGCACTTTGAGGCGAGTGCGCGGCTGTGTGCACTGCCGCAGGAGCGATCAGCGCCAGCTGCGCGATCGCATCCTGCACCACCTCCGGCACCGTGGCGTCCACATCCACCGACACCACGTCCGCTTCATCCAGCGGCAGTTCCAAGGTCTGCAATTGACTCTCCAGCAGACTGGGCGGCATGAAGTGGCCGGCGCGTGCGCTCAGGCGCGCAGCGATGACGTGCGGGGCCGCATGCAGGAACACAAAGCGCATCGGCACGCCGCTGCGGCGCAGCAATTGGCGGTGGGTACCGCGCAAACCCGAGAACGCCAACACCACCGATTCGCCGGCATGCACACAGTCGCGCAAGGTGGCAGAGAGCAACTCCACCCACGGCAAACGCATCGCATCGGTGAGCGGTTGGCCGGTGGCCATCTGCGCACGTGCGGCTACGCTGTGATAGTCGTCGGCATCCAGAAAACGGTAGCCGTAGTGCGCTGCCAGGGCCTGCGCAATGGTGGTCTTGCCGCTGCCCGAAACACCCATGACGACGATGGCCAGGGGCGAAGCGGACGCGGGTGTGTGGGTTGCGGCGGTGTCCATCACGTGAGGTTATATCTCCGGATCGATTCGGCATGTTGCTGGATTTCACGTTGGCGGCAGCCGATGCGTGGTGTAGCGTCGGCGCTCCTCGCCAGGTGAGCGGGCCGCCCAGCGTAACGGCGCGCTCGGCCGGGTTCAACGCACTCCAAGGCCAGCCGATGACGTCATCACCTGCAACGTCTCCTGCATCGGCGCGCCTGCGCTGGCGCGAAAAACTGGGCTACGGCGGCGGCGATCTGGGCCTGAATCTTTACTGGGCCAACATCTCCGCGTTCTTGCTGATTTTCTATACAGACACCATGCATCTGCCGGCGGCGGCAGTGGGCACCATGATTTTGCTGACCAAGATTGCCGATGCGATCGCCGATCCGGCGATGGGCGCATTGGCCGACCGCACACGCAGCCGCTGGGGCAAATTCCGCCCGTATCTGTTGTGGGGCGCAGTGCCGATGGCGGTGACCGGCGTGCTCGCCTACACCACGCCTGCATTGGATCAGAACGGGCGCATGTGGTGGGCCACGATCAGCTTTCTGGTGATGATGCTGGCCTATACGGTGGTGAGCATTCCGTACTCGGCGTTGTCGGGTGTGATTACCGCTGACAGCAGCCAACGCACCAGTTTGATCAGCCTGCGCTTCATTGCGGCCTTTGTCGGCACCACCTTGGTCAATTATTGCACGCTGGATCTGGTGGCCTGGTTCGGTGCCGGCAACGATGCGCTGGGATGGCAACGCACGATGATGCTGTACGGCGCGGTGGCGGTGGCCTTGTTTGTCACCGTGGCCTTGACCACGCGCGAGCGCGTGCAACCGCCGCCGCAACAACGCACGCCGGTGCGGCAGGACATCGCCGATTTGCTGCAGAACAAGCCGTGGTGCGTGCTGTTCGTGCTGTCGCTGATCATCATGATCACCATCGTGATGCGCGGCGGGGCGGGCGTGTATTACCTCAAGTACTACGTGCAGCGGCCGGAGTTGACCGGCTTGTTTCTGGGCGGGTATTCGGTGGCGTTGGCGGTGGGTGCGGGCATCACCCCGTTGCTGACCCGGCACTGGGACAAACGCCGGCTGATGACCACGCTGATGGCGGTCGTTGGCGTGTTGAGTTGCCTGATGTTTTTCATTCCCGCCGATGCGGTGTGGGCGATCTTTGCGCTGAACATGTTGATCGGTCTGGCGCTGGGGCCCAAATCGCCGCTGGCGTTTTCGATGTATGCCGACACCGCCGACTACACCGAGTGGCGCACCGGCCGCCGTGCGACCGCGATGACATTCGCGGCAGCTACGTTTTCGCAGAAGCTGGGCGGCGCATTGGCATCGGCCGGCATCGCCTGGGTGCTGGCCGGCATGGGCTATGTGGCCAACAGCGCGCAGTCTGCCGGCTCCTTGACCGGCATCGTGCTGCTACTGACGGTGATCCCAGGCGCGGTCGCGTTGCTGGCGGCCTGGACCATGCGTTTCTATCCGCTCGATGATGGCTTGTTGAGTCGCATCCAGCACGAACTGGCCGCGCGCAAGCGCGACGAACAGGAGCATCGCTGACCGTGTCTGCAACGTCCATGGCCGATTCCGAAACAACCTCCAACGCCGAAGATCTTTCCACGTTGATGGCGCCCAGCGCCGACGGCGCGCGTTATGCGCTCTACAGCCCCACCGCGATGCCGAACGCGGGCGGATTTTTGTGGAACCGACGCATGATGCTGCAGCTGACCTGCCGCGGCTACGCCACCGGGCAGTTCATGCAACCGGAGCCGGCCAAATATGCGCATGCGCCGCTGCTGGAAGCGCGCAATTTCATGATGCCCGAGCAACCGTACTACGCGCATCACCCCGGGCGCTTCTTCTACCTCAAGGACGAAGAGACCGGCGCGCTGTATTCGGTGCCGCACGAACCGGTGCGCGCGTCGCCGGAGCAGTTCGAGTTTTCTGCCGGCAAGCACGATGTGCGTTGGCGTGTGCGCCACGATGGCATCGTGGTGGAGCTGTGCGTGGCGTTGCCCACCGACGATGCGGTGGAGTTGTGGGAATGCCGCGTGCACAACGTGTCCGGGCGCACGCGCAGGCTAAGCCTATATCCGTATTTCCCCATCGGTTACATGTCGTGGATGCATCAGAGCGGCGCTTATGAGCCGGCACTGGGCGGCATCGTCTGCCGCAGCGTGGCGCCGTACCAGAAGGTGGACGATTACTTTCGCCAACGCGATTTCAAGGACTGCACCTTCCTGCTGCACGAGCAGCCCCCGGTGGCATGGGATGCGCAGCAGATGGCATTCGAAGGCGAGGGCGGTCTGCATGCGCCCTCGGCAATCCAGGCCGAGCAGCTGGGCAACAGCGACGCGCACTACGAGAACCCTGCAGCCGCGTTGCAATATCGCCTCACGCTGGACGCCGATGAAGCAAGCGTGTATCGCTTCGCATTCGGGCCGGCCAAGGACGATGCGGAAATCGCCACGCTGCGTGCGCGTTATCTGTCCGAGGCAGGCTTTGCTGCAGCCGCGCGCGAGTACGCGCAGTATCTGCAAGGCGGGCGCGGATGCGCGCAGATCGTCACGCCCGATCCGGCGTTGGACAACCTGGTCAATCACTGGCTGCCGCGGCAGGTGTTCTACCACGGCGACGTCAATCGCCTGACCACCGATCCGCAGACGCGCAACTATCTGCAGGACCACATGGGCATGGCGTATCTGCAGCCGGCCACTGCGCGCGCGGCGTTATTGCACGCGCTCTCGCAGCAGGAACCCAGTGGCGCGATGCCGGACGGCATTCTGCTGGTGGAAGGCGCCGAGCTGAAATACATCAACCAGGTGCCGCATACCGATCACTGCGTGTGGTTGCCGATTTTCCTGAGCGCGTATCTGGCCGAAACCGGCGATGCCAGCGTGCTCGATGAAGTGGTGCGCACACACGACGGACACGCGCTCAGCGTGGCCGAGCGCCTGGATGCGGCGATGCAGTGGTTGCTGGATGCACGCGATGTGCGGGGTTTGAGTTTCATCGCGCAAGGCGATTGGTGCGACCCGATGAACATGGTCGGCTGGCGCGGCAAGGGTGTGTCTGGCTGGCTCACGGTAGCCACCGCGTATGCGTTGCGGTTGTGGTCGGGCATCTGCGCCGCGCAGGGGCGCACTGCGCAGGCGGAGACATTTTCGCAGGCAGTGCAGACGGTCAACGCCGATGCCAATCGCGAATTATGGGACGGCAACTGGTACGCACGCGGCATCACCGACGATGGCGTGCGTTTCGGTATTGCCGAGGATGTAGAGGGGCGCATCTATCTCAATCCGCAGAGCTTTGCGTTACTGGCCGGCACTGCGGATACGGCGCAGCGCGAGGCGTTGCTGGACGCGGTGCGCGAACAACTGCACACGCCGTACGGGCCGATGATGCTGGCGCCGGCCTATACGCATATGCGCGACGACGTAGGCCGCTTGACGCAGAAGTGGCCGGGCGCGGCGGAAAACGGCGCGGTCTACAACCACGCGGTCGCGTTCTATCTGTACAGTCTCTACCAGATCGGCGAGGCCGATCGCGCCTGGGAGATTCTGCGCGCGATGTTGCCCGGCCCCACGCGCGAGGATGCGCTGCAACGCGGCCACCTGCCGGTGTCGTTGCCCAATTACTATCGCGGTGCCTGGCACCAGTACCCGCGTACAGCCGGGCGTTCGAGCCAGTTGTTCAATACCGGCACGGTGGCCTGGGTGTATCGCTGCGTGCTGGAAGGTTTGTTCGGCCTGGTCGGCGAGGGCGACGCACTGGCGATCCGCCCGCAGCTGCCTTCGCATTGGCCGCACGCGCAGGTGACGCGCCAGTTCCATGGCGCGCAGTTCGAGGTGGCGCTGACGCGTGAGCCGGGGTGCACGCAGGTAGAAGTGGCGGTGGATGGCGCCCCCTGCCCGGATCAGCGCGTGCACGGCATCGTCGCCGGGTGCACGTATCAGGTGCAGGTGCGCCTGCCTGGCTAGGAGCGGTCAACAAACCGCAGCTAGCGCCAGTTTTGGGGGCGTAGTGGTTTTATTAGCCGCATCATGTTGGATGCAGTCAACGCCTGGGTGGTCGAGGGCGCGGTGCCCTCACCGCCCGCGGGACACGCCGCAAGTACGTCCATGTAGGCTCGGTGGCGGCATCCATGCCGCCACACGGTCCCGCAATCGGCGAGGACACCGCACCAGAAAGGTTGCAGGTTGCTTCTTTGAAAACCGCTTGTTGATCGCGCTGCGTTGCAAAGCTGATCGGACGCACCTCAATCCAAACAACGCACGTCACGTACTGCTTGCACCCATGCACACCGACCATCTCGACTGGTCCTTGCCCGCCTACCGTCGCGGGACCTTACGCGGCATGGATGCCGCGTAAGAGCCTACATGGATGTACTTGCGGCGTGTCCCGCGACGGTAGGCGGGCAAGGGCCCTGCAGCCAAGCCGCAGATCAGCCGCCCTGCAGCCAAGCCGCAGATCAGCCGCCCTGCAGCGAAACCCCCAATCCCCAATCCCCACTGCGTAAACTCCCAGGCTCGCATTGCGCCGCCTGGGAACGCCCCTTGGTATCGAGCTGGATCCTGCTGCTGGTCTCCGTTGGCTATGCCGCGCTGTTGTTCGGCGTGGCGTGGTGGGGCGATCGCCGTCCGCTGTACCCGGAGCGGCCATGGCTGCGCCCGGCGGTCTATAGCCTGGCGCTGGCGGTGTACTGCTCGTCGTGGACCTTTTACGGTGCGGTGGGTTCGGCGGTGCGCAACGGCATCGGTTACCTGCCGATCTACCTGGGCCCGCTGCTGTTGCTGCTGTTCGGCTGGCGCATCATCGAGCGCCTGGCGCTGATCGCCCGCGCCGAAAACACCGTTTCCATCGCCGATTTCATTTCCTCGCGCTACGGCCGCTCGCGGCGGCTGGCCGCGTTGGTGGCGGTGATCGCACTGGTCGGCATCGTTCCGTATCTGGCGCTGCAGTACAAAGCGGTGGCGATGAGCCTGGAGGTGTTGACCGGGCATAGCAGTGCCGGGCGCGGCATCTTCGCCGACCCGGCCTTGTACGTGGCGCTGTTGATGGCGCTGTTTGCGACCTTGTTCGGCACCCGCCAGGTCGATGCCACCGAGCACCATCGCGGCATGATGCTGGCGATCGCGCTGGAGTCGGTGATCAAATTGATCGCCATCGTCGCGGTGGGGTTGTTCGCCTGGGTGTGGCTGAGCAACCACCATGTGCCCATCGCCGAGTCGGCGCGTACCTTGTTCGAGCACACGCCGTCGGTGGGGTTCATTTCGCAAACCTTGCTGAGCTTTCTTGCGGTGATCTGCCTGCCGCGCCAGTTCCACGTGGCGGTGGTCGAATGCAGCGATGTGGGCGACATCCGCCGCGCGCGCTGGTTGTTCGGCGCCTATCTGGTGATCATTTCGGCGATGGTCGTGCCGATCGCCTCGGCCGGCGTGGCCTTGTTCGGCAAGGGCAGCGCGGTGGCCGACGATGCGATGGTGCTGGCATTGCCGCTGAGCCAGGGCAATACCGTGCTGGCATTGGTGGCGTACGTGGGCGGGTTTTCGGCGGCTACCGGCATGGTGATCGTGGCCAGTATCGCGTTGGCCACCATGGTCAGCAACGACCTGGTGATGCCGGTGCTGCTGCGCCGCCGTGGCAGCGCCGATGCGCGCGCGGCAGTGGCCTCGCGGGTGCTGTGGATCCGTCGCGTCGCCATCCTGCTGTTGGCGCTGGTTGCCTATGGCTACCACCGCAGCGTGGCCAACGACACCACCTTGGCGGCGTACGGCCTGATGGCCTTCGCGGCGGTGGCGCAGTTCGCGCCGGGGGTGATCGGCGGGCTGTATTGGCGCGGCGCCAGCCGCAAGGGCGTGGAGACCGGCATGGTGCTGGGCTTTGCGACCTGGATCTACACGCTGCTACTGCCGGCCGCCACGCGTGCGGGCTGGTTGCAGCCGGAGTGGCTGGTGGATGGCCCGTTCGGCATCGCCTGGTTGCAGCCGCAGCAACTGTTCGGCATGCGCGGCTGGGACCCGCTGGCGCATGGCACCTTCTGGTCGCTGCTGATCAACGTCGGCGCGATGATGCTGGTGTCGGCGCGCTGGCGTCCGGGTGTGGACGAACGCTTGCGCGCGGCGCCGTTCCTGGACCCGTATGCGCAGCGTCCGGCGGTGGCCGGCGACTGGCCCGGCCATGTGCGCGTTGCCGATCTGCAGGCGCTGGCCGAGCGTGTGGTTGGCGAGCGGCATGCGCACCGCGCCTTCGTCGACCAGGCGGTGCTGCTGGAACGCGAGCTGCAACCCACCGTGGTGGCCGATCGCGCCTGGGTGCAATTCACCGAACGCCTGCTCGCCGCCTCGATCGGCGCCGCCTCCGCGCGCCTGGTGCTGACCAGCCTGTTGCGCGGCTCGGGCATGGAACTGGGCGAGGTGGTGGCGGTACTGGACGAGGCCGGCCAGGAGCTGCGCTTCAATCGCGAAATCCTCTCCACCACGCTGGAAAACATCAGCGCGGCGGTCAGCGTGGTCGACCCGGAGATGCGTCTGACCGCGTGGAATCGACGCTATCAGCAGCTGTTCGGGTATCCGGACGGCATGTTGTACGTCGGCCGCCCGGTCGCTGACCTGATCCGCTACAACGCCGAGCGCGGCGAGTTGGGCGAGGGCGATACCGAAGACCAGATCGATCGCCGCATCCGCCATCTGCGCGCCGGCTCGCCGCATGTGTTCGAGCGTACCCGCAGCGATGGCAAGGTGATCGAAATGCGCGGCCAGGCGCTGCCGGGCGGCGGCTATGTCACCAGCTACAACGACATCACCGATTACAAACGCGCCGAGCGCGCGCTGCTGGACGCCAACGAAAACCTGGAGCAACGCGTGGCCGACCGCTCGCGCGAGGCCGAGCTGGCGCAGCAATCCAAGACGCGCTTTCTGGCTGCGATCAGCCACGACGTGTTGCAGCCGCTCAATGCCGCGCGTCTGTTCGCCTCGGCCTTGCGCGAGAGCCATCAGAACAACGAAGAACAACGCCATCTGGCCGAGCGTGTGGATGCCTCGCTGCGTGCGGCCGAGGAGCTGCTCGATGGCCTGCTCGACGTCTCGCGCCTGGATGCCGGCGGCTTGCGTCCCACCGTCGAGGACTTCGACGCCAGTGCGCTGATGCACGAACTGGCCGCGCAGTACGCACCGGTGGCCTCCAGCCGCGGCCTGCAGCTGCAGGTGCATAGCCGCGCGTTGTGGGTACGCAGCGACCGCCGCCTGCTGCGCCGGGTGATGCAGAACTTCCTTGCCAATGCGCTGCGCTATACGCGGCAAGGTCGCATCGTGCTGGGCATGCGCGGGCGCGGCGACCAGGTGGAGCTGCAGGTGTGGGACACCGGCCCGGGCATCCCTGAGCACCATATGCGGCAGATCTTCGAAGAGTTCCGCCGCTATCAGCAGCCGTTCGACTGGGGCGAGCAAGGCTTGGGGCTGGGTCTGTCGATCTGCCAACGCATCTCGCGCCTGCTCGATCACGATCTGAGTGCGCGCAGCCAGGTCGGCCGCGGCAGCATGTTTTCGATCCTGTTGCCGCGTGTAGCGGCGGTGCCGCTGCCGCCCGTGGTGCCGGTGATTGCGGTGCGGCCGTTGCCCAGCGGCGATTCGCTGGCGGGCCTGCGCGTGCTGTGCGTTGACAACGACCGCGAAATTCTCGACGGCATGTGCGCACTGCTCGGCCGCTGGCAGGTGGACGTGATCACCGCCAGCACCGTGGATCAGGCGCTGGAGCGCGCGCGCGAACAACCGGACCTGATGCTGGTGGATTACCACCTGCACGACCGGCTCGATGGCCTGGACACGCTGGACGCGGTGCAGGCCGCCGCAACCGCACCGATTGCCGGCGCACTGCTTACCGCCGACGGCCGCGACGAACTCAAACAACTCGCGCGTGCGCGTGGCTATCGTTTGCTGACCAAGCCGGTGAAGCCGGCCTCGTTGCGTGCGTTCTTGAGCGCGCATCACGATGCGAAAAAGCGCTGAGCCAGCGCATCGCGTGCAGCGCCGCGATATGCAGGGTTGCACGCGGCATTGTCAAAATGCGGCATGCCTCTCGCGCGAATAGCAAGGCCATGCAGCGTAGGAGCGCGCTTGCGCGCGATGGGGCGTTATCGATCATGCTTCATCGCGCGCAAGCGCGCTCCTACGAACAGCTGCCCTGCGCTTACGCCGCGCCGCTCAGGTGTTCGTAAAGGATGACGCTGCCGACGATCACCAGAATCAAACCACCGAGAATCTCGGCGCGTTTGCCGATCAGGTTGCCGAGCACGCGGCCCAGCATGACGCCTGCGGTGACCATGCTGAAGGTGCACAGCCCGACTACCACCGCCACCACGCCGATATGCACGTCGAGAAACGCCAGGCTTACGCCAACCGCCATCGCATCGATGCTGGTGGCAAAACCGGTGGTGGCCAAGGCCAGCAATCCATGCCGTTTCGGCGTGTCGGAGGCCGCGTCTTCCGCGTCGTCCGGTTCCGTGCGCAGCCCGGCCACGATCATGTGCGTGCCCAGCGCGCCGAGCAGTACAAAGGCGATCCAGTGATCGTAGGCAGACACATAGCTGAACGCGGCGCGCCCCAGCAGCCAGCCGATCACCGGCGTGATCGCCTCAATGCAACCGAAGATCAACCCGGCGCGTAGCGCATCGCGCCACTGCGGCTTGCGCATTGCTGCGCCTTTGCCGATCGCTGCGGCAAACGCATCGGTCGACATTGCGAAACCGATCAACACAATGGAAAAAGGGGACATCGACATTCTCGGGTTGGGCACGATCGCAACGACATGCGCCCGCGCCAACCGTTGTTGTGCACGCATGCCGCTGGTCTCGCCAAACCGAAATTGGTTGCCTGCACCACGGCGCGAGGGCCGAGTATGTTGATGCAGGCGCTTCCGACGATGCAGAAGCAGGCTACTCCCCAAGGGGCGCGCAGTGTACCAACGCATGGCCGCGTTCGGTGCGCCTGCACTGCACGCGAAGGTCGGTCTGATCTTTATAGCCGTGGCTATGCGAGAGCTCTGCGGTGCAGCTGCGGCTGCGCTTAAGGCGTGCGCAGCAAGGTGCTGACGGCGTCCATTTCGACATCCCTGCCGTGTTGCAGATCTTCCGCGGTGATGGTTACCGGCACGTCGGGCAACACGCCGCTATCGGGTTGTGCGCTGGTTGGAAACTGTCCGACCAGCGGCAGGTCCACTTCGATTTGTGAGTTGGGCAAGTGCAGGAAAAAGAACGCGCTGCCATTGGTGCCGCTCAGATTGCCGCCGGTGGGCTGGCCGACCAGGGTGGCCAACCCGCTGCGCTGCACCTGCTGCGCGAACGCGAAGGTGGCCGAGCTGTTGTCCGGGCCGATCAGCACAAACACCTTGCCGTCGAAGGGCGGCGCATGCGGTGTCGTGCGGGCTTGCGCATCTGCATCGGATGCAGGGTTGAGCGTGTAAAAACGCGCGTCGTAGGCAACCGCACGCGTGCCCCAGTCGCGAAAGGACGCGTCCCAGGTCGTGACGTATGCCGCCAGTGCGTCGGGCAAGCGCCGGTAGCGCACCAGCGTGCGTATCTGCGGCGCCGCTATCTCACGTGCGGACAGATACCCAAGCAAGGCGCTGCCCACATCCAGCCCGCCCTCGTTGTCGCGCAGATCGATCACCAACGCCGGAATCTCGCGCTCGGCCAGCGTGGTGAAACTGCGTGCCAAAAATGCCTGCCAGTCCCAGTCACTGTCGTACACCGCCCAGGTCGGCATCTGCAGCACCGCCACGCCGGGTGTTGCCAGGTCCAGACGCCATGGCGGTGCTGCACTGTCGTCGCTGCGCGTGGGGATCATCGCGCGGCGTTGCGCCGCGCTGATGCCGTGGACGCGCAGCTCGCGTTCCTTCGCCGCCCCTGGCCCGCGCACACGCAGCAACGGGTCAACCGAAAGTTGCGGAAACAGCAGCGGCAGGTACACGTCGAAGGCTTCGATGCGTGCGAATCCTTGCACTTCCATCTGCGCGATACGCTTGCCGTCGTTGCTGCCGTCGTTGCTGCCGTCGGCGCGCGCCACGCTCATCAGCGCGGCCAGGATCTGCGCCGAGGCAATGCCATCGATCGCCAGCACTTCGGTGCCGGGCTCCAGCGTGGGCTGATCGGAGCCGTTGCGGCTGATGACCATCCGGCCCTGCAGCCAGCGGAAGTGGAAGGGCAACTGCCTGTCGTTGTCGAACAAGGCGTGCCGGACCGGTTCGGGTTGATTGAGGAAATTGGGAAAGCTATGGCCGCAGCGCACGCTGGCGGTCAGGCGAGAAATGGCCAGGTAGGTCTGAGCGAGCGTTGCGCCTTTCCCGAGTTCGGCGCGCAGCGCATCGAAGCGCTGCGTGATCTCCTGTTCGGTGGAGTAGCGATACAGACCCGGATGCAGCGCGACATAGGCGCTTTGCAATACATCGATATCGGCGAGCAGCGCCGGGCCTGCGAGCGGGCTGTCGCTGCGCAGCGTTGGTGGCGGCGTTGCGGCCCCGCCGGCGCACGGCAGCCAGATCGACAGCAGGATCAGCGACATAACGAGATGGCGCAGGCGCGGTGACATGGCGATTCCTTGTGTGAGAAGCCGCCAGCATGGTCAGGGGTGCCTCGGCGGACGACCCAAACACGCAATCGCTGAGCGATTTTCAAGCGATGCGACGTTGCGTGCGCCGGTAGTCGCTGGGTGTGCAGCCGGCACAGGCGCGAAACACGCGGTTGACGCTGGCCTTGGAGCCGAAGCCGACCGTCAATGCGATGTCCAGGATGTCCTGATCGCCGCCGAGCAGGCGCTGCGCTTCGGCGATGCGCAGCGTGTTGAGGAACGTGCTGAAGGTCTGCCCCAGCCCCTCGTTGAGCACGCGCGAAAGATAATTGCTGTTGGTGCCCATGCGCCGCGCCAGCTCGGGCAGGCTGAGGTCCGGCTCGCGCCACCAGCCGTGCGCGGTGACCTGCGCTGCGACCTGTTGCCCAAGCGCGTGCCAGTCCTTGTCCTGGACGGGAGCGGGCGCCGGTTCGCCCGCTCGGTCTGCTGACGCATCGCGCGGCAACACCGCGTCGCGCGCCGGGTAGTGCACCCTGGCGTGGCGCCAGCCTTCCAGACCCAGGTAGTAGATCAGTGCGGCGGTGGCCAGATAGCGCGGAAACTCATCGACGTAGGACAGCCGATGCCACAGCCGGTCGCTGGCGGTGAAGCCCAGCCGCAACAGCACCAGCAACGCGGCGGCCAGCAGAAAGCCGCGCAGCCACGGCAGCCGCAGTTCCTCGCGCGCGCCGCTGTGATGTTCCAGCCAGCGTTGATAGGCCAGATACTCGCGCCAGGCCAGCAGCAGATAGAACGCCAGCGAGGCCAGCACCAGCGCGTCCTGCAGCGGCGCGATCCAGGGCACCTGGACGGCGGCGTTCCAGGCCCATTTGCGTTGCAGCGGCCAGGTGAACAGCCAGGTGTAGTAGCCGCCCTGCAGCAGCGCCGGCAGCAGATGCAGCGCCCAGCGGCGCGGCAGGTGCTGGCGCGCCAGTTGGCGAACGTAGAGCCACAGCAGCGGCCCGATCGCCAACTCCCAGAACAACGGTGCGTAGGTCAGGTCCGGGTAGGCATCGTAGGCGCCGGCATAGCCGAGCGTGTAGGGCGTGATCAGGGCGACCACCACCAGCAGCAGTGCGGCCAGGCAGCGGTTGGCGATGCGATTGACCGGGGCCAGCAGCAACAGGCTGGCGCCAAGCACGCCATGCGCGCTGCCGAGCAGCAGGATGGTGCTCCACATCCCGAACTTGATGCTGGACCTGCGATCCCGCTTGGTCGATCGCGCCGAGTATAGGGGCGATCGGCGGCGGCCCGGGCGCAGGCGCGTTACGCGTGGCGCTCCGCTTCTGCGCGACTAGTGCAGCCCGCTGGAAATCTCGGCCGTGGCCGCACACAAGGCCTGCAACGCTGCTTGTGGGCCAACCAGCTCAGGGCGCCGTTCGATGAAGGGCACCGTGAGCGTATAGGTCGCACTGCCGCGTTGCAGGATCGGTGCGGTCAGATCGACCACGCCCACCACCGCTTCGCTGGGCTGCATGGCGTAGCCATCGCTGCGCGCCTGCGCGGCGGCAGCCAGGAACTGCGCGCGTTCGAACGGCACCTCGCTGGCATCGAGCATGTCCAGCCAGCGCGCCTGCACCTCGGGCTGCTGGAAGGCGTACAGCACCAGCCCGGAGCTGGAATGGGTCAACGGGCGGCGGTGGCCCGGGCGTACCACCAGGCCCAGATCGCTGGGCACGTCCATCTGCGCGATCACCACGATCTGGTCGCCAGACGGCGCCACCAGGTGGCAGGGCTGATAGATCGCATCGGCCAGCCGCCGCATCACCGGCAACGCCGCTTCGCTGATGCTCTGCACCTGCGGCTGTTGCATGCCGAGCATGAACAGACGATTGGTGAGCACGTAGTCGCCTTCGCCGTCGCGGGTGAGATAGCCGCGCTCCTCCAGCACCTGCAGCATGCGGAAGATCTCCCCGCGCGAGCGGCCGATGCCCTGCGAGATCGCGCCCATGCTCATCGGCTGCGCCTGGCGGGCGAGCAGCTCCAGGATGTCCAGCCCCTTGTCCAGGGCGGGCGCGCGGTACTTGGCGGGTTCGGTGCTCATCCGTTTGCGGCTCCAGGCAAGGCTGCGGCGCGCCAGGGTACAGGCATCGCGGGCAGCGGTGAGGTATGGCGCGTGCGTGCAAATATAAACAAAGATTTTATATTTGCATGGCGCTGGCGTGCGCAGTACGCTCGCCGCACAGCAACGCAAGCGCCACAGCCTTGGGAGGGGATCGGTCGCATGCATCACAGTGACATTGCCGCGTCACCGCGCGGCAACCTGGCGCGTACCGCCATGGTTCCCCTGTTGTTGATCGTCAGCCTGTTCTTTTTATGGGGCATGGCCAACAACCTCAACGACATCCTGATCAAGCAGTTCAAGAAGGCCTTCGAGCTCACCGACCTGCAGGCAGGCCTGGTCCAGAGCGCGTTCTATCTGGGCTACTTCGTGTTCGCCATGCCGGCGGCGATGTTCATGCGCCGCTACAGCTACAAGGCGGCGGTGGTGCTGGGCCTGCTGCTGTATGCGTGCGGCGCGTTCCTGTTCTATCCGGCTGCGCAGGTGCATACCTACTGGCTGTTCCTGCTGGCCTTGTTCGTGATCGCCAGCGGCCTGGCGTTTCTGGAAACCACCGCCAACCCGCTGGTGACCGTGCTCGGCCCGGCAGAGGGCGCGGCGCGGCGGCTGAATCTTGCCCAGGCGTTCAATCCATTGGGCTCGATCACCGGCGTGCTGGTCGGCCAGCACTTCATCTTCTCCGGCGTGGAGCACACCCCGGCCGAGCTGGCCGCGATGGCGCCGGCCGCGCGCGCGGCGTTCTTCGCCACCGAATCGTCTGCGGTGCAGACGCCGTATCTGGTGATCGGCGTGGTGGTGGTGCTGTGGGCGATCCTGATCGCGCTGGTGCGCTTTCCCACCGGCGATGCGGGTGTGGGCGAGGCGGCACCAAAGCGCGCGCGCTTTGGCGAGTTGTTGCGTAACCGGCTGTTCGTGTTTTCGGTGGTGGCGCAGTTCTTCTACGTGGGCGCGCAGGTCGGCATCTGGAGTTACTTGATCCGCTATCTGCAGGACGCGGTGCCGGGCACGCCGGAAAAAGCCGCAGCGACGTATCTGACCATCTCGCTGATGCTGTTCATGGCTGGCCGCTTCATCGGCACCGCGCTGTTGCGCTATCTGGCGCCGGCGAAGTTGCTGGCGAGTTTTGCCACGATCAATCTGGTCTTGTGTGCGGTGGCGATTGCGCTGCCCGGTTGGACCGGCTTGTATGCATTGGTCGCAGCCAGCGTGTTCATGTCGGTGATGTTCCCGACCATCTTTGCGCTGGGCCTGGATGGCATGCACGACGACGCACGCAAGTTGGGTTCGTCGCTGTTGGTGATGTCGATCATCGGCGGCGCGCTGCTCACGGCGGTGATGGGCGCGGTGTCTGACATGGCCGGTATCCATTGGGCGATGGTGGTGCCGGGCGCCTGCTTTGCGGTGATCCTGTTGTTCGCGTTGCGCGCGCGTCGCGCTGCGCCTGTGGTTGCAGGAGCGGGCGCATGAGTGTGCGGCGTCTGTGCTACGTGCTGGATCTGCACGACGATCCGCAACTGATCGCCGAGTACGAGCGCTGGCATCAACCGACCCAGGT
Organism: Xanthomonas hortorum pv. pelargonii; assembly: GCF_024499015.1. NCBI lineage: Bacteria > Pseudomonadati > Pseudomonadota > Gammaproteobacteria > Lysobacterales > Lysobacteraceae > Xanthomonas > Xanthomonas hortorum. The sequence continues at coordinate 2,168,184 of NZ_CP098604.1, read as the reverse complement.
GTGGCCGGAAGTGGTGGCGTCGTTGCGGCAGGCGGGGATCCTGGAGCTGGAGATCTTTCGCAGCGGCGATCGCTTGGTGATGTTGATGGAAGTTGGCGACGATTACGATCCGGCGGCCAAGGCGGCACGGGATGCGGCTGATCCACGGATTCAGGCATGGGAAGCACTGATGTGGCGGTTTCAAAAGCCGTTGCCTGGCAGTGCGCCGGGAGAGAAGTGGCGCGAAGCCGGGCGGATTTTTGCGTTGAGTGAGGCGGTTGGTGTGGGGCGGGGTTAGGGTTTCGCCCACTCTGTTTCTGCGGATATGTTGACTCCGCAGTAGGGCGTTGGTCTTGCGTCTCTTTGCCGCTGCCGCGCTGGTGCGGCGCATCGAAACAGGGTGTTTTCTTGCAGGCGCATCGTGCGTTGTGCCTGCTGCGCAGCAAAAGCGTGACAGCAGCCAGCAACGAAGAATGCCCCGCCACTGCCTGTTGCGCATGCGTGGTCCGCGTAGTTGCGCTGCGTGATGTATTGACGCTGGTGCCGCGCGGCTGGCAGGTGCTACGCACGTGCATCGCAAACGCTCCAACTAAGAGCGGCTAACAAAACCTAGCGAGCGCTCGGCTGTCAGTGAGTGCGGTGGTTTTGTCGGCCGTCTTTTGATAGATGCCGTCAGAAGCCCAGGTCAAACGCTGAGTGGTCGAGGGCGCGGTGTCCTCACCGCTCGCGGGACACGCCGTAAACCCATCCATGGGGCTCGGTGGCGGCATCCATGCCGCCACACGGTCCCGCAAGCGGCGAGGACACCGCACCAGAGAGTTTGCAGGTTGCTTTGTTTAGAGCCTGCTCGTTGCTGGGCCTTCGTTGGGAATTGGTGCGCGGTTATCAGAACAACGCACCTCATGCCCGCTTGCAACCATGCACACCGACCATCTCGACTGGTCCTTGCCCGCCCACCGTCGCGGGACCTTACGCGGCATGGATGCCGCGTAAGAGCCTACATGGACGTACTTGCAGCGTGTCCCGCGATGGTGGGCGGGCAAGGGCCCTGCAGCCAGGCAGCAGATCACGTCCGCAAGCCCCTGGCGACTGCTCGCTACGTGTTGTTAGCCACTCTAAAAAAAACGGCTTCAGTCGCGATCAGGCAATCGAGAAAGCCCATCGCGGCTGAAGCCGCTCCTACAGTGGATGCAGTTTGTTGTGCGGTGCGTTGGATTACGCTTTCGTCTCGGCCAGATCTTCGACCCAGAAGCGGCCGTCGGGGTAGCTGAACTCTGCGATGGAGGCGGGGTGCATTTCGGCGGAGAAGCCGGCGGCTTGCGGTGCCAGATAGCGGCCGTGCTGGATGCGCACCGGGTCGAGGAAATGCTGGTGCAAGTGGTCGACGAATTCGATGGCACGGTCTTCCATCTTGCCGGTGATCGCAACGAAGTCGGCCATGGCCAGATGCTGCACCAGTTCGCACAGGCCGACGCCGCCGGCGTGCGGGAAGACGCGGATGTTGAACTTGGCGGCCAGTAGCAGGATGGCGAGGTTTTCGTTGACGCCGCCCACGCGCGCGGCGTCGATCTGGATCAGGTCCACCGCACCGGCCTGCAGCAGCTGCTTGAACACCACCCGGTTCTGGGTGTGTTCGCCGGTGGAGACCGGCATCGGGGTGATGCCCTGGCGGATCGCGGCGTGGCCGAGCACGTCGTCCGGGCTGGTGGGTTCTTCGATCCAGGCGATGTCGAATTCGGCCAGCTGGCGCATCCAGTCGATCGCCGGGCCCACGTCCCAGCGCTGATTGGCGTCCACCGCCATCGCGATGTCCGGGCCGATCGCCGCACGCGCCAGGCGACAACGGCGGATATCGTCCTGCACGTTGGCACCGACCTTGAGCTTGATGGTGCGGAAGCCGTCGGCCACCGCTTCCTTGGCCAGCCGCACCAGCTTTTCGTCCGAGTAGCCGAGCCAGCCAGGCGAGGTGGTGTAGGCGGGGTAGCCCTGTTCGATCAGCGTGGCGATGCGTTGCGCGCGCTGCGGTTGTGCATCGCGCAGGATCGCCAGCGCTTCGTCGCGGGTGAGCGCGTCGGTGAGGTAGCGGAAGTCGATGGTGTCGACCAGCTGCTCCGGGCTGAGCTCGGCGATGTAACGCCACAGCGGTTTGTTCGCCGCGCGTGCGGCCAGATCCCAGGCGGCGTTGATCACCGCGCCGATCGCCATATGCATCACGCCCTTTTCCGGGCCCAGCCAGCGCAGCTGCGAATCGTTGGTGAGCAGGCGCGCGAACGCGCCCAGATCGGCGATGACGTCTTCCACGCGCAGGCCGACCACATGTTCGGCCAGTGCAGCTACGGCGGCGGTCTGCACATCGTTGCCGCGGCCGATGGTGAACACCAGGCCATAGCCGGCCAGATCATCCGGCGCATCGGTGCGCAGTACGACATAGGCGGCCGAGTAATCCGGATCCGGATTCATCGCATCCGACCCATCGAGCTCGCGCGAGGTGGGGAAGCGGACGTCGTGGGTATCGAGGGCGATGATGGTGCTCATGGAGGTCCTGGGCGATGGAAGGCGGGAATAAAACGCGCGAAATAAAACTGAAACGGGGGAACGGAAACGGAGAAGGGCGCCAGAGCCCCTCTCCCTCCGGGAGAGGGGTTGGGGTGAGGGTACGGACGCGAAGCGCCGACTATGTTGAAGCGCTGCAGGTACTCATGCGTTTGCAACGCAGATCGGCAAATCACTAAACGATTAACGACGCATCGATATCAACGCGCTACAGCGCTTAGTCATTCAACGCGCAGCCGCACCGCAGAAAAAATTACGCATGACGCATCAACACAAGCGCCGACACGTCACGTCTAACAACAACGGGTGACAGCGCGACGAATTGTTCGGATACGTCGCTACGTACCCTCACCCCAACCCCGCTCCGCGCCCCGGCCCGCGCTTGCGGCGCGGGCGCACCAACGCACGCGCGCCAGTGGCGCGCAAGCCGTGCCGTGGTGCCCCGAGGGGAGAGGGGCTTTAGGCAGCATCACGCGGATGCGCCACCACCGGCTGGCGCTGGCGGCCCAGGCCTTCGATCTCCAGTTCCATCACGTCGCCCGGCTTCAGATACACCGGCGGCTTTTGGCCCAGACCCACGCCCGGCGGAGTGCCGGTGCTGATCACATCGCCCGGCATCAGCGTCATGTAGCGGCTGATGTGGCTGACCAGTTCGGCCACGCCGAACACCATCGTGCGGGTGCTGCCGTTTTGATAGCGGTGGCCGTTGACCTCCAGCCACATCGACAGGTTCTGCGGGTCGGCGATTTCATCGCGGGTGACCAGCCACGGGCCGATCGGGCCGAAGGTGTCGGCGCTCTTGCCCTTGACCCACTGGCCGCCGTGTTCGAGCTGGAATTCGCGCTCGGACAAATCGTTGATCACCGCGTAGCCGGCCACGTGCGCCAGCGCCTCGTCCACCGAGACATCGCGCGCCACATCGCCGATCACCACGCCCAGTTCCACTTCCCAGTCGCTCTTGACCGAGCCGCGCGGGATGATCACGGTGTCGTTGGGGCCGCTCACCGCCGTGGTGGCCTTCATAAACAGGATCGGCATCTTGGGCACGTCCATGCCCGATTCGGCAGCATGGTCGGCGTAATTCAAACCGATGCAGATGAACTTGCCGATCTGCCCGACTGCAGCGCCGTAGCGCACGTCGCCTTCGACCAGCGGCAGCGTTGCGACATCCAGCGCGCGCAACTTGTCCAGACCAGCATTGGTGATGTGCTCGCCGGCCACATCGTCGATCACGCCGCTCAAATCGCGGATGCGGCCTTCGCTATCGATCAAGCCGGGACGTTCCTGGCCGGGGGCGCCAACGCGTACGAGTTTCATGCAGTCTTCCTTTGCAGGTGAGGAATGGAGCGGCTAGCAAACCTAGCGCGCGTGCATCGGGTGGGTAAGGACGGCGTGCTCAAATCAAAGCGGACGAGCGATACAGGTCGCATCTGGCACTGGCCGCGCCCACATTGCGGTGGGTAGCGCCGTGATGCGTTGCCGCGCTCAGTTGGACCAACCACCATCGATGATGTGGGTCTGGCCGGTGGTGAACGAGGACTCGTCCGAAGCCAGATACACCACCAGCTGCGCGATCTCGCGCGGGTCGCCCAGGCGGCCCATCGGCTGGCGGTCGGTGAAGCTCTTCCACACCGCTTGTTCGTCGCCGCCCAGCGCTTGCACGCGCTGGCCCAGCGACGGTGTCTTGATGGTGCCGGGGCAGATCGCGTTGCAACGCACGCCCTGCGCCACGTAATCGGCAGCGATGGCCTTGCTCAGCCCGATCACGGCGGCCTTGGTGACGCCGTAGACAAAGCGGTTCGGCACGCCCTTGATGCTGGAGGCGACCGAGGACATGTTGATGATGCTGCCGCGGCCCCGTTCGAGCATGCCCGGCAGTAACGCCTTGCAGGTGTAGTACATCGCATCGACGTTGATCGAAAACGAGCGCCGCCAGGCCGGCTCGTCGCAATCGAGAATGCTGCCCTGGTGCACGAAGCCGGCGCAGTTGAACAACACATCGAACGGGCCGTGCGCCGCGACCAGTGCGGCGATTGCCGAGGCATCGGTGACATCCAGCAACTGGGTGGTGATGGCCTCCGACTCGGCCGCCAGCGGCTGCAAGGCGGCGGCATCGATATCGGTGGCGATCACCTGCGCACCGGCGCGTGCGCAGGCCAGCGCGCTTTCGCGGCCGATGCCGGCGCCGGCGGCGGTGATCAGGCAGCGCTTGCCATGCAGGCGGTCGTTGGGAGTTGTAGAGATCGAGACAGTCATACCGAAGAGATTCCGTGGGTGGGGGCCGCCGGCCGTGGCAGACGATAGAACGTGCGTGCGTTGTCGCCGAACACCGCTGCGGCGTGCCCGTCGGCGTGTTTGGCGACCAGGTGCTGTGCGATGTCGAACCACTGCGCGTAATCGGCGCGCTGGGTCAGCACCGGCCAGTCGCTGCCCCATAGCAGGCGTTGCGCGCCGAAGCGTGCGAACAGATGCCCGACATACGGTTCCAGCGCTTCCACGCCGGCGCCGCGCGCCGCTTCGGTGAGCAGTCCGGAGAGCTTGCAGTGCATAGTGGGATGCTGCGCCAACGCGGCCATGCCGGCCGCCCAGGCAACGAATTCGCCCGCAGCGATCTGCGGCTTGCCGCCGTGATCGACGACCACGCGCAGGTCCGGATGGCGCTTCAGGCGCGTTTGCAGCGCCGGCACATGCACGCTGCGGATCAAGGCGTCGAACGCCAGATCGTGCGCGATCAATGCGTCGAAGGCGGCATCCAGGTCGGGCTGGGCCAGCCATTGCACATCGGCGATGTCCTGCACCATCGGGCGCAGGCCCTTGAGTACACCGCCACCGGCCTGCACCAGCGCGGCGATGCGCGCGGCGGCATCGGGCGCTGCGAAATCGACCCAACCGACCACGCCGGCAATACGCGCATCGGCGCGCGCCAGCTCGAACAGATAGCGGGTTTCGGCCTCGGTCGCGGCGGCCTGCACCACCACCACACGCTCGACATCGGCTGCGTCCAACGCATCGCTAATGTCATTGGGGCCGAAGTCGCGATACAGCGGCGCCAGCTCGGGCGTGAGCCAGTGGTAATCGCCACGGGCCAGCTGCCAGAAATGCAGGTGCGCGTCGATGCGGCTCATGGCGTGGGCATGTCCGCAGCGAGCAGGCCGTCATCGCGCAGGCGTTGCCACAGCGCTGGCGGAATCGGCGCATGCAGGCGCATGGCGGCCGATTGCACCTCGGCCACGGTGCGCATGCCGGCCACCACGGTGGTGACTGCCGGATGCGCCAGCGGGAATTGCAGCGCCACCGCACCGGTATCCACATCGAACGCCGCGCAGGCCGCGTATAGGCGCTGCGCGTGCTGCAAGGTGGCGGTGTCGACGGGTGCGTAGTTGTAGGTCGCGCCTGGGCCGCGTGCGTCGCTGAGCAGGCCAGAGCTATATGGGCCGGCCGACAGGATCGCCACGTTGCGCTGCTGTGCCTGATCGAGCAGCGCGCGCGCGCCATGCTGTTCCAGCAGCGTGTAGCGGCCGGCCAGCATCACGCAGTCGAGCGGGAAGCGTGGCAACACCTCCAGTGCCACCTCCTGCTCGTTGACGCCCAGCCCGATCGCCCCGCAGGCACCGGCCGCCTTCAGCGCCGCCATCGCCGGCAAGGCCTCCTCCAAGGCCTGGCGCAGCACGTTGGCGTGGTTGTCGCCGTGGGTCAGCGCGCCGATGTCGTGCAGCAGCAGCACGTCGATGTAATCGGTGCCCAGGCGCTCCAGGCTGGACGCGAACGCGCGCCGCACGCCGTCGCCGCTGTAGTCGAACGCGGCGCGGCGGCCGGCCACCGCAAAGCCGTCGCGCCCTGCAGCAGCCTGCGCATCGTCGTAAATGCAGCGGCCGACCTTGGTCGACAACGTGTAGGCATCGCGCGGCACACCGGCCAGACCGCGGCCCAGGCGCGTCTCGCTTAAGCCATAGCCGTAGTACGGCGCGCTGTCGAAATGGCGGATGCCGGCCTCGAACGCACCCGCCACTGCAGCCAGTGCGTCGCCCTCGTCGACTTCGGTGTACAGATTGCCGATCGGCGCGGCGCCAAAGCCCAGCGCCGAGAGCTGCACGTCGGTGCTGCCTAACCGCTTCCGCACAACGCTCACGCGCAACGCTCCGCAGGGTTTGCAATGGTCAGGCAGGCGCATACGGAATCTGGAAAGCAGCAGCTGGGCATCGCAACGTCCACCAGCCGGCCGGTGCCGGACTGTTCGCATATGAATATCGCAATCATAAGTGAACAGATCACGCTGCAGTGCAGCATAACGGCTGGCGTTGGTTCAGCGCGTCGTTCCTGCCCCAAAGCCTAAGTTGGCCTGGCACAACCGCGGTCTGCTGCACGCAGTGATGCTGGCAAGCAAACGGCGGGGCCCGGGGGACCCCGCCGTGAACCTAGAATTGCCAACCAAACGTAGCGAACACCGGCCGCGGCCGCCTGGCCGCTACTCAGTGGTCTTGATCGCCGCTCTTAACCGCAGCAGTAGCAGACGTTGCCTTGTCCTAAATCGCTGCCAAACTCCGGACACTCCGCCTTGCAGGCCCATGCACTACACGATTCGGTTTTCGGCTGTGCGTTATCGACTGCCATCACCTGGAATGCACCGAAACCGGTACTGGCCAGAAACGTCGCCGCCATCAACGCACTCCGCAAAGTTACCCAACGCTTCTTCATGCATTACTCCTTCACCGTTGCAAAAGCCGCTGGCGCGTCCGTGCGGCGCAATGCGGCAACCAGGTACTGCACCCGCTCCGTGGTATCGAACACGCCCAGATGGGAATGGCGCACGCGCCCTGCACCATCGATGGCCATCAGTAGCGGCACGTTGCGCGCGCGAAACAACATCAGCGCGCGACGATCGGTCAACGTGACCACCGGAAAATCGAAGCCATGCACATGCGCATAGCGCGCGGCCTGCGCCGCATCGCACTGGCACACGCCAAGTAACTGGGGCCGGCCAGGCAAATTGGCCTGTAATTGCCGCGCTGTACGCAGCACAGTGGGTGCCGAGCGCTGGCAGTACGGACACGTGGTGGTAAAAAAGAACAGCACCTGCGCCTGGCCCTGCGGCGCGCCAAGCAGATGACGTTGGCCCTGCGTATCGGTCACTTCGATGCGCGGCACGTACATGCCGTCATACGGTGTGCTGATGCGGGTCTGCAGCCGCTGTTGTTGCGCACGCAGTTGTTTGTTCTGCCATGCCAGTGCTGCGATCAATGCACACGCCACCAGCAAGCCGATCCAGAGCCAGGGAACACGTCGTGTCATGCCATCTCCGCAAAGCGTCCTGGGAGTCCGAGACTTGCCCGGGCATCAGCTGATGGTCAATGGTGATATCGACAACTGAGATGGCGCGCGGTGCACGGGTGTGGCTGCGATCACGCCAGCGCGCTTGGGCTTGCTAGAAATGCGGCTGGGTGTGTGCAGCGTTTGCGCAGCATGGGTTTAGCGTGTCGATCGTTATTGCGCTTTGCGGATGGATGTATGCGTTGTCGATGTGCGAGTCGGCGCGCACGTGCGTCACTCGGGACGACGCACGAACAGCAGGTTGAGATCGCGCATCGGCATGAAATTGGTTTGCTTGAACTGGAAGGTCAGCGGGTCGATCTTTTTCAGCGCGCCGTCAAAGCACAGGCTGAGCATGTCGCTCGCCGCTTGCTTGCGGATGGTCAGCTGAAAATCCTTGATCGGGCCGTTCCAGTTCTTGCCGGTGGTCAGCACATAGCGCAGGTTGGCCCAGCCCAGGCCGTGCTCACCTTCGCGGCGTTGCATGCTGGTTCTGGTCGCGGGCTCAATACAGGTGTCTTTCGCATACGACTCCAGCAGGAACGCGCTGCTCCGCGGCACGCCGGTGGACACGCTGGGCGCGTACGCATGCCGGATCTGCACGCTGCGCCGCGCGGGAAACAGCTGCTGCCAGACGAAATACTCGCTGAGCGTGAAGCGTGGCTGCTGGTCGGTGTCGATCCAGCGCGCGGGCAATGGCTTGCGTCCTTTTGGCACGTTGCCCGACTCAGCGAACGCGGCGATATCGCCGATGCTCCAACCGGTTGCGGCAAACGCCTTGGAGATGTCGCTGCCATCGTCCAGCAGCACGACGAGCTTGCGCGTGGTGGCGATCGGTTTGCCGTCCACCCACAGTTTGAAATCGGTCAGCTCGCTGTGGTCGGCCATGCCGAAATACATCGGCGGCATCGGGAAGGCGATCGGCACAGTCAACGCACGTTCGCTGTTGTTGGTGAACACATAGTCCACCTGCACGCGCTCCTCGCTGAGCAGCAAGGCTTCCTTGTCCATGCTGATATCGGGCTGATGCAATAGGCGGATGGTGCCGTTGTCGTCGCCGAAGCTGCTGTCGTTGGCCTGCGCACTGGTGCAGCCGAGCGCGGCCAGCACGAGGGCCAGCACGAGCGGGCTGCGCGGTTGAGAAAACGTGTGCATGGGTTCCCCGGAGACCGGCACGCACCGACGCGCCGCAGGCGCACAGCATGCCATGCGCTTGAAAGTGCTGGCAGAGTGAGTGCATGCGCAGCATCGGGTGCTGGCGTCTACCAGGGCGAGGACCTGTCACCGGGCCAGTCGCGGTGTACCGCACGCATCGCACGCTGCGATGCAGCGCACTGCGTGGCAAACGCAATGCAGTGCACGCGCATCAGCCGAAACGGGCGCCGTGGGCATAAGGTAGATTTCTCCTCCCCATGCCGAACCCGCACGTTCAATGCCTTCCCATATTTTCCTGCTGGCTGCGGCCGCATGCCTGTTGCTGCCAGTTCAAACTGCTTTCGCTGCTGCGCCCGACCACCCCGAGGGTGCGGGCGTTGTCCCTAGCTGCACTGCCGATGCCTACAGCTGCCCGCCGTGGATGCCGTCGCAGCGTGAGATGCGCACGGTCATCGCCGATTATTTCTGCGATGCCGCCGACCGTGGACTGATCCAGCCGAAGGTGAGCCGCGTCGTGCGTGCGCAGACCTCGCAGGTGACCTGCGCTGCGCTGGGTCAGGAACCGGGGTCCAATTTCGTGTGCGGAGGCGAGATGCAGTTCATCGGCCCGGACGGCCGTGTCGATTTCATCACCTTCAGCCCGACCATGCATCGCCAGGACGATGGCCGCTACGCCCTCTACGAAGGCAGCGACGAACACGACAACGAGGTGTGGCACGTGCCAGCGCCGCAAAGCACGTCAAAGGTCTGCACCGGCCGGTCTTTGCGCTGATTGCAGTCTGCGGATGCACCGAAACGTGGTGACTGATGGCCGCAGCAGTGTGCCGGCCGGGCTCAGTCTTCCTCGGGTGGCGGCAGCACGATGCCGTCGGCATCGATGGCCAGCTTGCCGGCCATCAGCACCGCCTGGGTGCGATTGGTGACGCCGAGCTTGCGCAGGATCGCGGTGACATGCGCCTTGATGGTGGCCTCGGACACACCGAAGTCGTAGGCGATCTGCTTGTTGAGGCGCCCGGCGCCGAGCATCTGCAGCACGCGAAATTGTTGCGGGGTGAGATCGCGCAGGCGCTGGCCCACTTCACGTTCTTCGCTGCAGGTGGGCGGCAGGTTCTGCGCTTCGGCCGGGATCCAGCGCTCGCCATCGAGCACCGTGGCCAACGCGCGCCCGATGGTGTCCGAGTCTGCGGATTTGGGAATGAAACCGAACGCGCCATGGTCGATCGCACGACGCATCACGGTGGGTTCCTCGCGTGCCGACACCACCACCACCGGCAACTGCGGATGCAGCGAACGCATGTGCACCAACGCACTGAACCCCTGCGCGCCCGGCATGTTGAGATCCATCAACAACAGATCGGCATCCGGTTGCGCATCGGCCAGGGTGTACAACGCATCCACCGTGTCGGCCTCGAACAACAGCACTCCCGGCATCACGCGCTGCACCGCCCCGCGCAAGGCCTCACGGAACAGGGGATGGTCGTCGGCGATCAGCAGGGTGGTCATTGAGGGGGGCCGTGAATCGTGAATCGGGAGTGGGGAATCGCAAAGGCAACAGCGAAGAGCAGCAAGGCAAGCAACGACAACAGCGGTGTGGTGACTTTGAAGATGAGAATTGGCAGCGATGAATGAATGTGTGGGTCGGGAACCCGCTTTTACGAATCCCCAATCCCACTCTCGACTCTCCACTCCTCAGGGAACCGCTCTGCCGATTCCCCATTCCCAACTCCCCATTCCCAACGCGCGTCAGCGCGTCAGTCGTTCGCTCACCAACGAATCCACCACCGACGGATCGGCCAGGGTCGAGGTATCGCCGAGTTGGTCCGGTGCGTTCTCGGCGATCTTGCGCAGGATGCGGCGCATGATCTTGCCCGAGCGGGTCTTGGGCAGGCCCGGTGCCCATTGCAGGTGATCCGGCGAGGCGATCGGGCCGATCTCCTTGCGCACCCAGGTGATCAACTCCTTGTGCAGTTCTTCGCTCGGGGTCTCGCCAGCGATCAAGGTGACATAGGCATAGATGCCCTGGCCCTTGACGTCATGCGGGAAGCCGACCACCGCCGCCTCGGCGACCTTGGGGTGCGAGACCAGTGCGCTTTCCACTTCGGCGGTGCCGATGCGGTGGCCGGATACGTTGATCACATCGTCCACGCGGCCGGTGATCCAGTAATAGCCATCGGCATCGCGGCGGCAGCCGTCACCGGTGAAGTAGCTGCCCGGATAGGTGCGGAAGTAGGTGTCGATGAAACGCTGATGATCGCCATAGACCGAGCGCATCTGGCCTGGCCACGAATCCAGCAGCACCAGATTGCCTTCGGTGGCGCCTTCCAGGATCTTGCCTTCGGCATCGACCAGCGCCGGCTGCACGCCGAAGAACGGCAGGGTGGCCGAGCCCGGCTTGAGATCGACCGCGCCGGCCAGCGGCGAGATCAGGATGCCGCCGGTTTCGGTCTGCCACCAGGTGTCCACGATCGGGCAACGGCTGTCGCCGACCACCTCGTAGTACCAGCGCCAGGCTTCCGGATTGATCGGCTCGCCAACGCTGCCGAGCAGACGCAGGCTCTTGCGCGAGGTCTTCTTCACCGGCGCTTCGCCATCGCGCATCAGTGCGCGGATCGCGGTGGGCGCGGTGTAGAAAATGCTGACCTTGTGCTTGTCGATCACATCCCAGAAGCGCGAGACGTTCGGGTAATTCGGCACGCCTTCGAACATCACCGCAGTGGCGCCGTTGGCGAGCGGGCCGTAGACGATGTAGCTGTGGCCGGTGACCCAGCCCACATCGGCGGTGCACCAGTAGATGTCGTCCTCGCGCAGGTCGAACACCACTTCATGCGTATAGCTGGCAAACAACAGATAGCCGGCGGTGGTGTGCAGCACGCCCTTGGGCTTGCCGGTGGAACCGGAGGTGTAGAGGATGAACAACGGGTCTTCCGCGTTCATGCGCTCGGGTTCGCACTCGGCCGGCTGGCCGTCGACCACATCATGGAACCAGCGATCGCGCGGTGCCTGCATCTCGACCGCACCACCGGTGTGTCGCACCACCAGCACCGTTTCTACCGTGTTGGTGCCGGGCAGTTTCAATGCGGCATCGACATTGGCCTTGAGCGGAATCTTCTTGCCGCCACGCAAGCCTTCGTCGGCGGTGATGATCAGCTTGCTCTGGCAATCGATCACGCGGTCGGCGATCGAGTTGGCGGCAAACCCGCCGAACACCACCGAGTGCACCGCACCGATGCGCGCGCAGGCGAGCATGGCCACGGCCGCATCGGGAATCATCGGCATGTATATGGTGACGCGATCGCCCTTGTTGACGCCGAGATTGCGCAGCGCATTGCCGAGCTTGCACACGCGCTCGTACAACTGGCGATAGGTGACCGGATAGGATTCGGCGTCCGGGCTGTCGGGTTCGAACAACAGCGCGGTCTTGTCGCCGCGCGTGGCCAGCTGGCGATCCAGGCAGTTGACGCTGGCATTGAGCTCGCCATCGCCGAACCAGCGAATATGGAAGTCGTCCAGCGCGTAGCTGACGTCCTTTACCTGGGTGGGTTGCTTGAACCATTCCAGCCGCTGCGCGGCCTTGCCCCAGAACTGCTCGGGGTGTTCGATCGATTCGCGGTACAGCGTTGCGTACTGCTCGCGCGTAATGCGCGCATCAGCGGCGAACGCGGGATCGACGGGATAAACATCAGCCATGGCACCCTCACTTGCGATGAACTTGTCGGAAGAGAGCGCGACAGCCGCCCTCGGTAGACAATCAGTGTGCCGTATCCATTCTGTCCCGGCGTTCAACCGGGCCTTAGACCTTGGTCTTAACCGCCAGAGCGCGTTATCCCAAATCCGTTCCCGGTTCTAGTGCGACGATCGGTCACCTTGTGGAATGCTGCGTTGCAGCTACGACCAAAGGCGAATAGGCTCGCAAGTGCGGACTGCCTCACGCTCCGCACAGCATCGCCATCAAGCGCGAGGCCTTCATTGGGGAGAGGGGTCTATGAAACACCGTACTGCACCATTGGTGCGCCATCCGTTGGCGGCTGCGTTGTTTTTGGCGAGCATTTTGCCGGGCGTTGCCTTCGCGCAAACGGCCAAGGAAAAGGCATTGGAAACGCGCATTGCCGAGCTCGAGCGTCAGGTACAACTGCTGGTCTCTGCACAGCAGCAACAGCAGGGCCAGATTGCCCAGACCCAGACGCAGGTGACCGAGGTGCGCACCTTGCAGGCGCAGACGCCGGCCGCACCTGTAGTGCCTGCCGGCAAGAAGCCGATCCAGCTGAGCAGCATCACGCCGAACGCGTTGCCGGGGACAACGTTTCGTTTTGGCGGTTTCATCAAGGCCGACTTCATGACCACCCGCACCAGCGACGGCGCATTGCCCGAAGGCGCGGTGGGGCGGTACCTGTACATCCCGACGCAGACGCCGGTCGGCGGCCAGGCCTCCAGCACCGACACCGACTTTCATGCCAAGTTCTCGCGCTTCAATCTGGGCGTGGACACCGTCACCGATAACGGCGACAAACTCACCGGCTTCATCGAACTGGATTTCTTCGGCAACGCGCTGGCCAACCAGGTCAACAATCTGTACGGCGGCACCTTGCGGCACGCCTACATGAGCTGGAATAACTGGCTGGCCGGCCAGACCTGGTCCAACTTCATCGATTCCACGATCCTGCCCGAGGCCGCCGACATCGTCGGGCCGACCGACGGTGCGCTGTTCAGCCGTCAGACCCAGATTCGCTACACCCGCGGCGCCTTCAGCGTGTCGGCAGAAAATCCCGAAACGCTGACCACGCCCTATCAAGGCGGCAACACCATCCTGGCCTCGGACCATGGCGCGATGCCGGACCTGACCGCGCGCTACAACTGGAAGGGCACCTGGGGCACGTTCGGGCTGTCGGCGATCGCGCGCCAGTACCGCACGCGCAGCGCGCTGACCAACGACACCGACTTCGGCGGCGCCATCGCCGGCGGTGGGCGCTGGATCATCAACTCCAACAACGACCTGCGCTATCAGCTCAGCTACGGCGAAGGCTTGGGGCGTTATCTGGGTCTGGGCAACGGCTCGGACGTGGAAATCGACATGGACGGCAACATCCAGACCGTCAGCACCGTGGCCGGCTGGGTGGCCTGGCGCCACGACTACAACGCCAAGCTGCGCAGCACCATCATGTATTCGCGCGTGGATTACGACCACGACATCGCCAATACCGGCGGGCTGGCGAGCAAATCGCAGCAGAGCATCCGCGCCAACGTCTTCTATTCGCCGCTGCCCAAGGTCGATGTGGGTGCAGAGCTGATGTACGGCCGCCGCGAAGCTGAAAACGGCGATTCCGGCGACATCTCGCGCCTGCAGTTCACCACCAAGTACAGCTTCTAAGATTCACCCCGCCGGTGGCCCGCCACGCATGTGGGCGGGCCGTGCCGCCCGCACTCCAGGAGACAGACCATGACCGTCTCGAATGAAGCACTGATCGCCAAGATCGATGCCAATCCGAAGTACCACGCGCTCAAACGCCAACGCAACACGCTGGGCTGGACGCTGACCGTGCTGATGTTGCTCGCCTATTACGGCTACATCGGCCTGATCGCCTTCGACAAGGAATTCCTCGCCAAACCGATCGGCGCCGGGGTGACCTCGATCGGCATTCCGATCGCGATCGGGGTGATGGTGTTCACCATCATCATCACCGCCATCTACGTGCGTCGTGCCAACAACACCTACGACCAGCTGACCGCGCAGATCCTGGAGGAAGCCCGCAAATGAGCAAGACTTCGCGCCTTCTCCTGATTCTGGCCGGCCTGCTGCCGGCAGGCCTCGCACTGGCCGCCGGCGGCGACATGGGCCAGGTCGACAAGCAACCCACCAACTGGGTGGCGATCGGCATGTTCGGCTTCTTCGTGCTGGGCACCTTGTGGATCACCAAATGGGCGGCGGCCAAGACCAAATCGGCCTCTGACTTCTACACCGCCGGCGGCGGCATCACCGGCTTCCAGAACGGCCTGGCGATCGCGGGCGACTTCATGTCGGCGGCCTCGTTCCTGGGCATTACCGCAGCGGTGATGGCCAACGGCTACGACGGCCTGATCTACGCGATCGGCTTTCTGGTCGGCTGGCCGATCCTGACCTTCCTGATGGCCGAACGGCTGCGCAACCTCGGCAAGTACACCTTTGCCGACGTGGCCGGCTATCGCTTCGCACCGACCGCGATCCGCAGCTTTGCCGCATCGGGCACGCTGGTGGTGGTGTTGTTCTATCTGATCGCACAGATGGTCGGCGCCGGTGCGTTGATCAAGTTGCTGTTCGGCCTGGACTACTGGGTGGCGGTGACGCTGGTCGGCGTGCTGATGATGGTCTACGTGCTGTTCGGCGGCATGACCGCCACCACCTGGGTGCAGATCATCAAGGCGGTGTTGCTGCTGACCGGCGTGACCTTCATGGCCGTGGCGATCATGTGGCACTTCAACTTCAGCTTCGAGGCGCTGTTTGCCGAGGGCGTGCGGGTCAAGACCGCGATTGCGGCCAACGGTGGTGCATCGCCGGAGGACGCAGCCAAAGCAGGCCTGTCGATCATGGGGCCGGGCGGCTTCGTCAAGGACCCGATCTCGGCGATCTCCTTCGGTATGGCGCTGATGTTCGGCACCGCCGGCCTGCCGCACATCCTGATGCGCTTCTTCACCGTTCCCGATGCCAAGCAGGCACGCAAGTCGGTGCTGTGGGCCACCACCTGGATCGGCTACTTCTACATCCTGATCTTCATCATCGGCTTCGGTGCGATCGCGCTGGTGCTGACCAACCCGCAGTTTGCCGATGTTGCCACCGGCACCATTCACGGCGGCAAGGGCGCGGCCAACATGGCGGCGGTGCTGGTCGGCAATGCAGTGGGCGGCAATGTGTTCATGGGCTTCATCTCGGCGGTGGCCTTCGCCACCATCCTGGCGGTGGTCGCAGGTTTGACCCTGTCCGGTGCTTCGGCGGTGTCGCATGACCTATACGCCACGGTGATCAAGAAGGGCAATCCGGCGCCGGGTTCGGAGCTGAAGGTCTCGCGCGTCACCACCCTGGTGCTGGGCGTGATCGCGGTGCTGCTGGGCATCGTGTTCGAGAAGCAGAACGTGGCCTTCATGGTGTCGCTGGCGTTCGCCATCGCCGCCTCGGCCAACTTCCCGGTGCTGATCCTGTCCTTGTTGTGGAAGAACTGCACCACGCGTGGCGCGGTGATCGGCGGCTTCCTGGGCCTGATCTCCTCGCTGGTGTTGACGGTGCTGTCGCCGTCGGTATGGGTGGATACGCTGGGCAATGCGGCTGGCTCGGCACCGTTCCCGTACACCTCGCCGGCGCTGTTCTCGATGACGATTGGCTTTGTCGGCATCTGGCTGTTCTCGATCCTGGATCGCAGCCCGCAGGCGGCCAACGAACGTTCCGCGTTCAAGGCGCAGCAGATCCGTGCTGAAACCGGTTTGGGTGCTTCCGGTGCGTCCGGTCACTGATCCACCGCATCACTGAGTGCTGTCACGCAGACGCCGGCCTTGTGCCGGCGTCTTGCGTTTTGGGTGGCGCGCGCCGCGAGGTCCCACCAACGCTGTTGCCTGGGCATGTGGGTTTACATCAGTCAGTGGATCCGACAGGTGCCGACCACGTTGGTGGCTTGTCGCCTCACGCATTGTGATGCGCGCCTGCCAGTTCAAGCATCGCTTCGCTTCGCCGCGCACCACTGCGCATGCGGCAGTGATCGCCATCTCGTAGAAATAGCTAATTCATGGTGAGCGACTAGGGCCTGTTAACACATCCGAAGCCCATCAACGACTAGGACGAAGCTGAGGAATCCAAGGAACATGACATCCAGCTTCTCGAAGCGCGAGAAAATCCGGCGGTAGCCTTTCAAGCGACGGAACAGTCTCTCCACTTCGTTACGCCGCTTGTACATCTCCCGGTTGTATTCCCAAGGCTCGACCCGATTGGATTTCGGCGGGACCACCGGCACGAAGCCAAGATCGAGCGCCAACTGGCGGGTTTCGTTGCCTTCGTAAGCACGGTCCATCAACAAATGAATCGGCCGCTCCACTGGCCCCAGGTGTTCAAGCAACGCGCGGCCTGCAGGTGCGTCATGCACGTTGCCAGGCGTCAATCCAAAGGTGATGGCTGTTCGAGCATCTGCGGCAACCATATGAATCTTGGTGTTCCATCCACCGCGAGACTTGCCGACGGCCTGCGGGCCGTTTTTTTTAATGCACCCGTGCCATCGGGATGGACCTTGACGCTGGTGGAGTCCAGCGAGACTGCTTCGATCTTGATGCGCACGATCTGGGACTTCTGCAATTGGGCGAACATCCGGTCCAGCACACCCGCCTTGGCCCAACGGTTCATGCGTGTGTAGACCGTATGCCAGTTGCCAAAGCGCTTGGGTAGGCCGCGCCATTTGCAGCCATGCTCGGCAACGTAAAGGATGGCGTTGACCACTTGCAGGTTGGTCATGCTGACATTGCCGCGCTGCGCCGGCAGGCAGTGTTCGATCAGAGAAAATTGTGCTGGCGTGATCTCCATGACCAATAGTTTAATCGCTCGGGCCATTAGTGTTAACAGGCCCTAAATTGACGAACGAGCCGAACGCTGATCACGCACGGCTTGGCCTCACCCCGGTATCGACCGGCTGGCGAGTGCGCTGCAAGCGAGTTCGCTGATTGCCTCGACCCGTCGGCTCTCGTCCATCCCTTGCCCTTGCTGCACCCAACCGGGACACAGAGACCATGCCTACCACCCTCGTTCCACATCCCCTTGCCCGTGCCTGCCGCCTGCTCGGCGCGCTGGCCGTGCTGGCGGCCATGCCGCAACTTGCTGCTGCATCGTGCGGCAATACCGCCAACAAGATGGCGGAGATCCTCAACGACAAGTTCACCGCCGATACCCTGGTGCTGGCCCACCGCGGCCTGTGGGGCAAATACTCGGGCGATCCATCGATTCCGGAAAACTCCAGCCGCGCCGTGCTCAATGCCGACGTGCAGTGCATGGATGGCGTGGAGCTGGACGTCAAGGTGACCCAGGACGGCATGCCGGTGCTGAGCCACGACTTCAATCTTGGGCGCACCACCGACGTGTACACCGTCGTAGGGGGCGGCAAGTACAACCCGAGCACCAACCTGGGCGCCAATCCGCTCGTCAGCAGCCTGTCGTTGGCCAACATCAAGCGACTGCACCTGCTCACGCCAAACCGTGGCACCGTCACCGGGTGGGAGATGTACAGCTTGGACGAGCTGTTTGCGTATTGGAAGCGCAACAACATGCAGCTGCCGCTGATCTTCGACGTTAAGACCGCCGATGGCGTGCGCGCGGTACACACCGCTGCCTTGAAGGCATTTCCTAATCATCCCGAGCAGGTCGTGGCGATGAAGGTCAACGCCACGTTGTTCCCGCACCCGGCCGCGTTTGCCGGTAACGCGAAGTATGTGCATGCCATTCCGGTCTACACCACCAACATGTTGTCGAAGATCGATGTGCCGGCCAGTCGTGTCGAATGGCAACGCTATGCCCACACGCTGGAAATCAACGTCAAGCAGGATGATGGCCTGTTGCAAGGCCAGAAGAACGCAGCGCGTGCCGAGGGCAAGCGTATCGCCATCTTCCAGGCCATTCCCGATGGCCCGGGTGCCGGCGAGTTCATCAGCAACAACGGTTCGTGCTGCTACCGATTGTCGCAACTGTATTCCTCGTATCAGGGGAAATCCGATACCGCAGACCATCGCGGCGATATCGGTTTTCTGATGTCGCAGCGGTTCGGGCTGATTACCACCGACGATCCGAAGTCGACCATGCGTACGCTGAAGATCAACGGGCGGCGCATTTCGCATTACGCACCGTAACGCCTTGACGGCATCCGGTGCGGCCGAGGTTGTCGCACCGGATGACCGGAAATAGTCAATCGCCGCTGTTTCTGAGGGAGATCTCATGTCCAAGTTGTTCAACGTTGCTGTGGGTCCTGCACGCGCGACACGCTACGTGTTGCTGCTGCTCGGTGCCTGCATGACCACGCAGGCCGCCATTGCATCGCCGACAGACGCAGATGGGAGGGAAGAGGCTGTGCCAGCAGAACATGCACGCCGCGAAAATGCGGACAGCGCCGCTTCCATCGAACGCGCGATCCTGGCCGAACGCGCAAGGAGCCAAGGCCTTGCCGATGATCCGCAAACGGCTGCCCTGCTGCGCGAGGCTGCCGACACCGTGCTCGCGCAGGCCGAGCGCGATCACCTGCTGCAGAGCGTGACGGTGTCGCAGGCCGATATCGCAAAGCGCTTTGCCGAGCGGCCGGGCGACTTCGACGAATTCCGACTCAGCCATGTCTTCATCGCTGAACAACCCGAGTCGGCGCCGCGGCGCAGTCATCCGTTGAGCCAGGCGCAGGCCCTGGAGCGTGCGCAGATGCTGCGCCGTCGCATCGAGCGTGGAGGCGATTTCGCCCGACTGGCCGCCGAGGAGTCCGACGATGGCGCCACTGCCGCCGACGGGGGACAGCTGTCGTCGATGTTCGGCCTTTACCTGGACACGCCGTTCGAGGTGCCGGTGCGTGCGCTGGCGGTGGGCGACGTGTCTGGCCCCGTGCGCGGCCCTGGCGGATATCACCTGATCCGTCTGGAGGAAAAGCACACCGCCACGCTCGACACCGTGGGCGGGATGATCGAAGCGCAGCTGCGCGAAAAACTGCGCGATCGCGCCATCGCCCAGCTGGTGCAGGAACGCTCTGCGGAGGCAGCGGCGCTGGCATCCTCGAACCAGAGCCAGCGCAGCGCCGATGCTGATGCGCAGCGGATCCGGCAGTGAGAGGGAACGGCGCGCTGTCCCGATGGCTGATCCTCGTGCCGCACGCGCTTGCCTTGTCAGCCTGTGGCACTGGATCGCCGCAGGCCTTCCAGACCGAAGCGAAGACGCAAGCCGGTGGTGCAGAGACGACGCACAGCACTGCCGCTGCCGCGTCGGGCGAGCGTGCCGCGGTGTCTTATGCGCGCGCGCAGACCTATAGCCACTGCGCCATGCTTGCCGAGGCGGCGCGGTCCGCGACGTCCGTTGGCGATGCGGACCTGGCGGCACCTGGTGCGCGCGCCGTGGTGTCGCAACGCGCACGCGACCATGCTGCCCAGCTGGCGGCTTGCCGGCACATTGGCGAAGGCGAGTACGCGCAGGTGGAACAACTGCTGCGTCAGGCCGCCGCCGGCGGCAATACCGACGCGCAGCTCGAATTGCTGGGTCGACGCGCACGCCTGCTGTTGGAGCGCCAACCCGCCGTCGCCGCAGACGGCAGGCCGCAACCGCTCTCCCCTTCCGCTCGTGCCGACGCCGAGCAAGTGCTGGCCGACCTTGAGGCGATGGCGATGCAGGGCAACCGGGCGGCGATGCCGGTGCTGGATCAGTTCGTGTCCTCGCCGCTGCTGGCGACCGCCGAGCCGCTGTACGGCGACGCCTGGCGACTGGTGTCCCAGCAGCCGTTCGGACATCCGTTGCCGGCTGCAGCGCCGTTGCGCGGTGAGGAGATGTTCGAGGAGATGGACGCCGCCACGGAGCGGCAGGTGGTGATGCTTGCACGGGAGCTGCATGCAAGCTGCTGCGCTCGCTGACGCGTCGGGCAGGCTGCCGTCACCCCAGCGGCAAGGCGACTGACGCACGGCGTGCACGGCAGGCGACGTCGCTGCCGGCGGGCACTAACGGAAGTAGCGCGCCTTCAACGGCAGCGTCGCCGCGCCGATCGCACAGGCATCGGCCGGCGCTTCGGCCGGTAGCAGTAGCGGCATCGGGCGGGCCTGGCCGCGGCGCGGCAGGTTGTCGATCTGCACGGCGGCGATCAGCCGCTGCGCCAGATCCGCGGGTAGGCGGCCGCCAAACACGATGGCTTCCGGGTCGCACACCGCGGTGATCGCCGAGACAATCAGCGACACGCCTGGCGCGCTGCGCGCGATCCAGCGCTCGATCGCCGGCCATGCCGGGTCGTAGGCGGCCAGTAACGCGCGTACGTCCGGCAGCGCGATGCCGTCTTCGGCGACGAGTTCGCGTAGTAACTCCAGTGTGGCGCGTTCGAGTTTCTGCGCCGGCAACATCCC